>NZ_CP036523.1:315237-630474 GCF_008151785.1 Peptacetobacter hiranonis
TCATCCACTTCCAAGAGTGAATGAAATATCTACTGATGTAGACGATGATAAAAGAGCTGTTTACTTTGAACAGGCAAAATTCGGAATGTATGTAAGAATGGCTCTAATAATGAAACTTTTAGGAATAAAAGACCCAGAATAAACTATCAAAACTAATGCGAAGGAGAATATAAATGTACAAAATAATAGAAAACAGTTATATCGGCGAAGATATGTACAGAATGAAAGTCGCAGGAAAATTTGAAGGAAAAATGGGACAGTTCTATATGCTAAGAGCTTGGGACAAATACCCTGTACTTTCAAGACCGATAAGTATACATGACATAGATGAAGAAGGAATAACATTCCTTTATAAAGTAGTTGGAGAAGGAACAGAAATATTTGCTAAACTTGTTCCAGGAGATGAAATAAAACTTCAGGGACCATATGGAAATGGATATGAAAAAGTAGAAGGAAAAGTAGCTTTAGTTGGTGGAGGAATAGGTGTAGCACCTCTTTACTTAGTAGCTAAAACTATACCTGGATGCGATGCATATCTTGGCTTCAGAGAAGAAGCAATATTAGTAGATGAATACAAAGAATTCTGTAATGAAGTAAAAACAACTACAGGAAATACATTCATAACAGATATATTAAATGTAGAAGATTACGATTACATACTATCTTGTGGACCAACACCAATGATGGAAAAATTAGTTAAAATGTGTGAAGGTACAAACACAAGAATAATGATATCTCTTGAAAATCACATGGCTTGTGGTGTTGGAGCATGTCTAGTATGTACTTGTAAAACAAAATTCGGAAATAAAAAGACTTGTAAAGACGGTCCAGTATTCTGGGGAGAGGATGTGATTTTCTAATGGCTGATTTAAGAGTAAAATTTGGAGAAATAGAATTTAAAAATCCTATAGTAATGGCCTCAGGAACATTCGGATTTGGTAAAGAATACAATGAATATTACGATATAAATGAACTTGGTGGAGTAAGTAGTAAAGGATTAACTTTAAACGCAAAACCAGGAAACAATGGTTTAAGAATACACGAAACTCCATCAGGAATAATGAACAGTGTTGGTCTTGAAAATCCAGGAGTACAGGGATTCATAGATCACGAAATGCCTTTCTTCGGAAATCTAAACTGTGTTAGAATAGCTAACGTTGGTGGAGGATGCCTAGAAGATTACGTAAAAGGTGTTGAACTTTTAAATGACCAGGATATAGATATGGTAGAGCTTAACATATCTTGCCCTAACGTAAAAGCTGGAGGTATGGCTTTCGGAATAAAAAATGAAGTGGCTAGAGAAGTTGTAAGAGAAGTTAGAAAAGTTTGCAAGCACCCTCTAGTTGTAAAACTATCTCCAAACGCAGAAGATATAGTTGGAATGGCGAAAGTTTGTGAAGAAGAAGGTGCAGATGGTGTATCTTTAGTAAATACATTTAAAGCTCTTGCAATAGATATAAAAAGAAGAAAACCAGTATTTGAAAATGTAACTGCTGGACTTTCTGGACCAGCTATAAAACCTATAGCTCTTAGAATGGTGTATGAAGTAAGTAAAGCTGTAAACATACCTGTAATAGGAATAGGTGGAATATCTACTGCAGAAGATGTTATAGAATTTATAATGGCTGGAGCAACTGTTGTACAGGTAGGGACTGCAAACTTCATGGACCCAGAAATAGGAACAAAAATAATAAAAGACCTTAATGACTTCATGGATAGAGAAGGAATAAAATCTCTTGATGAAATAAGAGGTATAATATAATAGATTAAGAAAATTATATTATAGTGTTCAAAAATAGGAGTGTAATCTAAATGGATAAATTTTTAGAGTACAGACATCAAATAACTGCTGTATTTTGGGGAGTAATACTCTTAATAATGTTATATCTTTACAAGTTTAAAGGAATAAATATACATCCAGTATTGTTTTTAATTATAGCAATATTGATGTTTACATCTCTAAAATATGCAAAAATAGTAAAAGAACATGAGCAGGAACAAAAAGAAAATAATAAGGAACAAGATAAAATAGACTAAAAGAAAAAGGTCATCTCAGAAGAGATGACCTTTTTTATTGCAACAGTATATCGAATTAATTCGACAAATAAATGGTCGTATAACTAGATTAGAACTATTTAGAATTATTAAATTTGAGCATCGCTATTTTTTATTTCATCTAAAAATAATGAAACTGATCTCTTTGGTTTGAAATTTTTCTGAGAAATAGAATAGAAAGTTCTAGAAAATTCGTTGTCTATATCCATACAGAATATTTCATTAGAATTTTCAAACTGCTCACAAGCGGAACCAGATAGTATAGAAATACCCATTCCATTTTTTACAGCTTCCTTTATTGAATAACTACTTCCCATAATGAAAACAGATTTGGGGATTATCTGTTTTTTGTTTAGAAAATACTCTGTTAAAAATCTTGTTCCAGATCCTTTTTCCCTTAAAATCCAATTCTGTCCACTTAGATTCTCATAAGAATGGATATTAGAAATATAAGTTTTATAATCGTAAGGGAAAATTAACTTCATATTTTCTTTAAAGCATTCCTGTTGTTCAAAATCATCAGACATAATCTTTCTGTCTATAATACCTATATCTGCATCTAAATTAACTAAATCTTTTTTTACATCATCAAAGCTTTTTATAGAGAGTTCTATATTTATATTTGGATATTTCTTTGAAAACTCAGCTATATATTTTGGAAGAATATAATTAGCAGCTGAAGGAACAGCTGAAATTTTAATATCTCCAACAATATATTCCGTATCAATTTTAACTTCTAACTTAGCAGCTTCGATTATACTTACGACTTCTTTAGCTCTTTTGTAAAGTAAATAACCCTGTTCAGTTATTTTTATAGATTTCTGTCTAACAGATCTGTCTATGAGTTTTTCTCCAAAATAGTTTTCTAAATTTTTGATGTGTACACTAACACTTGGTTGTGAAAGACTTAGGTATTCTGCAGCTTTGGTAAAATTCTTAATTTCAACAACAGCGATAAATGTTTTTAATTCTTCTAACAAATTGCTCGCTCCCCTCTAAATAGTTAAAATTAGAAATTCTAGTATATTATAACATATTAAGCAATACAGAAATTAATTTACTAATTATAAAAAATGTATAATAATATTTATATATAGTAAATTTATTATAGCATATAAGGTAAATAAAAATACGATAAACAAAAATATAACTTTTTAATAATAATTTGATAGGGTATTATATTATTAAGTATGCAAATTTTAGATATAAAATTATAATTATGAAATTTATTAATGAGGTGCAAAATGAACATTATAGAAAAAGAAAACGGAATAATATTAGAAGAAGTAGCAGACTTTGATCCAAAGCATATATTTGAATGTGGTCAGTGTTTCAGATGGAGAGCGGAAGAAGACGGCTCATACACAGGTGTTGCTATGGGAAAAGTAATTAACGTAAAAAGAGAAGGAAACGATGTAATAATAGATAATACTACAAAAGAGGACTACGAAAACATATGGCGTGACTACTTTGACATGGACACAGACTATGGAAAAATAAAAAGTACTCTTAAAGAATTCGATGAATACTTAGACAAAGCAGTAGACTTTGGATGGGGAATAAGAATACTTAGACAGGACAGTTGGGAGATGTTAATTTCATTTATAATATCTTCAAACAACAGAATACCAATGATACAGAGGGCGATAGAAAATCTATCTGAAAGATATGGAAAACTAATAGGAGAGTATAGAGGAAAGAAATACTATGCATTCCCTACACCAGAAGAATTAAACAAAGCTACACAGGAAGAAATAAGAGAATGTAAAACTGGATTTAGAGATAAATATATAAAAAGTACATGCAAATCAGTTGTAGAACTTGGACTAGATGTTAAAAACTTTAGAAAACTTAGTACAGAAGATTGTTGCAAAGAACTAAAAAAATTCAATGGAGTTGGACCAAAAGTTTGCGACTGCATAGCATTATTTGGTATGCAGAAGATAGATACATTTCCAGTTGATGTTTGGGTAAAGAGAGTAATGCAGGAATTTTACATTGAAGAAGATATGAGTTTACCTAAGATGAGAAAATTTGCTCTTGAAAAATTTGGTGATATAGCTGGATATGCACAGCAGTATCTATTCTATTATGCTAGAGAATTAGGTATAGGGAAATAGGATTAAAAACAATTCTTAATAGATATATGGCATAGTCAAAAATTTATGTAGAAAGTATTGAAAAATGAAAATAAAAGGTATATTATAATAATTGTTAGCACTCATAGTCTTAGAGTGCTAAATATAAAATAAGCGATTAAACTTATAAATTGATATATAAAATAGGAGGCGCTAGGTAATGAAAATAAGACCATTAGCAGACAGAGTAGTAATAAAAAGAGCAGAGGTAGAAGAAAAAACTGCAAGTGGAATAATACTTGCAGGTGCAGCAAAAGAACAGCCTCAGATAGCTGAAGTAATAGAAGTTGGACCAGGTGGAATAGTAGACGGTAAAGAAATAAAAATGGAGCTTAAAAAAGGCGATAAGGTTATATATTCTAAATACGCTGGAACAGAAGTTAAAGTTGAAGGCGAAGAATACATAATAATAAAAGAAGCAGATATATTAGCAGTATTAGAATAATTAAAATAATAGAAGTATAGTCAAAAGATTACAGTATAAGTTTTGTTTTAGTTTGGGGAGGTAGTTAAAATGGCAAAAGAAATAAAATTCTCAGAAGATACAAGAAAAGCATTAGCAGCAGGAGTAAATAAATTAGCTGATACAGTTAAGGTTACAATGGGACCAAAAGGAAGAAATGTAATACTTGATAAAAAATTTGGTACTCCACTTATAACTAATGACGGTGTAACAATAGCAAAAGAAATAGAACTTGAAGATAGATTTGAAAATATGGGTGCACAGTTAGTTAAAGAAGTTGCAGTTAAAACTAACGACATAGCAGGGGACGGTACTACAACAGCTACAGTACTTGCTCAGGCAATAATAAGAGAAGGTTTAAAAAATGTAACAGCTGGATCTAACCCAGTTCTTTTAAGAAAAGGTATACAGAAAGCTGTTGAAGTAGCAGTTGAACAGTTAAAAGCTCATTCAAAAGATATATCTACTAAAGAAGAAATATCTCAGGTTGCATCAGTTTCTTCAGGAGATGAAGAAGTTGGTAAATTATTAGCTGAAGCTATGGAAATAGTTGGTAAAGACGGTGTTATAACTGTTGAAGAATCAAAAACTATGCACACAGAATTAGACGCTGTTGAAGGTATGCAGTTTGACAGAGGATTTGTATCAGCTTACATGGTAACAGATGTAGATAAAATGGAAGCTGTTTTAGACAATCCATACATATTAATAACAGATAAGAAAATATCTAACATACAGGAAATATTACCTATACTTGAACAGATAGTTCAGCAGGGAAGAAAATTATTAATAATAGCTGACGATGTAGAAGGTGAAGCATTATCTACATTAGTAGTTAATAAATTAAGAGGAACATTTGATGTTGTAGCTGTTAAAGCTCCAGGATTTGGTGATAGAAGAAAAGATATGCTAGGAGATATAGCTACATTAACAGGTGCTCAGGTAATATCTGATGAATTAGGATATGATTTAAAAGATACAGAACTTTACATGCTTGGTAATGCAGCATCAGTTAAAGTTACAAAAGAAGCTACTACAATAGTAGGTGGTGCTGGATTTAAAGAAGCAATAGACGAAAGAATAAATCAGATAAGATACCAGATAGACCAGACTACTTCTGATTTCGATAGAGAAAAACTTCAGGAAAGATTAGCAAAACTTGCTGGTGGTGTTGCAGTTGTTAGAGTAGGTGCTGCTACAGAAGTTGAAATGAAAGAAAAGAAATTAAGAATAGAAGATGCTTTAAATGCTACAAAAGCAGCTGTTGAAGAAGGTATAGTAGCTGGTGGTGGTACTGCACTTGTAAGCGTAATACCAGCAGTAGAAGAATTAGTTAATTCACTAGAAGGTGAAGAAAAATTAGGAGCTAACATAATAAGAAAAGCTCTTGAAGAACCATTAAGACAGATAGCTATAAATGCAGGACTTGAAGGTGCAGTTATAGTTAAAAATGTAATGGATGCAGACCTTCATGTAGGATTTGATGCATTAAACGAAGAATATGTAAATATGATAGAAGCTGGTATAGTTGACCCTACTAAAGTTAGTAGAACAGCTTTACAGAACGCTGCATCAATAGCAGGTGTATTCTTAACAACAGAAGCAGCTGTTGCAGATATACCAGAAAAAGAAGCAGATCCTATGGCAGGTGGAATGCCAGGAATGATGTAGTAAAAATATTTAAATATAAAAACATTATAGTGTAAAATAAAATCTGTTTATCCTCCATTTAGCTGGGTAATATACTAGTATGAGTATATTGCATTTGATTGTACGAATTAATCAAATAGCTTGAATGGAGGATTTTTATTATGGAAAAGAAATTTATAAACACATCATTTTTATATGCAATACTTGCTATGATAGGTGGAGTATTCTACAGAGAGTTTACAAAGTTTAATCAATTTGTTGGTGCAACAGCACTTGGAAAAGTACACGTACATTTATTTGTACTTGGTATGATATTCTTCTTAATGGTTGCACTTTTAGAAAAACAGTATAAAATTTCAGAAGATAAAAGAATAAATAAATTCTTTGTTATATACAATGTTGGCTTAATTGGAATGGTAATTATGCTTTTAGTTAGAGGTATAACTCAGGTTAAGTATATGGCTCTTACTACAGCGATGAACGCATCTATTTCTGGGATAGCAGGACTTGCTCATATAGTTATGGCTATAGGAATAATATTATTCTTTTTAATTCTTAGAAAAGCAGCAGATATAAAATAGTAAAAATTAAAAATATTTATAAAAGATATTAGTCGATTTTATATTTAACAACTTAAAATTTGATTGATATCTTTTTTATGAATAAAATATGAATTATTTATGAAATAAAGTTAAAAGATATAAGTACATAGGATGCCAATTTAATGATAAATCTTTTAATTGTTGGTAAATTAAAGTATAATAGATATATTATAATAGTTAACTATGCAAAAAAATAAAAATTTATATAAAGAAGGAGAGAAAATTGATGAAACATGAATTAGTGCTAGTCATAGACTTCGGTGGTCAGTACAACCAGCTGATAGCTAGAAGAGTAAGAGATAACAACGTGTACTGTGAAATACTTCCATGTACAACTGATATCGAAAAAATAAAAGCTAAAAACCCTACAGGGATAATATTTACAGGTGGACCTAACAGTGCATACTTACCAGATTCACCAACTATATCTACTGAAATATTTGAATTAGGTGTACCAGTTTTAGGTATATGCTACGGAGATCAGTTAATAGCACATCTTTTAGGCGGAAAAGTTGAAAAAGGTGGAAAACAGCAGAAAGAATACGGAAAAACAGAAATAACTTACAAAGAATCTGCTCTATTCGAAGGAATAAACACTAACTCAGTATGGATGAGCCACACTGACTACATATCTGAATTACCAACAGGATTTGAAGTAATAGCATACACAGCTGATTGTCCAATAGCTGCAATGCAGAATGTTGAAAGAAATATATATGGAGTACAGTTCCATCCAGAAGTTGAACATTGTCTAGACGGAGATAAAGTTTTAAGAAACTTCTTATACAATATATGTAAAGTAAAAGGTGACTGGACAACAGACTCTTTCATAGAAGATAAAATAAAAGAAATAAAAGAAAAAGTTGGAGATAGAAAAGCTCTTTGCGGATTAAGTGGTGGAGTTGACTCATCTGTTGCAGCTGTATTAATGCACAGAGCAATAGGTGATAACCTAACTTGCGTATTCGTTGACCATGGTCTACTTAGAAAAGATGAAGGTGACGATGTAGAAAGAATATTCAGAGATAAATTCGACATGAACTTAATAAGAGTTAACGCTGAAGATAGATTCTTATCTAAATTAAAAGGTGTTACAGAACCTGAAAGAAAAAGAAAAATAATAGGTGAAGAGTTCATAAGAGTATTCGAAGAAGAATCAGAAAAATTAGGAAAAATGGACTTCCTTGTACAGGGAACAATATATGCTGACGTTATAGAAAGTGGACACGGAAACGGTGCAGCTACTATAAAATCTCACCACAACGTTGGTGGACTTCCTGAAGATGTTGATTTCCAGGAAATAATAGAACCATTAAGAGAATTATTCAAAGATGAAGTTAGAAGAATAGGTTTAGAACTTGGAATAGATGAAGACCTTATATACAGACACCCATTCCCAGGACCAGGTCTTGGTATAAGAGTTATCGGTGAAGTTACAAAAGAAAAATGTGACATATTAAGAGAAGCTGATGCTATATACATGGAAGAATTAAAGAAAGCTGGATTATACAAAGAAATATGGCAGGCATTTGCTACACTTCCAGATGTTAAGACTGTTGGTGTTATGGGAGATGAAAGAACTTACGCATACCTTGTAGGTATAAGAGCTGTTAGTTCTTCAGATGGTATGACTTCAGATTGGTATAAAATGCCTTACGATGTATTAGAAAAAATATCTAATAGAATAGTAAATGAAGTTGAAGGTGCAAACAGAGTTGTGTATGATATAACTAGTAAACCACCAGGAACAATAGAATGGGAATAAGATAAAAATTGAACTTTAAATGCTTTAGATAATAAAAAGTGTGCTAAATACCGAATGAAATTTGGTGTCTGGCACATTTTTTTTCGTGAAAATTTATAATTTTATTGTAAGAAATGCATATTTTTATTGTATGTCAACAAAAAATGAGATACAATTTAATTATAAAATTATATTAGATTAATAAGAAAAGGATGATGTTAAGCTATGAAACAAGATATGATCGCTATTTTAGACTTAGGTAGCACAAAAAACACAAACTTAGCTAGAGCTATACGTGATTTAGGTGTATACAGTGAAATATACCCTCATGATATAACTGCTGAGGAAATAAAAGAATTAAAAAATTTAAAAGGTATTGTTCTATTTGGAGGGGAAAATAGAATAGTAGATGGAGAAGCAGTAGAAATCAATGAAGAATTATACACATTAGGATTCCCAATGATTTCAATAGACCACCCAACTTCAAAATGTGAAACAAAATTCGATGAAATGCCAGATGAAGAAACTTTAAAAGCATTTGTTTTCGATACTTGTAAAGCAGAAGCTAACTGGAACGTTAAAAACTTTATAGAAGACCAGGTAGAATTAATAAGAAACCAGGTTGGAGATAAAAAAGTACTACTTGCTTTATCAGGTGGTGTTGACAGTTCTGTTGTTGCAGCACTTTTAATAAAAGCAATAGGAAAACAGTTAGTATGCGTTCACGTTAACCACGGTTTAATGCGTAAAGGTGAATCTGAAAGTGTTGTTGAAATATTTAAAAACCAGATGGATGCTAACCTTATCTATGTAGATGCAGAAGAAAGATTCTTAGGAAAACTTGAAGGTGTAGCAGATCCTGAAGAAAAGAGAAAAATAATAGGAGCAGAATTCATAAGAGTATTTGAAGAAGAAGCTCGTAAATTAGAAGGAATAGACTTCCTAGCACAGGGAACTATATACCCTGATATAGTAGAAAGTGGAACAAAAACAGCTAAAGTTGTTAAATCTCACCACAACGTTGGTGGACTACCAGAAGATTTAGGATTCGAATTAGTTGAACCATTATACTACTTATTCAAAGATGAAGTTCGTGCTTGTGGTGTAGAATTAGGACTACCTCATGATATGGTATACAGACAGCCATTCCCAGGACCAGGTCTTGGTGTTAGATGCCTTGGAGCTATAACAAAAGACAGATTAGAAGCTGTTCGTGAATCAGATGCAATACTTAGAGAAGAATTTGCAAATGCTGGATTAGACAAAACTGTATGGCAGTACTTCACAGCTGTTCCTGATTTTAAATCAGTTGGTGTAAGAGACAACGCAAGAAGCTTCGAATACCCAGTAATAATCCGTGCCGTAAACACTGTAGACGCTATGACAGCTACAATAGAGCACATAGATTGGGCTATATTAGACAAGATAACTAATAGAATACTTAAAGAAGTTAAAAACGTTAACCGTGTTTGCTACGATTTAAGTCCAAAACCAAGTGCAACAATAGAATGGGAATAAGATTAATATAAGAATTATAGAGATGTCGCAGGTTTTCTTGTGCACATCTCTTTTTTTATAATTTATCTTATTGAAAAAAGAGAAGATATTGTATTTTTTCTTTTAAGTATTTTTCAAAGCTTGTAGTTTCAACTGAGTTTCTCTCCAGGCTTCGTCGATTTCTTTTACTTTATTCGAACCTTGTTCTAATCTAAAGTAGAAATCGACTGTAGATTGTCGAGCGAACTTCAGTTGAAACTACAAGTAAAAGAGAATTTCTATTTTAAGAAAAAATTACAATATCTTCTTTTTTACAAATAAGTAAATTATAATAAAATAAGAGAAGTATTAGGAATAACTTGAGACATTTCTATAATTATATTATAAAAATAAAAATCGTTAGGGGAATGTAAGATGGATGGGATAAAATTTAAGAAAGAAATATTAAATCAGATAAGAAGATATCTCAAGGGAGAAATTACAAAAGAAGAATACTATGATATAGCGGAACCTTTTTATAGTGAATATGCTGATTGCTGTAATGATGAAATATTTAAAAATAAATTTTTTGAAACCGTAGTTAATGCATGCATTTATTATATTGATGAGCCAGGATTGACACCTGAAATAAAAGAAAAAGAATTTTATAAAGAATTGAATTATGCATATAAAGAACTAGAAAAATTAAAATAAAAAACTGTCGGCATTAATGTCGGTTTAAATATCAGTATAATAAAAAATCAATCTAAATCTTAAAAAATATAGTTTAAATATTGGAGGAAAAGTTATGATAAGAAAAGCAGTTGAGTCAGATATAAATGCAATAGCAGATACATACAATGATCTTTTAACTTATGAGGAAAAACATGGAAGTAATTCAAATTGGAAATTAGGAGTATATCCAACTATCAAAGTTCCACAGGAGAAGATTCCTACAGGAACTATGTATGTGCTTGAAGAAGAGGGAGAAATCTGTGCGAGTATGATTTTAAATCATTTTCAAGCTGAGGAATACAAAGAAATTAATTGGATTTATCCTGGAGAAGGTGAGGAAATTCTTGTTATTCACACACTTTGCATACCGCCACAGAAAGCAGGTAGAGGATACGGTCAGCAGATGGTCGATTATGCAAAAGAATTTGCCAGAGAATTAGGATGTAAGGCTATTAGAATAGATACCTATGCACACAATGAGCCAGCAAAGAGTCTTTATAAGAAAAATGGATTTAGAATTGCTGGATATTATGAAAGTTTATTAGAGGGTCTGATAAAAGAGGAATTAGCATTTTTAGAGTATAAGATATAAATTATGCTTTGAAGAATAAAATAAATAGAAATAATAAGTATTAAAAAATACAAATAGATTGGAGGAGAAAATATGAATAATCAATTTATCAGAGGAATTAAATTCGAATGGGACAATATACCAAAAGATAGCTATCTTAGAAAAATTGAAGCTTTAAAAGATGTTGAAAGTCTCGAATTTTCAAATCCAATCACATTCTTTGTAGGAGAGAATGGTACAGGAAAATCAACTCTGCTTGAAGCAATAGCTGTTTCCTATGGATTTAATCCTGAAGGAGGAACGAAGAATTACTCATTTTCTACCCATGATACTCATTCAGAACTATGCGATGCGATAAGGATTGTAAAAGGATTTAGAAAAGAAAAATACGGATATTTTCTAAGAGCAGAGAGCTTTTACAATGTTGCAACAATGGAAGAAGAATACGCAGATGATTTGCATCCTTCTGCAAAATATCACGAAAGATCTCATGGAGAAAGTTTCCTAGCATTGGCTCAAAATAGCCTTAGACCAAATGGATTATACATATTTGACGAACCAGAGGCTGCACTATCGCCACAAAGACAGTTGACATTGTTGATGGAGATACACAAATATGCAAAAGAAGGAGCACAATTCATAATAGTAACTCACTCACCTATACTACTCGGAATTTCAGATGCTGAAATATACAACTTTGATGATGGAAAAATAAACAAATGTACCTATGAAGAAACAGAAAGCTACAAAATAACGGAAATGTTCATAAACAACAGGGAAATACTACTAAAAAACTTACTAGACTAAAAATTATATAATATACATATACATAAAAAGTATAAAAACCTATCGGTGAAATAAAAAAGATTAATATATTATTTTATCACTGAGCCTACGGCTATGTAGTGATTTGTGAAATTATAAAAAATAAGGCTGTTCAATATTTGCAATGAGCCTGGAGAGCAAATAATCGTGATTATGCCTATAAAAAAGGCCATTGCAAAATTGCAACAGCCTATACTTTTATAATTCACAAATACCTACATTTTCTCCATACATTGCATACCAATCTTTATTGAAGTCATCTACCGCTTTTTCAATGTTTGGATTAGCAAATATCTGTTTTAATACAGCTACTGGAGCAGTTATAGCATGTGCTCCAAAGTTGAATGAATCTCTGACCTGCTGAACACCTTTGAATGATGCAGCAACTATCTTAGTATTGTATCCGTCAACAGCTATTCTATCAGATAAATTGCTTATTAAATCCATTGGATCTGCACCAAGATTTCCTATTCTATTAACATAAGGTGCTATATAATCTACATTTGCCGCTAATGCCATATATGCCTGCATTAAATCGTAAACTGCAGTCGCTGTAACTTTAACACCTTCTGCTTTTAAAGTTTTTATAGCTTTCATACCTTCATAAGAAACAGGAACTTTTATATATACCTGGTCATCTATTTCTTTTAGTATTCTATGAGCTTCAGCCACCATTTCGTCGCTATTTTTTGAAATTACCTGAACGTGAAGGCTTCTTTCCATACCTATTATTTCTCTTATTTTTCTCATGTGTTCAAAGAAGTTTTCTGGATTTGTCTGTTTAACTATTGAAGGGTTGCTAGTTACCCCAACTATTGGCATATGATCAACAGCATCCTTGATTTCTTCTAAATTAACTGTATCTACTATAAATTCCATTTTATTATATCCCCCTAAAGCTATAATAGCTTTTTAAAAAAATTTTATCTTATTTTATATTATCATAATTTAAACTAAATTATAATGTTTGTTCTGTTCTTCCGATTATATCATCCTGTGTCGCTTTTGATAATACATTGAAGAATGCACTATATCCCGCAACTCTAACTATTAAATCTCTGTGTTTTTCTGGATGTTTCTGAGCATCTATAAGTGTATCTCTTGAAACAACATTGTACTGAACATGGTATCCATCTAATCTATTGAAGAATGTTTTGATTAACATTTCTAGTTTTTCTTTATTTTCCTCTTTTGATAATAACTGAGGAGTTACTTTCTGATTTAATAACACACCACCAGTTATTTCGTGAGTTGGTAATTTTGAAACTGATTTGAATACCGCTGTTGGTCCTTTTTTATCCATTGAATGAGCAGGAGAGCATCCTTCTGCAAGAGGAGTTCTCGCATTTCTACCATCAGGAGTTGCCATAGTTGAGAATCCCTGACCAACATTTGCAGATATAGAAGATGTACCAGCGTATCTAATTCCACCTATTGGACCTCTGCCATGTCTTGTATTTGGATATTTCTTCATTTCATCTATGTATATATTGTAAACATCAACCACTAGCTGATCCACATAGTCGTTGTCGTTTCCGTATTTTGGAGCATCGTTTATTAACATCTGCTGTATTTTTTTGTTTTCTTCAGTTGAGAAATCATCTAATAATGCATTCCATAACTGCTCTGGAGTTATTTTGTTTTCATCGAATACAAGCTTTTTGATAGCTGCTAAACTGTCTGCCATATTTGCTATACCAACCTGTAATCCAGATATGAAGTCGTATATTGCTCCACCTTCTTTAAGAGTTTTACCTCTACCTATACAGTCCTGAGTTAAAGCTGAGCATAGTATGTCTGGAACATCTCTTTCTAGAGCTAAGTCTATTGTATTTTCAACGATAACACTCATTCTAGTTAAGTATCTCATAGCTTTTTCTATAGCCTGTTCTAACTCTTCATAAGATTTCATATCCTTGAAGTATCCACTTCCTTCAAAGAATCTCTTTCCGCTTGTCATATCGACACCGTCATTCATTACCATAAGAAGTATTCTTGGGAAGTTCATGTAAGACATACCTGTACATCTGTATCCCCATTTTCCTGGAACTGCAGTTTCAACACATCCTATTGCAGAGTAATTGTATGCATCTTCTTCTTTAACTCCTTTTTCTATAAATGAAGGTATTATAACTTCATCAGAGTTAAATGCTGGCATACCAGTTCCTAATTTCATAACTTCAACAGCCTCATCTAAGAAAGCTTTTGGTATATTTCTGTGGTATCTAACTGTTAAGTTAGGCTGAGGTAGTCTAGTCTGTGCAACAGATTTTAATACTAAGAATGATAATTCATTAGTTGCATCTTTTTTATCTACAGTCTGTCCACCTATAGTAACATTCTGGTACATTGGACTTCCTGCACTACTAAATGTATGAGACTGACTACGAACTTTATTTATAGTTAAAGTTTTTATCCATAAGTTGTCTAATATTTCAACAACTTCATCATCAGTTATTAATCCTAAATCTTTATCGTGTTTGTAGTATGGGTATAAATACTGATCAAATCTTCCGTAAGATAAAGAGTGTCCGTTAGATTCTATCTGTAATATTAACTGTATGAACCAAGTAGACTGTATTGCTTCTCTAAATGTTTCTGCTGGTTCATAAGGAACTTTTGCACATATACGAGATATTTCAAGAAGTTCTTCTTTTCTCTGACCTTCAGCATTTTCTGCCATTTCTGCAGCTAATTTGCTAAAACGTTCAGCATAAGTTTTAACAGCATCTATTACTATTAAAACTGCTCTATAGAAGTGGTATTTATCTATATTTTCTGCAACACATAAATCTAATTCACTTTTTAATTTTAAAACTCTTTTTTCGTATCCTACTAATCCCTGTTTTAAAACTGTTTCGTAGTCAACTGCTAGGTGAGCATCACCAGAGTTTAATTTACCTTCCATTCCGAAGAATCCAGTTTCCATATATACACTAACTTCTTCTGGAAGCATTGCTCCACCTTTGCTTCTTAGGTTGTTGTTTTCCCAGAAAGATGCGATACTTCTTAAATCTTCTTTTGTTTCTTCAGTTATATAGAAAACATCTCCATCACGTCTTTCGAATAAATCAAGCTCGTTAAGTACGAACTCTAGTGTATATTCTGGGAATATAGGAGCGTTTCTGTTAGCAGAAGCCTGATTTCCTACGATTAAAGTTTCGTCTTCTATATATATAGACATTTTTTCTAATATATTTTTTAACATCATAGCTCGTTTTATTACTACGGGCTGATTGCGATTTTCTTTATATGATTCTGTAGCTAATAATGCACGTTCCGCACATATATAAGGCTTTTTGTTTAATACATTTTCTCTAAATTCATTCATTCTAGGTGTTAAATCACCGAAATGCTCAACATTTTTCATAAAATATCCTCCTTTTAGTTTCATCCGTAACTACTTAGTATTTCATTCTACAATCAAAGTATACCACGTCTTGCAAAAAAGATAAATAAAAACTTCAAATAAAAGTTTAAAAAGTTTCAAATGAAACTTTAATATTTACTTTTAAGAGAGTAAATGATATTATTTTAAATGTAATAAAAGATAAATTTTGGAAATAATAGAGATTAATATATAAGGAGATGATTTTTTGGAAAATGGAATTACGTTTAATATTCAGAAGTTTAGTATACACGATGGGCCAGGGATAAGAACTACAGTATTCTTTAAAGGATGTCCGCTTAGATGCGAGTGGTGTTCAAATCCCGAATCTCAGATAAAAAATGTTCAGATTTTACACGATCAGAGTAAATGCTCTTATTGTTTATCTTGTGTGGTAACATGTCCAAATGGAGCGATAACTCATGAAGATAACAAGATAATTATAAATGAAGATAAGTGCGTGGGATGTTTAACTTGTGTAAATTCATGCCCTAATAGAGCATTATCTTATGAAGGGGATTACCAGACAATAGAGGAAATTGTAGATATATGTATGCAGGATATAGATTTCTATGAAGAATCTGGCGGAGGAGTTACAATCTCTGGTGGAGAAGGTATGAGCCAGCCTGACTTTTTAAAGAAACTTATAGCGGAATTAAAGAAAAATTCGGTTCATGTTGCGATTGAAACTACAGGATATGTAAAGAAGGAAACTTTTGAAGAATTGGCTAGAGAATTAGACTTACTTTTATTTGATGTTAAGCACTACGACAGAGAAAAACACTACAACGGAACAAAGGTGTACAATGATTTAATAGTGGAAAATTTAAAATGGGCGATAGATAATGGAATAGAAGTACTTCCTAGAATTCCAGTTATCCCAGATTTTAATGACTCATTAGAGGATGCAGAAGGACTAGCAAAATTATTAGTAGAGGTCGGAGCTAAAAAAGTGCAGCTACTTCCATTCCACCAGTTTGGCGAAAAAAAATACGAACTACTAAACAGAAACTACAAATACAAAAACAAAAAAGCCCTTTATCCAGAAGAACTAGAAGAATATCAGAAAATATTTTTAGACAAAGGACTAAATTGCTTTTTCTAAAAAGTAGTAGTAAATAAAATTAGGACAAGAGCGGTTACACTCTTGTCCTTTTAATTTTCTGTTTTTATTACTTTTATATTATTTTCAACTAAATATTCTTCAGCGTCTTCTGGAATGTTTGAGTCTGTATATACATAAGATACTTTTTTAGTATCAAGTAGACTTACAACACCTTTTTGTTGGAATTTTACAGAATCCGTTACAATTATTACATTACTAGCCTGTTTAGCCATATCTTTTACAGCCTCACTTCTCATATAATCATTTCCTGTAAATCCTGTTTCCTTTGTAAAACCGTCAGTTCCTACAAATAGCTTATCTACAAAAAATCCCTCAGCACATTTTCTAGTGATAGGGCCAACCATAACCTGAGACTCTTCCTGATACTCACCGCCTAATAATATAATTCTAACATTTCCTGTTTTTCTAATATAGTCAGCGATAAAAGCGGAATTTGTTATAAGAGTTACGTCTTTTTTTGTTTTAGCAATCTCTAACGCAACTAGAGCACAGCAAGATCCAGACTCAATCATAACTGTTTCTCCGTCCTCTATACTTTCTACAGCTTTTTCTGCTATTTTTTGTTTAATATCGTAATGGTATGCCAATCTATTATTAATATCATCGCTTTCGTTTAATTTTGCATATCCATGTTCTCTAACTATTATTCCACTTTCTTCAAGAGCAGATAAATCTTTACGAATAGTTACTTGAGAAACATTTAAAACATCAGAAAGCTCAGTTACTTTTAGTTTTTTATTCTGTGTAAGCAAATCTAATATTTGCGATTGTCTTTTATTCATAATTTCACCTCTTTTTTAGATTATCATAGATAAGTTTCATTAGCAATACAAAAAAGTTTCAAATGATAAAAAAATAAGAGATAAACGTAAAAGATTGTTTTTTATTTCCTTTGTATTATAATTAAAGTAATGGAAAAGCTACATTAATTCCTAGTGTATAATACAAAAAATTTTATTTGCAAGGAAATGGAGGTTTTATCATGAAAAAAATATTATTTGTTGTAGGATCTATGAGAAAAGAGTCTTTTAATAGACAGCGGGCTAATATTATAGCAGAAGAACTCAAAGGAAAAGCAGAGGTATCATTCCTTTCATATGAAGATATTCTGTTTATGAATCAGGATATAGAATTCCCAACACCAGAAGAAATTCTTCGTGTTCGTTCAGAAGTTGAAGGTGCAGATGGACTATGGATATTTACACCAGAGTACAATTCTAGTTATCCTGGAGTTTTAAAAAATCTACTAGACTGGCTTTCAAGACCACATAAACCAAATGACTATGCAAATGGTTCATCAGTTACAGGCAAAAAGGTTGCTATAAGTGGGGTTGCGGGAAAGAGTGCGGCTGCTGGAAGTAGAGGAAAATTAAAAGATTTATTAGAAATCATGGGAATGAAGGTAATGGAAACTCAGGTAGGAGTTACAATAAATCCTGAAGCTTGGGCAAATAATGAACTAACTCTTTCTGATGATAAGAAAGAAGAATTAAAAAAACAGGCAGAAGAATTCTTAAAATTTTTAGATGAAGAATAGTAAATTATATAAATTAAAATACTAGATAAAAATACGATAAATGTAAAACTAATAAAGAGGAGTTGGAAGGATGGAAAGTCTAATAAAGGAAATTTCAATCAAAGAAATTGACGGCGTGTCTATAGGAAATGCACAAAATGATGAAGCAAAAACCGGTGTAAGTGTAATATACTTTAAAAATGGAGCACAGGCAGGTTGTGATATAAGCGGAGGAGGACCTGCATCTAGAGAAACACCTTTAACAAGTAGTATGACTGCTGATAATCCACTAAATGCTGTAGTATTATCAGGAGGAAGTGCATTTGGACTTGCTGCTTCAGATGGTGTAATGCGTTGCCTTGAAGAACATGGAATAGGATATGAAACAGGGTTTGCAAAAGTTCCACTTGTTTGTCAATCTTGCATATATGACTTAGCATATGGTCGTGCAGATATTAGACCTGACTCAGCTATGGGATACGAAGCTTGTATGAAAGCATTAGAAGAATGTGATGATTCTATGGGAAATATTGGTGCAGGAACTGGAGCTACTGTTGGAAAAGTATTAGGACTAAAACAAGCTACAAAAGCAGGACTTGGAATACATGCAATTCAGGTTGGAGAATTAAAAATAGCAGCAATAGTGGCGGTGAATGCAGTTGGAGATATATTTGACTCATCAAATGCACAAAAGATTGCAGGACTTATGGATCCTGAAAGAAAGGTATTTTTAGATTCAGAGGAAGTACTTGTTAGAATGGTTACTACACCTCCAAATTTAGATAAGACAAATACTACAATAGGTTGTGTTGTATGTAATGCAAAATTTGACAAGGCTAAGCTTAATAAAATAGCTTCAATGACTAGAAATGCCTATGCTAGATGTATAAATCCAGTGGGAACTATGGCAGATGGAGATAGTATCTATGCTTGTAGCGTTGGAGATGTTGTAAGCGATGTAAATGTTGTCGGTAGTTTAGCAGCGAAGGTTATGGAAAAAGCTATAAAGAAAGCTGTTGAAAGCGCTAAAATAGACGACGAAGAATATCTAAAAAATTGTCTATAAAATAAATGAAATATACCTAAAAGATCTCGTTAATTCGGGGTCTTTTTTTTGTTTTTGAAAGTAGATAATTTTAAATATGAAATAGTAAAAATAAGATTGATTAAAGTACGGAAACGTACTATAATATTTAAAGTACGATTACGGACTTTAGAAAGGAGAGTGAAATTATGAGAGAAATTGCGAGAAGATTGATGCTTGCTTTGTACAAAATAGATGAAATATATTATATGAATGAAGGTAAGAAAAAATTAGCATATTCTGAGCTATGTGTTATGTATGCGTTGGACGATGGAAAGCCACATTCACAAAGGGAGATTTCTCAGGAATGGCTAGTTCCAAAAACAACTGTAAATACGATAGTAAAAAAATGGGAAAAAGAGGGCCTATTAACACTTACACCAATTCCAGAGAAAAGAAGAGAAAAATATATAATCTTGACGGAATCAGGGCGTGAATATGCTAAAGAATTTATGGGATTTATATATAGAGCAGAGGAGAAAGCTCTTAAAAGAACTTTAGATAAATACTCAGATGAATTTATAAAAGGGCTTGAGTTTTTTGGAGAGAGCTTAAAAGAAGCTTTTGATGAGGAGTTTGAAAAAGAGGAAGCAGATAAAACTGATAAATAGATAAAAAAATAAATAGATTTAAAAAGGGAGAATATAATTTAAGAGGGGAGAAAAATATGAACTTAATCAAAGACGATATTAAAAAGCTATTCTACAAATTTTTGATACCTGCGATAAGTAGCTCTTTAGCTATAGCAATTTACAGTCTTGTAGACACTATAGCTATTGGCCATGGAGCAGGGCCAGATGGTACTGCAGCTTGTGCGATAGTATTGCCTATATTTTCAATTGCTTTATTTATTGCACTTCTTTGTGGAATAGGTGGATCTGTACTTATGGCTCATGCTCGTGGAGAAGGAAATAAGGAAAAAGGAGATGCATATTTTACAGCTTCTATTGTATTAGTTACAATCATTACATTAATTGTGTGGATACCTGGAATGATGTATCAGGATGAGTTTTACAGACTTTGTGGTGCGGATGATGTAATTATGCCATTTGCCAGAGATTATGGAGAATGGATTTTTGCATTTATACCATCATTTGTTATCACTTCATTTTTAGGAGCATTTGTGCGTACTGATGGATCTCCAAAGTTTGTAATGACAGCTATTTTGACAGGTGGAGTTGTAAATATAATAGGAGACTGGATTTTTGTATTCCCTATGAACATGGGAATGAGAGGTGCAGCGATTGCAACAGCTCTTGGTTCTGCAGTACAGGCAATTATGATTTTAGGATATGTACTTATGAAAAAAACTACTCTAAAATTGGCAAGACCACATCATTGGTTTAAAGGATTTAAAAAGATTATGGTTACTGGATTTAGTTCTGGAGTGAGTGCACTTGCAGTAATAGCAGTTTCATTTATAGCCAATAACCAGATAATGAACTACCTTGGAGGTGCAGCTCTTGCAGTTTACGGTGTCTTAGGTACAGTTTCATCTCTATTTACAAGTATTTTTTCAGGAATTGGGCAGGCAATTCAGCCAATTGCATCTGAAAACTATGGTGCAGGAAAAATTGATCGTTGTTGGGCAGTAGAAAGATTGGGTATGAAAAATGCACTTATGTATGGAATTGTGTTTGCTGCAATAAGTATAATTTTCCCAGTAGGAGTGACAGGATTATTTATGCAGATGACTCCTGAGGTTAAGGAAGTTACACCATATATTATGAGGGTGTTCTCGCTTTCATATATTCCACAGGCGGTTTGTGTGTACTGCGTGTTTTATCTACAGTCTATTGTTCATGCTAAGAAGGCGACTGTTGTTTCACTTCTTAGAGGGGTGATTTTAAATGGAGCTTTCCTTATAATTTTCCCTATATTCTTTGGTGGAAATAGTATCTGGTGGGCGATATTTATGGCTGAATTTGTGACTATGTTGGTCGCAATTGTGTATATGTTTAGGATTTATAGGGAGCATAAAGCTTTGATGAATGAAAATATGTAAAGAGAAATTTATTAAAAGATATATTAGATTTTTATCTGGTATATCTTTTTTTGTTTAAAATGCGTGAATATTTACTTATTTTTAAATGAATGATATTATAAAAATAGAAAAATATTATAAATTATTTAATGAGATATATTGAGTTAAAGATTTGAGGAGGAATAGTTATGGTTGATAAAAAGAAAAATATAGACAAAAATCATTTATGTTATGAATTAATAGAGGATAATGAAAAAAATCAGTATATTTTGCTTCGATATGCTCTTCTTTTTAGACGATTCGATAAAGTAGATGAAATAATAGAAAAATTAGAAAATAAAAATATTGATATAGAAGTAGAATTTAAGAAAAAAATACAAAATTATAATGTATCAATGTTTGATATATTATCATGGAATCAAGGTTATTTTAATTCATACATAAAAAAGAATGGGTTAAAATCAAAATATCTTAACAAGATAAATACATTAAATGAAGATCTATTTACGTATGATGATTTTATAGATTTAAAAAATAAAGAAACTGTATTTACTCTATTTTTTAAATTTAAAAATTTACCTGAAAGTGTACAAAATATATTAAGGAAAAAAAATGATAATATAAAAAATATAGATGACAAGGTAATACCACCCATATTAGACGTAGAATATTATGAAAAACAATTAATAGCATCAAAGCAGGTCAAAAAGAATGGTTGTTCATTGGTAATGGATGAGGTTGGAACTGGAAAAACAGTTACAGCTCTTTATGCTATTAGAGATGTTATTGAAGAGGCTAATTTAAAAGGGGAAAAGGCAAAAATATTAATAGTTGCTCCTAGTAATAAGAAAGAAGATTGGAAGTCAGATATTAGTAGACAGTTAGGTCGTTATTCTCATATAGTTAAACAGAAAGACAAAGGAAGTATATATAAAGAAGATTTAAAAAAAATATATTTTAAAGGAAATGAACAGTATATTTTTATATGTGGACAAAAGAAAGGTAAAGAAGAAAATGGTAGTAGCTCTGAACTAAAAGGAACTCTTAATGAATGGTGTAAAGAATGTAAGTGGGATTTAATTATAATTGATGAAGGACATCAAAATTTTAATAATTACGAAACTCTAAAGTCGAATAAGGTAATGATTTTAACGGCAACCCCTATAATTATAAGTAATCATAATAAAGATATTAAAATAAAAAAAGATTTTGAATCATATAGAGAAATTATGAAAAAAATTATTGATTATGATATTTATAGAGGTGAAATTAAAGACATTAATCCAATAATAAATCGAAATCCTGATGAAAATGATATATTTGTAAATTGGTTCAGAGAGGACTTTGAAATGAAACCCGTAACAAGAAATATAAAGTTTAAATATTGTAAAAGAGATGAAAATAGGTTGAAATATTTAGAAACAATTAAGTATATAGATAATAATGGTTCGGCTGAAACACTTCATATTGACCAAGATGATGACTATATGTTTTATAAATTGGGAAAATATTTAGATAAAATAGAAGATGAGGAATTAAAAAAAGATATAGAAAATAAAATAGAACGAAGGACATCAAATGAAAAAAGAAAAAAACTATTAGAAATATTGAGTCAAGAAGAAAATAAAAATAAATCATATATAATATTTTGTAATCACAAATTTGTTATAAATAAAATTTATAGTAATCTTATAACAGATAAAAGGTTTGATAAATCAATAATTGCGTGCAAAAGTAGTGATAGGGAAGTTGCAGAAAGATTAGAATATGATTTTAATAGTGAAGAAGGTGAAGAATTAATTAGCTCATTATTACAAAATATTAGAAGTATAAAATCTGGAAAAAATAAAGACTTTGAAAGAGTAATTTTAATAATAACTAGTGAGATGGGTGGTGTTGGATTGAATATGGGGGAATTTGATGGTGTTATTAATTATGAACTTCCATTTACAAATACATCATTAGAACAGAGATTTGGAAGAGTAGATAGAATAAACAATGAGAATAAAAATGGAAATGAGAAAGAGATGATTTTTATGCTAAATGAAGATATAAAAAATAGTGAGGGAGAAAGTATTAAAGAATTTGATAATAATAGAATGTTCTATTATTGTCTTACTAAAATTAATGAAGTATATACTCACATGCCAGTAAGAAATACTCTTTTAAATAGTGAAGAAATTAAATATAAATTATATCAAGTGATAAGAGAAAAAGTAAAACAATTAGTAGGTGATGAACAGGAAGAATTAGTGTGTGATTTGGATAAAATAATAGGAATCGAAAAAGAAAAAATAGAGAAATTAGAAAATCTTAAGACAAATTATACAAAAGAGGAATTTGAAAAACTTAAAGAAAACTATAAAAATAAGATATTTCCGGTAAATGATGAAGATTGTAAAATTCAAAAAACTTTTAATAAAGAGTTATTAGAATTATTTAAGATTAAGCAAGAAATAAGTAGATTAAAGAAAAATTATAACGATAATAAAAGAGAAATAGAGAGAATGCTTAAAATTTTGGAATATGATAAAGATAAAGAAGAAGATAAAGAAGAAAATGAAAATAAAATGATAGAATTTTTAAAAGAAACAAATTATGATGAAGATGATAGTAATGAAGAAATTCCAAAAGAAACAAATTATGATGAAGATGATAGTAATGAAAAAATTTCAAAAGAAATAAATTATGATGAAGATATTAGCGATGAAAAATTTTTAAAAGAAGAAAATAAATACCATGATATTGAAAAAAAAATAAAATCTGAAAAAAGAAAAATGAAGGGTTATGAAAATTGGTTAAAGAAAAAAGAAGAAAATATAAAGAACATAAAAGAAATAATGAATAATGAAGAAGGAATAAAAATAACATCAAAAGGAATATTTTATTTTGATAAAATAAATAGAAATGAAGCAAATGATAACATTTATTTTATGAATGAAAGTGTAGGAAATTTCAGAAAGGAAAAAGATAATGAGTAAAAAAGATGAAATAATAAGAGAAATAACAGATATATTATCTCAAGATGATAAGTCAAAATATGAAAAAAATGAGCATATAAAAAAAGCGGATAAATATCTAAAAAAAAATGAAGGAAATAAAGAAGAGATTGAATGGCTAGATACGTTTTTTGAATATAATAAAAATATAATGATAGAAATTATCAATAGGATTATATCCAAAGGAAGCGTAGATATAGAAGGATATAAAGAAGGATATTTTAATGAAATTATACAGAACGCAAATGATTTAAAATATCCGGATAAAAATAATGCGATTGAATTTACAGTTGGTAAAGAAAATGAAGAATATATTTTGGAAGCTACGTATAAAGATAATGGATTTAGTATATCTGATATATATTCATTTCTTCATAAAGGTATGTCTAACAAAGTAGAGGGACAAACAGGAAGATTTGGGATAGGAATAAAATCTTTATTTGCATTTGTCAATTATTTTAAAATAGAAAGTAATATAATTATAAAGTTTGAAATAGAAGAATATATAGATGATGAGAATGTAGTAAAAAAAAGAGTTATGGGTGATACAGTTGAAAAAAATAACGACTGGAAAAATAAAGAAACTAAAATAACCATTAAATATAAAGAGAAATGTGAGGATAAAAACGATAAAGTCAACACAAAAAAATTATCTGAATTTATTGAAGCTGTAAATAATAACGAACAAGAATGTTGTATAAGCAAATTATATACAGGAAAAGATGATGAAATTTTATTCGATATAAGGTCTTTACTTTTTGCAAATAATAATATGAAAAATGATTATCCATTATCAAGAATTTCATTTTCAAGTGAAAGTAATAAGGATAAAATAGAAGTATTGATTGAAAAAGAAATAGAACTAAATGTAAATTTTGGGAAAAAAAGTTATAATATAAAAAAAGAAAAGCTTAATATATTTATATGTAATGAATTAAAAATTGAAGAAAAATATATTTCTTTCTATGATGAAAAAGAAAAAAATACTTTTGCATTTAGAATTAAAGCTGATGATGATAGTTCTCAAGATGAGGGCATTAGTAAATATTATTCTACTTATTTGATAAAAAGTGAAAAAGGTCGTTATTCATTTGATATATATATAAATACAAATAATACAAACTCAAGTAGAAATTCAATGTCTAGTAGTGGTGAGGAGAATGAAATAAAAGAAAAGATAAAAAATAATTTAAAGGAAATTGTAAACTTAATACTTTCTGATGAGTTTCGGAAAAAAAGAAAAGAACTAAAAAAAGTTGATAATATTAATATAAAAAAAGATATAAGTAAAATTTTTTATAATATAGTATATCAAGAATTAATAAAAAATGAAAAAGATTCTATATTTAATAAATTTATGGAAAATAATGAAACAAATGAGGAATTTTATAAAACAAATAAAAATTTATCTGTAATAAAAGAAGAGATAAATAATCTAAATTATATAATAAATATTGATAATAGATTTGAAAATAATAATGAATATGATTTGAAAAAATATTTATTAGATTTAGATAAATATTTTAAAAAATATGAAAAAAGTAATTTATATTTAATTAATGGAAAATTATATAATAAAGATTATAAAGAAATTGAATTTTTGGATAAAGTAACAGAGGAAGTATATAAAATTGTAAATAAAGAAAGTCATGAAGATAAAGAAAGTCAGGAAAAAATAAGCAAATATTATGAATTACTGAGCTATTTTAAATCGGAAAAAGAATATATTTACTATTATTTAAAAAGAAGAGTATATTATGAAGGAAGAGAGTTAGATATAGAATGTATAGATAAATTGATTCTAAAATATAATAATGAGCAAGAAAATGTATTAAAAATAATTGGTATGAATAACTTAACTTCAATAATAAATGAAAATGGAGAGATTTGTATAGCAAATTTTAGTCTTAAAGATTACCTACTTTTAAAGTCTTATGAAGGACTGTTGGGAAGAACAATAAAAAATAAATATGAAAAAGAATTTGGACACTTAAAATCTAATTTGGAGCGTTACGAAGTAAAGCTTCAACAAGCTATAGGGAGATCTAAAATAAATATGTTATATTATAGGATAAAAAATGATGAATTAGAAAAATTAAAAAACAATATAACAGATAGAAAAAATGAAAGCTTAGATTTAAATTGTAAATTTTCATTTTTAAAGAGAATTATTGAAGAAGAAGAAATTAATGATGATTATAAAAAAATAAAAGATTATATTCATAAGAATAAAGAAATTGGATGGATTTTAGTTGATGAGTATGATTTTAGAAAAAACGAAGAATTCCGGAATAATGAAGAAAAGGCAGAAAATATAATATATTTAGATAAAATTTTAAATATAGAAACAGAGAAACAAAATGATTTTAATCAAATAATAGAAATAAAAAATAGTTTAAAAAAAATAAGTCCAGAATTAAATAAAGAATTAAATATAGAATATAAGATAAATGAATTGAAAGCATTAGAATTTAATGATAGTATATTCAAACTATTACTTGAAGAAGATATTAATATTGAAGAAGAAATAAAAAATGGAAAATTAAAAATTAAACTAAAGGAGTTTATTTATAGTGAAAAAGATATAATAGGAATGCATAAAAGGAAGTTTATAAAAGGAATATATGGTATAGAAGTATATGCATATAAAATTGCAAGTGGAGGGAATAAACACAAAGTTGTATATATGTTTGAAAATGAAAATAATAATAAGATATTTATAAAAAAAGGATCAGAATCAGAATATTTGGAAATGGGAAAATTTGAAAAGACTAATAAAAATAAGGAAAATAGATTGGCTATATTCTTTTATACTCCTAGAAGTAGTATTGATAATATTATAGCGAATATATTAGAACGAGTACAAAACAATAAATGTAGTTCGAAATGGCTAAATTATTTTATAGCTCCTCAATGTATAGATATAACTCGAAATAATGAAGAAAGTGACAAAATTATATCTAAGGTTAATTCTATAAATAAAAAAGAAACAAAAAATATTTTTGATTGGGAAGATGCAAATTGTTTACCAGATGTAGAAGACTATGAATTTACAAAACATATATTAGAATCTAGAGGAAATTATGGTTATTATTGCCCAATGTGTTATAAAATTTCAGATGACAAAGTTTTGGTAACTATAATAAATGATGATGATGAAATACCATATATAATTACTAATGTATGTAGAGAATGTTTTAGTATTTTAAAGAATAGAGAAAAAGCTGAAATAATGAATAAAGATATTCTTACTTTGGAGATAGGGATTAAAAGTAATGATAAAATAGAAAATAAAATTATAGAAATAAAATTATCTCCAATAAATATAAAAGTTATAGAAAAATTTAATAATTATATAAATAGTATTCAGGTGTAAAACAGAAGGGTATATAAAATTTTTTCTGTAAATAAGCCCTCTATGGCTTAAACTACCGTTAGGTAGTATAATAGACTTAAAATAATTTATGAATAAATGGCTAATTCCCTTTAAAAGATAATATTATTTATTTTGTTGCAAGTCAAGAAAATCAGCTAAAAAGCCGGTTTTCTTGACATTTAATTATTAAGAGTATAGATGTGTTTGTACCAAATTAACTATTGGTTTTCTATTCTGTTTAAAGTATTGATTAAAGTTATGCGTAGCATGTCTATTTATTTCAAGTAATTTTATAAATTTATATACACCAGCATTAGACCATCTACATCCAATATCTGTTCTTCTATTTATTTCTCTCATTTCATGTTCTATTAAACTATTAGAACTATGTTTTTTTACATTAGTCCAGTCTTCTTTACTATGAAAAATCCCAGTCATAGCATTTTTTAGAAAATTAACAATATCATAGAATTCTAATCGTTCAAAAGTTTGAATAAAATTAAAATATTCATTAATGGCTCTATAAAAATCTTCAATTTTAAACATACCAATTAAAGCATATAAAAATTTTTCCCTATTTTTTATAGGAACGTTATTCATATACAATAAATAAGATAATTGTCTAGGAATATGCCAAATACACCTACGGTGTGTTGCATGACTAAACAAATCTTTTATTAAATTTGAATAACTTGAATCACCATCAACTGTTACATTATCACAGGAGTATTTAGATAATTCTTTTTTTAATTTAGTTAGTGGATTGCCAATACTAAAAGCAAGGAGTCTTTTTTCATTATACTTTCTTCCATTTTTATCTACTTTTTAATTGGCTCTAATGAAGGATGAACTTCTGTTCCTCTTTTTTTAGAGCCTGACTTTACTTTAGTTCCATCAATTAATATACTGTTGAAATTAGACATCTCATGATTTGTTGATATATTGTCAGATACCTTTAATACTATATTTCTACTAGCCGTATGGCTTATTGTACTTTCTGTAAATTCTTCTATGTATTTAGACGTTTTATCATAAGAATTTTCTAAAGCTAGTTTAACTATTTTTTCTTCAAATTCAGTAGATATTCTAGTTCTTGGTTTTAACCCCAACATTTGTAAAAATGGAGAAAATGTTTTTTTACAAGATTTACATGTAACTTGATATAGCTTAAATTCTATTATTCCTTCTGAGGTTTTTAATTTTCTAGGTCTGCTGCCTCTTCTAACAAAAGAGCTACGCTCATTACAATGAGGACATATCCACGGTACTATTTTATTATCAAATTCGTTCCATCTTCGACCTAAAAATCTATCTAATATACTGTCTTGAATGTCATTAATAGTTCTACCTATAAGTTCTACAGCAACATTATTGAGTTCTTGATTAACAGATCTAATAACATCATTGACTGTTATATTCTTTTATGTTAAATTTAATTTACAGAGAATTTTATAATTTTTGTTGAGCATAGAGATTATTCCCTTCATTGGATTGTGTGCAACTTTATGCTCTATTATTTTACAAAAAAAGTAAATATTTAAATGTCAACTAAACATTATACTACCCAAAATTGATAAATTATATAATTGCAAGAAAAAAGTGCCATTACAGAACGTTTAAAAACGTTCGTGCGACAGCACCTTTATACTTATTATTTATTTAGCTTTCCATTCTTCCCATTCATCAGGAGTCCAGCCTTCTTCAATATCAAAATCATGTAGCTTCCCATTCATCTTTCTATAAGCAATTCTCATTTTAGAAATTCTCCAAATACCGTCCTCGCATTTTCTAAAATCATTGCAATACATAGAAAAACCTTCGACAGTATCTCCATCAGTATAAGTATTATTATCTTCATAAAGGAAGATTCCTCTAGCTTCAGTATCGTTAATTAGCCAAACTAAAGGATTGTGACTCATGTGCATAGTCATCATATTTCTATTTACAAACTTTGAACGGAGAGCCTGAGACTTTGGTTCAGTTGGAGCCTCTGAAAAGCAACGGTAAACAAAATCATCTGTAAATAAATCACAAGCATATTCTTCTTTTTTCATGTCCATAGACCAATAATAGAAGAACTGAGTATCTATAATATTCTGTAAATCACATAGTTTTTCGCTAGTATATTTCTGACAGCGAACATTTTTCATTACTTCAATAACTAACTCTTCAATAGTTGAATCTTTTTTTATTATTTTCATAATAAGCCTCCATATACAAAATATTTATTTACGATTTTTATCTACATGAGTGTGCTGAAGAATTCCAAGTAATCTCATACATAGTAGAAATTCTGTTTCTCCACCTTTTTTGTTATGTCTAATAGTTGCTCTTATAAGTCGATCTAATAGACTTTCAGTACGCTCAAGCATGCTTCCTTCTAGTGTAGAGCTAAGAGGAATTCTTGCTAGAGTTATTTCTGAAAAACAGTAGTATGGATTTGCAGCCATATATAAAAATGCGTCATAGCTTAATCTACATTTTACAACTTCAATAGTTCTACCTTCATCTGGAACTATTTGGAAATAATGATACGCTCCTAAAAGCATTAAAGTTCCTCTTTGAACAGGGTATTCTATTGAATTTACTATAATTTTACCTGCATTGTTTCTAAAATAGAAGAATGTAATACCATTATAGTTCTTTAAAACAGTTGGCTTACTTACACTTTTTTCTATTGTAGTAACTGGAAATCTAAATCCATCTTTTTTTGAATAATAGTCCGCACCTGAAAAAAGAGGCGGATAGAAAACATTACCTTTTTTACTCATCTCTATTCACCCCACGATACTTATTTCTATATTCACTCGGAGTCATATTGTGGAATTTATTAAATGCCCTAGAGAATGATCTACTACAGTTAAATCCTACATTTATTGCAATATCTAGTATCGGTAGGTCAGTAGTAAGAAGAAGAGCTTCCGAATGTCTTATTCTATTAAAGAAAATTATATATTTATAATTAGTCCCAAATCTATCAAAAATGATATTTCTTATAGTACTCTCAGATAAGAATAGACTCTTAGAAGCATCCTTTAAGTCAACAGAAGAAGAGAAGTTATCATATGCGTGATTTAAAATCTGCATAAGAGAAGTAGACATTATCATTCCTCTGTAAACCTTATCCTCGTTGTGATTTATAATCTGCTTTCTATACTCTACAGGGGTTACCCCCACATATTGTTTAAATATTCTATAAAAAACAACCTCAGAAGAGAATCCTGAGTGAGTAGCTATATATGAAAGAGACATATCCTCGTATAAAAGAGCACTTGCTGCTATATTTACTCTTACCCTATTTAAAGTTTGGATAAAATTGTAGCCACTTATATTTCTCAACTCTCTATTTAATGTAGTGGCATTGGAATCAAAGATTTTAGCAACCTTTTCTGCTGTTAAGTCTTTTCCAAAATATTCACTTATATATAGTATAGCATTCCAGCCAAGTGGCTTTGGAGAAGGTTCTTCTTTTGCAAATACCCTCATACTATGGTCTATGAATATTTTTGAAAGCTCACCTAAAATAGATACTTTTATTAAAGAGCTTCCAGGGTCATAAAAGTCATCAAATTCCTCAAAGTCATCAAAAAGATCATATACTCTTTCTAAGAACTTTCCCTCTAGATATACAACGGGTGTAGCATCCATTATTGCATCTATAGTTGTAGGAGTTGGTTCTCTAAACGTTAAAAATGAAGATAGCGGATAATCATAAACGCATATCTTCAATTCAAGTGGCTCATCAGATTCACATTTTATAGTAAAGGTATGGTATGATTGTAGCCATAAAAATGCACCAACTTTTAATTTAAACTCTACTCCGTTGATAATAATAGAACCATATCCTTGTTTGACCAAAACAAAGAGAGATTCATTTTCAGAAGTTGGAGGAGTAATATCGTTTATGTGATAAGTTTGCATTCTAAGATACTTATCTTTATCAACATAAACGGAATGGACAGGTCTACCGCAAATTGATTTTGATTTTGGTATTTCTTTCATTCAAAATATCTCCTTTCCTTTATTTAGCTGTATTAAAATTTATAAAAAATTTTCATTGTTAATAAAAAAATATTCTTTGTTAGTATTATAGCATAATTTATAAAAATAATGATAATGTTTTAATATTGAAATAATAAATATGTAAAAAGGTTGGAAATTTATTTAAAAATGACCAGAGATAAAAAGCTCAGGTCATTTTTTTTATTATTACAAGTAATTTGAAAAAAATATATGAAATGAATGGAGAAAATATAACTGAGATACATTTGATAATGAAAAAAACATTTATCGAAATTGTAAATAGACTCATTGTTATAATTAATAAATATTTATTATGGCATAGTTGTTAAAATTATACCCTAAAGAAACGTTTCCTCAAAAAGTGGGTTATAAAATAAATGTTTTTTGACGAAAGATGTGATTTTATTTGTACCCCTTTTGTATAAAGATTAAACAGTATTTTTGTATAAATATATTGTATACAGTATAGAGAATGTCGATGTAAAAAAGTATATAAAAGTAAATAATAATCAAAAAAACTAGTTTTAATTATTAAAAATGATAAAAAATATTAATAAAATAAAGAGTCAAAAATACTTGTTAGTTAAATCACAGATTTTGTCTAAGTATAGATTAGGTTTTGTATTTGAAAAGGTCATCTATAGTGTTGTAAGAAAGCGAGTTATTAGCACATATTGTATCTCAAAAAAATGTTAAGATAATATCAAGATAGGGCGATAAAGAAAAAAGCAAATTGAAAAAGAAAAAAGTAACTATAAGTTTTTACAATAAATCAAAAGAGAATTGATTTTAAAAGAGGGAGGCAAAATACCGATATGAATGATGTGAAATGTAAATATTTTAATAAATTTAATACAGGAATGTCAGATTTTGTTACTCCAGGAAAACAGTTAGAATATGTAGCAAAATGCAAGCCAGATGAAAAAGCTATCATATATATAGATAAAGAAGACAATGTGAGAGATATCACTTGGAAGGAACTTCACATAGCTTCAAATAAACTAGCTTGGCATTTAATGAAAAAGGGATTTGGAAAAGGTCAGGTAGCAATGGTATCTTTCCCAAATGGTATAGAACATATATTAGCAACATTAGCTGTTTGGAAAACAGGAGGTTGCTACATGCCAGTTTCTTGTAAGATAACAGATACAGAGCTTGGTGATATATGCAGAATAATAAAACCAACAGTTTCTTTTACAGATAAAGAAATGCCTTGTAGAACAGAAAGTATAAAAATAGGATCAGTATTCGATGTTTGTAAAGACGAATCAGAAGAAATGCCAGAAGATATAGCTGCAAATCCAAATATGATTTCTCCATCTGGAGGAACAACAGGAGAGCCTAAGTTCATAAAACAGAATGTGGCAAGTGGCTTATCTGATGAAATTATAAAAAGCTGGTTTGAAATGTCAGGTATGGAATTTGAACAAAGACAATTATTAGTAGGACCACTTTTCCATGGTGCTCCTCATACAGCAGCATTTAATGGATTATTTGTAGGAAATACATTGATAATACCTAGAAATTTAAGACCTGAAAGTATAGTTAGATATATAAAAGAATACAAAATAGAATTTATACAGATGATCCCAACATTAATGAATAGAATAATAAAATTAGCTGATGTTGATAAAGAAGATTTTAAATCAATAAAAGCACTACACCATACTGGTGGATATTGTTCTCCATATTTAAAAGAAAAGTGGATCGATATAATAGGAGCTGAAAAAGTTCACGAAATGTACTCTATGACAGAGGCAATCGGTATCACTTGTATAAGAGGAGATGAATGGCTTAAACACTATGGAAGCGTAGGACTTCCACTAGGAGGAAGCAGAATATCAATAAGAGATGAAGAAGGAAATGAATTAGGACCACATGAGGTTGGAGAAATTCATATGACTTCACCAAGTGCTTGTTGCATGACAGAATACATAAACCATAAACCACTTGAAACTAAAGATGGTGGATTTAGAAGTGTTGGTGATTTCGGTTATGTAGATGAAGATGGATACCTTTACTTCTCAGATAGAAGAAGCGACATGCTTGTTATAGGTGGAGAAAACGTATTTGCGACTGAAGTTGAAACAGTACTAACAGCTTATGAAAAAGTAGTTGATGCTGTGGTAGTTGGAATACCTGATGAAGAGTGGGGAAGAAGATTACACGCAATAGTACAGAAGAAAGAAGAAGTTTCAGCAGAAGAATTAATCGAGTACTTAGGAAAACACTTATTACCATATAAAGTTCCAAAGAGCTTTACATTTGTTCCTTGCATACCAAGAGGTGACAATGGAAAGGTAAACAGAGATAAGATGCTAAAAGGCTTAATAGAAAAAAATCTAGTTAATAAAGTTTGCTAGGATATAAATTCAGTTAACTATCTGCACCAAGTGCAGTGGAAAATAAATCAAAATTAATAAAATAAATTAATAAGGTAAATTTAGGAGGTCTAAAATGAGTTACGACGCACTTTTTTCACCATTTAAAATCAGAGGATTAGAACTTAAAAACAGAATAGTTCTACCAGGTATGAATACAAAAATGGCAAAAAATAAACATGATTTAAGCGATGATATGATAGCTTACCATGTTGCAAGAGCAAAAGCAGGTTGTGCATTAAATATATTTGAATGTGTTGCGCTATGTCCAGCACCTCATGCATATATGTACATGGGATTATACAATGACAATCATGTAGCTCAGTTAAAAAAATTAACAGATGCTGTTCACGAAGTTGGCGGTAAAATGGCTGTTCAGTTATGGCATGGTGGTTTCAGCCCACAGATGTTCTTTGATAAAACAAATACATTAGAAACACCAGATACTATAACAGTTGAACGTATTCATGAAATAGTTAAAGAGTTTGGAGAAGGTGCAAGAAGAGCTGTTGAAGCTGGATTCGATGCAGTTGAATTCCATGCAGCACACAGTTACTTACCTCACGAATTCCTAAGTCCAGGAATGAACAAAAGAACTGACGAATATGGTGGAAACTTCGAAAATCGTTGCAGATTCTGCTTCGAAGTAGTTGAAGCTATACGTGCAAATATACCAGAAGATATGCCATTCTTCATGAGAGTTGACTGCATAGATGAGTTAATGGATGAAGTAATGACAGAAGAAGAAATAGTAGAATTCATAAATAGATGTGCTGATCTAGGAGTAGACGTAGCTGACTTATCAAGAGGTAATGCTCAGTCATTCGCAACAGTTTACGAAGTTCCTCCTTTCAACTTACAGCACGGTTTCAATATAGAAAACATATACAACATCAAAAAACAGATAAAAATACCAGTAATGGGTGTTGGACGTATAAACACAGGAGAAATGGCTAACCAGGTAATAGCAGATGGAAAATTTGACTTAGTTGGTATAGGTCGTGCTCAGTTAGCAGATCAGGATTGGGTTGCTAAAGTTAGAGAAGGTAAAGAAGATTTAATACGTCATTGTATAGGATGTGACCAGGGATGCTACGATGCAGTTATAAACCCTCAGATGACTCATATAACTTGTACAAGAAACCCTCACTTATGCTTAGAATACAAAGGTATGCCAAAAACTGATGAACCTAAAAAAGTTATGATAATCGGTGGTGGTATGGCTGGTATATTAGCAGCTGAAGTACTTAAAAAACGTGGACATGAACCAGTTATATTCGAAGCTTCTGATCACTTAGCAGGACAGTTCGTATTAGCAGGTAAAGCTCCAATGAAAGAAGACTGGGCAGCTGCAGCTAAATGGGAAGCTGAAGAAGTAGCTCGTTTAGGAATAGAAGTTAGATACAATACAAAAGTTACTCCAGAATTAATAGAAGAATTCGCTCCAGACCACGTTGTTATAGCTATAGGATCTGATTACGTAGCTCCAGCTATACCAGGTATAGATAGTGACAAAGTTTACACTCAGTATCAGGTATTAAAAGGTGAAGTAGAACCAAAAGGACATGTAGCAGTAGTTGGTTGTGGATTAGTTGGTACAGAAGTTGCTCAGTACTTAGCAGCTAGAGGAGCTCAGGTAACAGCTATAGAAAGAAAAGGTGTTGGTACAGGTCTAAGCATGCTTAGAAGAATGTTCATGAACCCAGAATTCAAATACTACAAAATAAACAAAATGTCTGGAACTAACATAGTTGGTATAGAACCAGGAAAACTTCACTACATAATGACTAACAAGAAAACTCAGGAAGTTACTGAAGGTGTGTTAGAATGTGATGCAGCAGTAATCTGTACAGGTATAACTGCTAGACCAAGTGAAGATTTACAGGAAAAATGTAAAGAATTAGGTGTTCCATTCAACGTAATAGGTGACGCAGCTGGTGCTAGAGATGCTAGAATAGCTACTCAGGAAGGTTACGAAGTAGGTATGAGTATATAATTTAAAAATTATATAATTATATAAATTAAAAGTTATTAAATTACAAGAAAGAGGCGAATAAAATGACTTTAGAAGCAAGAATAGAAGCATTAGAAAAAGAAATACAGAGATTAAACGATATAGAAGCTATAAAACAGTTAAAAGCTAAATATTTCCGTTGCCTAGATGGAAAATTATGGGATGAATTAGAAACTACTCTTTCTCCTAACATAGAAACTTCTTACTCTGATGGAAAATTAGTATTCCACAGCCCAAAAGAAGTAACTGAATATTTAGCAGCAGCAATGCCTAAAGAAGAAATAAGTATGCACATGGGACATACTCCAGAAATAACTATAGACAGCGAAAATACTGCTACAGGAAGATGGTACTTAGAAGATAACCTAATATTCACAGACGGAAAATACAAAAACGTTGGAATAAACGGTGGAGCATTCTACACAGATAAATATGAAAAAATAGACGGACAGTGGTACATAAAAGAAACTGGATATGTTCGTATATTTGAAGAACATTTCATGAGAGATCCAAAAATACATATAACTAGCAACATGCATAAAGAAAAATAATAACTGATTGCTAATAAACAAGATATAAACAGGGGGCTGGTAAACAGCCAGCCCTCTGAAAAATAAACTAAAAAACTATAATCTTTTAAAATCTTAATTAAAGTAGAAGGAGATAAGACAATGAACTTAGTACAGGACAAAATAGTTATAATAACAGGTGGAACAAGTGGTATAGGTCTTTGCGCAGCAAAAATATTCATGGATAACGGTGCAACAGTTTCTATATTCGGAAAAACTCAGGAAGAAGTAGATGCTGCTAAAGCAGAATTAAAAGAAACTCACCCAGATAAAGAAGTATTAGGATTTGCTCCAGATTTAACTAATAGAGATGAAGTTATGGCTGCAGTTGGTGCAGTAGCTGAAAAATACGGAAGATTAGACGTTATGATAAACAATGCTGGTGTTACTAGCTCAAACGTATTCTCAAGAGTTAGCCCAGAAGAATTCAAATATTTAATGGATATAAACGTTACAGGTGTATTCAATGGTGCTTGGGCTGCTTACCAGTGCATGAAAGGTAGAAAAGAAGGAGTTATAATAAATACTGCTTCAGTAACAGGAATACACGGATCATTATCAGGAGTTGGATACCCAACAAGTAAATCAGCTGTTGTAGGATTCACTCAGGCTCTTGGTAGAGAAATAATACGTAAAAACATAAGAGTTGTTGGTGTTGCACCAGGTGTTGTTAACACTCCAATGGTTGGTAATATACCAGATGAAATATTAGATGGATACCTAAGCTCATTCCCAATGAAGAGAATGTTAGAACCAGAAGAAATAGCTAACACTTACTTATTCTTAGCTTCTGACTTAGCTAGTGGTATAACAGCTACAACTGTAAGCGTTGACGGTGCTTATAGACCATCATAAGATTTACTTTAATTTAAAACTGTAATTAGATAGATAATACGACGATTAATATAAAAAATGTTCTTTAAAAGAAAAGGAGAAATAAAATGGCTGGATTAAAAGATTTTCCTAAATTTGGTGCACTTTCTGGATTAAAAATATTAGATAGTGGATCTAACATAGCTGGACCTCTAGGTGGTGGACTTTTAGCAGAATGTGGTGCTACAGTTATACACTTCGAAGGACCTAAAAAACCTGACAACCAGAGAGGTTGGTATGGATACCCTCAGAACCACAGAAACCAGTTATCAATGGTTGCTGATATAAAATCTGAAGAAGGTAGAAAAATATTCTTAGACTTAATAAAATGGGCTGACATATGGGTTGAATCATCAAAAGGTGGACAGTACGACAGACTAGGTCTTTCTGATGAAGTTATATGGTCAGTAAACCCTAAAATAGCTATAGTTCACGTTTCTGGATACGGACAGGTTGGAGATCCATCATACGTAACAAAAGCTTCTTATGATGCTGTTGGACAGGCATTCAGTGGATACATGTCATTAAATGGTGTTAATGAAGCATTAAAAATAAATCCTTACCTAAGTGACTTCGTATGTGGTCTTACTACTTGCTGGGCAATGTTAGCATGCTACGTAAGTACTCAGTTAACTGGAAAAGGAGAATCTGTAGACGTTGCTCAGTACGAAGCATTAGCTCGTATAATGGACGGACGTATGATACAGTACGCTACTGATGGTGTAAGTGTTCCAAAAACTGGTAACAAAGATGCTCAGGCAGCTCTATTCAGCTTCTATACTTGTAAAGATGGAAGAACTATATTCATAGGTATGACTGGTGCTGAAGTATGTAAGAGAGGATTCCCTGTAATAGGGCTTCCAGTTCCTGGTACAGGTGACCCTGACTTCCCAGAAGGATTCACAGGATGGATGATAAATACTCCAGTTGGACAGAGAATGGAAAAAGCTATGGAAGCATTCGTTGCTGAAAGAACTATGCCAGAAGTTGAAAAAGCTATGATAGATGCTCAGATACCATGCCAGAGAGTTTATGATCTTGAAGACTGCTTAAACGACCCTCACTGGAATGCTCGTGGAACTATAATGGAATGGGATGACCCAATGATGGGACACATAAAAGGTCTTGGATTAATAAACAAATTCAAAAACAACCCTTCTGAAATATGGAGAGGTGCTCCATTATTCGGTATGGACAACAGAGACATACTTAGAGACCTTGGATACTCTGAAGAAGAAGTTAACGATTTATACGCTAAAGGTATCGTAAACGAATTCGACCTTGAAACAACTATAAAACGTTACAAACTTGATCAGGTTATACCTCACATGGCTAAAAAAGATAAATAAGAAACGTATTAAATAATAAAATATAAATGTCGAGCCTGCCAGAATGAGAATTTTGACAGGCTTGATATTATAACGAAATGTTATAAAAAAAACAAAATAAAAATTGCTTAAATTTTATACAAGGAGAATTGAAATGACAGCAACAAACGCAAACTATAAAAAAGGCTTTATCCCATTTGCTATAGCAGCGTTACTAGTAGGTCTTATAGGTGGTTTCACAGCCGTTCTAGCACCTGCATTCGTAGCAGATATGGGTCTTAACGATAACAATACTACATGGATAGCACTAGCGCTTGCAATGTCTACAGCTGCATGTGCTCCAATACTTGGTAAATTAGGTGACGTACTTGGACGTCGTAAAACTTTATTATTAGGAATCATAGTATTCACAATAGGTAACGTATTAACAGCAATAGCATCTTCATTAATATTCATGCTAGGTGCAAGATTTATAGTTGGGGTTGGTACAGCGGCTATAGCTCCAGTTATAATGGCTTACATAGTTACAGAATATCCACCAGAAGAAACTGGTAAGGGATTCGCTCTTTATATGTTAATATCAAGTGCTGCAGTTGTTGTTGGTCCAACTTGTGGTGGATTAATAATGCAGGCATTTGGATGGAGAATGATGATGTGGGTTTGTGTTGCCCTTTGTGTAGTAACATTCTTCATATGTTCAGTAATGATTAAGAAAACAGACTTTGAAAAGAAAAGTCTTGATAACTTCGATAAAAAAGGTGCAGTATGCGTACTAATATTCTTCAGTTTAGTATTATGTATACCATCATTTGGACAGAATATAGGTTGGACATCAGCGCCATTCCTAGGTGTTACAGCAGTAGCTTTAGTAACATTATTCTTATTAATAAAAGCTGAAAGCAGTGCAGAAAACCCAATATTAAGTGGTAAATTTATGAAACGTAAAGAATTCATATTACCAGTATTAATATTATTCCTTACTCAGGGATTAATGCAGGCTAACATGACTAACGTAATATTATTCGTTAGAGCTACTCAGCCAGAAAATACAATAATATCAAGTTTCGCAATATCAATCCTTTACATAGGTATGTCTTTAGGTTCAGTATTCATAGGACCTATGGCAGATAAAAAAGAACCAAAAACTGTACTTACAGGATCACTTCTATTCACTGGTATAGGTTGTGCAATGATGTACTTCTTCACAGAAACTGCACCATTCGCAATGTTAGCTGGATCTCTAGGAATGTTAGGTATAGGACTTGGAGGAAATGCTACAATACTAATGAAAGTTTCATTATCTGGATTATCTCAGGCAGAAGCTGGATCAGGAACAGGAACATACGGATTATTCAGAGATATATCAGCTCCATTTGGTGTTGCGGTATTCGTACCACTATTTGCAAACACAGTTACAACAAGAATGGCTGGAGTAATGGCTAACGGAACTGCAGAAGCTGCTGCTAAATCATTAGCATCTGTTTCTTCTATACATACATTAGCATTAGTTGAAGTATGCTGTGTAATATTAGCAATAGTTGCAGTTAGAATGCTACCAAAAATACACAATAAATAATTTAAAAATAATAACAGAGTTGAAAAAACACTCAATTAAAAGAGGGGCCTTGAGCCCCTTTTTTAGTGTAAAAATGACAAAATACTATCAAATTTATATAAATGATAATTAAACTCGTCAACCAAAGAAATATTCACAAAGTAGATAATAATAGATATTCAAAAAGTGATATATTATTAGGCAAAAAGTGCAAGAAATTAGCGAGTATTCGACAACTTTTTGTCCAATGGTAGAAAAGAATATTTGTTATCATAAATATAGACAAAGGGCTTTGACCAAAACTAAGGAAAAAGTTTGCATAATATAAAAAATAAAATAAAATAAAAAAATAAAAATAAAATAAAAGCGAAAGGAAAAAACAACATCATGGATATGAAAAATTCTAAACTATTCTCACCTTTAACAATAGGATCATTAACATTAAACAACAGAGTTGGTATGGCACCAATGAGTATGGACTACGAAGCTGCTGACGGAACAGTTCCAAAAAGATTAGCAGATATATTTGTTCGTAGAGCTGAAGGTGGAACAGGATATGTAACAATAGACGCGGTAACAATAGATAGTAAATATAAATATATGGGTAATACAACTGCTTTAGATTCTGATGATTTAGTTCCTCAGTTCAGAGAATTTGCAACAAGAGTTAGAGAAGCAGGAAGCACATTAATACCTCAGGTTATACATCCAGGACCAGAATCAATATGTGGATACAGACACATAGCACCACTTGGACCATCAGTTAATACAAATGCTAACTGCCACGTGAGCCGTGCTATAAGTGTAGATGAAATACATGAAATAATAAAACAGTTTGGACAGGCTGCTAGAAGAGTTGAAGAAGCAGGATGCGGTGGTATAGGATTACACTGTGCACATGCTTACATGCTACCAGGTTCATTCTTATCTCCATTAAGAAACAAAAGAATGGATGAATACGGCGGATGTCTAGATAACAGAGCAAGATTCGTAATAGAAATGATAGAAGAAGTTCGTAGAAATGTAAGTCCTGATTTCCCAATAATGCTTAGAATATCTGGGGATGAAAGAATGATAGGAGGAAACTCTTTAGAAGATATGTTATACTTAGCTCCAAAATTTGTTGAAGCTGGTGTAAATATGTTTGAAGTTTCTGGAGGTACTCAGTACGAAGGATTAGAACACATAATACCAAGTCAGAACAAAAGCATAGGTGTAAACGTACACGAAGCATCTGAAATCAAAAAAGTTGTAGATGTTCCAGTTTACGCTGTTGGTAAAATAAATGACATAAGATACGCTGCTGAAATAGTTGAAAGAGGACTAGTTGATGGGGTATCAATAGGTAGACCATTATTAGCAGATCCAGACTTATGTAATAAAGCAAAAGAAAACTTATTTGATGAAATAACTCCATGTGCAAGCTGTGGAGGAAGCTGTATAAGCCGTACTGCAGATAGACCTCAGTGTCGTTGCCATATAAACCCAAGAGTTGGATTCGAATATGATTATCCAGAAGTTCCAGCTGAAAAATCTAAAAAAGTTCTAGTTGTAGGTGCTGGACCTGGTGGTATGATGGCAGCAGTTACAGCAGCTGAAAGAGGACATGATGTAACACTTTGGGAAGCTGACACTCAGATAGGTGGACAGATAAACTTAGCAGTAGTAGCTCCAGGTAAACAGGAAATGACTAAATGGTTATCTCACTTAAACTACAGAGCTAAAAAAGCTGGAGTTAAAATGGTATTAGGAAAAGAAGCTACAGTAGAAAACATAAAAGAATTTGCTCCAGAAGCAGTTATAGTTGCAACAGGTGCTAGACCATTAGTTCCACCAATAAAAGGAACTCAGGACTACCCAGTTCTTACAGCTCATGACTTCTTAAGAGGAAAATTCGTTATACCAAAAGGAAAAGTTTGTGTACTAGGTGGAGGAGCTGTTGCTTGTGAAACTGCAGAAACAGTATTAGAAAACGCTAGACCAAACGCATTCACTAGAGGATTTGATGCTAGTATCGGTGATGTAGATGTTACATTAGTAGAAATGTTACCACAGTTATTAACAGGAGTATGTGCTCCAAATAGAACTCCATTAATAAGAAAACTTAAAAACAAAGGTGTTCATATAAATGTAAATACTAAAATATTAGAAGTAACTGACCACGACGTTAAAGTTCAGAGAGCTGACGGTGCAGAAGAATGGTTAAAAGGATTCGACTACATACTATTCGGACTTGGTTCTAGAAACTACGATCCAATATCTGAACAGATAAAAGAATTCGTTCCAGAAGTACACGTTGTTGGGGATGCTAAGAGAGCTAGACAGGCAAGCTTTGCAATGTGGGAAGCTTTCGAAGCAGCATACAGCTTATAAGATACAAAATAATATAGCCTAAAATAAAGGGATATCTCAGATGAGATATCTCTTTTTTATTGTCTAAAATCGATATTTTTAGAGATTATATATTATAATAATAAAAAAGAATACTCTAAAAAATATAAGAAAAGGGTGATACAGATGAGCAAAATTTTAGTAGTTGGAAGTCTTAACCTAGATTATGTAATAGAAGTAGAAAATATGCCAAAAGCTGGAGAAACAATTTTTGGAAAAAGCCTTAAAAAAGTACCTGGTGGAAAAGGTGCAAACCAAGCATATGCAATAGGAAAGCTTGGTGGAGATGTGGCTATGATTGGGGCAGTTGGAGATGATGATGCAGGACAGATTCTATTAAACAATCTAAAAAGTGTAAATGTAGACACAAGAGGAATAGAAAGTATAAAGGAAAATGTCACAGGTCAGGCGTACATATATGTAGATGCTAATGGTCAAAACTGTATAACTGTAATCTCTGGTGCAAATGCGGTTGTAGATAGGGATATGATTGATAGAAATATGGAGTTAATTGACGATTCAGAGTATATTGTTATGCAGCTTGAAGTACCAGTAGATACCGTAAAATACGTAAAAAATATAGCTGTATCAAAAGGAAAGAAAGTGATAATAGATCCAGCACCAGCGATAAAAAATCCAGACGTAAATCTTTGGAAAGGTTGCTATATAATTAAGCCAAATGAGTTAGAATTAGCTACATTAACTGGAAAAGAATTAAACAATATTAAAGAATACAAAGAAGCTGTAACAGAACTTCATAAAACAGGCGTAGATTATGTTATATCTACTCTTGGTGGAGATGGAGCAATAATGCATGACGGAAAAAATTTAAAAAGCTTTGATTGTAAAAAGACAAAAGTTGTAGATACAACAGCAGCAGGAGATACATTTACTGCTGGTCTTGTAATTGCATTAAATGAAGGAAAAAGCATAGAAGAAGCTATAGATTTTGGGCAGAGTGCAGCTGCAATAGCTGTTTCAAAAAAGGGTGCACAGACATCAATTCCTTCAAGAGATGAACTAAAAAACATATAAAAATTAATAAAAGAATATATAAGAATATATGAAGAAAGAGCTAATCAACGTAGACTAGCTCTTTTTTAGACTTTAAAAACTTGATACTTACTTTTAAAATTATCTATAAAATTATCGTACTCTCTCTGATTTTTTATAATGATTACTTTATCTCCATACTTTTCAAAAGCGTATTTATAATTATCAGTTTGGGATTTCTTCCTAGAGTCCCATAAAATCCATTTTATAAATTCGAAATCGACCTTTTCTATACAATTATCTGCCATAGACTCCCTAGTTTTTCCTCTATTTTCAAAAAGTCTTTTAAAGGCCCTAAATAAACAATTAAACCTATTAAAATTCATAAAAATAATCAAATCAGCGGATTCTAATCTTTCGTTGTACGACATATGAGAATAATTTCCGTCGATTACCCAACTATCATTATCTTTTAAAAAACTGGATACAATCTTACACTCAGTTTTTGCATCGTTTTCAATCCAATTTGGTAGCCAATGAACCTTATCCAAATATAGAACGGGAATATTTAAAATATCAGAAATCATCTTTGAAATTGTAGATTTTCCAGAACCACTAAAACCAATTACCATTATTTTAGAAAAATTATTTGATTTCATAAAAATATCTCCTATCTAAACGGTGTAGACTATACTTTAAAAAAATATGTTTTTAAAGTATTTTTTATGTTTTAATTATATCTCTAAATAAATAAAATTTGAATAGATAAAATATATTTAGAACTTTCTTAAGAAATATTAAAAAATATACATCAAAGAGGAGATTTTTTTGTCATATATTATATAATATATTTATCAGAATAAAACAAAAGGTGGGGATAAATATGAAAGAAGCAGAAGAAATTTTTAAATATATAGTAGAAGAAATACATTCGATAATAATGGCGACAGTAGACGAAAAAAATAGGCCAATTACATGTGCAATAGATATAATGGATTACGATGAAAGTGGATTATACTTCCTAACATCTAGGGGGAAAGGATTTTATAAAAGACTTAAGGAAAATAACAATGTAGCTCTAAGTGCTATGAAGGGGAACTCTACATTAGGAAGAGTTTCAATAAATATAAGGGGAAATGTAAAAGAATTAGGGCCAGAAAAAATCGGATACCTATTTTCTAAAAATGAGTATATGAAAAAAATATACCCAACAGAAAAATCAAAAATGAATCTTACAGTTTTTAAGGTAGAAAAAGGTGTAGGTGAGTGCTTTGATTTAAGAACAAGACCAATAAAAAGACACGAGTTTTCTTTTGGTGGAGAATCTAAGGAGAAAAAAGGATATTTTGTAACAGATAAGTGTATAAACTGTGGAAGATGTATAGAAGTTTGTCCTCAAAATTGCATAGTTGAAGATCAGAAGAACTGGAATCAGGTTAAAATTAATCACTTAAACTGCTTAAGCTGTGGAAACTGTGTAGAAGTCTGTCCAGTTGAAGCAATATTAAAGCGGATTTAGAAAGATTATAAATGATAAAAAATAGCTACAAAATAATATTTTGGAGTGGATTATGAAAAATAAAAAAATAATAGTAGTATTTGCGGTTGTTATTTCTCTAATAGCAAGTTTTTCGTTTGGATATAATATTAAAACTAAAAACAATGATATAAATAACACTGAGTTAAAAAGTGAAACAGTTGAAATAACGACATCTAAAGAAAAATACAGTGGTAAAAAGCCAAAGTATATATTCTTATTTATAGGTGATGGAATGAGCTATTCTCAGCTGCAACTAGCAGATTATTACCTGAAGAAAACGGGAAATAATGGACTAGATATATTGAAACTGAGCACAAATGGAACTATACAAAATCAAGATAAGACATCGCTAATTCCAGATTCAGCATCTACAGCAACTGCTATGGCTACTGGAGAAAAAACTAAAAGTGGAAATATAAATGTAAGTGAAGATGGAAAAGAAAAATACGAAACAATTACACAGAAATTAAAAAAAGATGGATATAAGATTGGAATTGCTACAACTGTGAATATAAATCACGCTACACCGGCTGGATTTTCTGCCCATCGGGAATCTAGAAAAGGATACTATGAAATAGGCAAAGAAATGTTAAATACAGAATTTGACTATTTTGCAGGTGGAGATTTTAAGGATAAAAAAGGAGAAAATGGAGATAAGAAGAGTCTTGAAAAAATAGCCGAGGAAAAAGGATATACTGTGGCTGATAGTGAGGAAGAGTTTGAAAAGTTGGGAAATAATTCTAAAAAAGAAAATTCTTCAAATGATGAAAAGTACTTGGTAATATCTGATGATAGAGAAAAAACAGATGCCATGAAGTACAGTATAGACAAAAGATATGAACAGGAAAATGGAGAAGAGGAGTTATATTCTCTTTCAGATTATGTGAAAAAAGGAATAGATCTTTTATCTGATAAAGATAAAAAAGATAAAGGATTTTTCATGATGATTGAAGGCGGAAAAATAGACTGGGCTTGTCATAAAAATGATGCAGCATCAGCACTTCATGAAACTATTGACTTAGACAATGCAGTTGATGAAGCGCTTAAATTCTATAATAATCACAAAGATGAAACTTTAATAATTGTAACTGGTGACCATGAAACAGGTGGATTAGCAATAGGAAATTCAAACTCAGAATACGACACACACCTTGAAAATCTAGGATTACAGAAGATTTCGTGTGATAGATTCAATGAGGAGTATGTTTCTAAATATAAAAAGGAAAAAACTGATTTTAAAGAAGTACTAAAAGATATAAAGTATGTATTTGGACTTAAGAAACCTTTAGTATTTAAGGAAGAAAAAGCAAAAGAGGATTCTGATGATGATCACAAACATTCAGACGAAAATAGCTTGGAACTTAGTAAATCTGAATATGAAAGGTTAAAAAATGCATATGAGTTAACTATTAAAAAAAGCTCAAAGAATAGAACAAAGGAAGAAAGTACGTTGTATGGAAGTCATGAACCTATAACTGTGGAAGCTGCGAGAATACTTGCTCAAAAGAGTGGAGTAGGGTTTACGTCGTTTTCACATACTGCAGCTCCAATGGCTGTATTTGCAGAAGGAGTGGGAGCGAGTGAATTTGATGGTATGTATGATAATACTGAGTTGTATGAAAAGTTAATAGAGGTTATATATTAAAAATAGGGCTATTGTATTAGAAAATATTAATACAGTAGCCCATTTTTTTATAAGAATCTTATTTCTAAAGTTTTTCCCATTCCTTCAGCAAGTCTTTTTAATGTTTTTAAAGAAGGATTTCCACTTCCATTTTCATATCTGCTTATATCAGCTTGATTAATTCCAGTTATTTCTGCTAGTTGTTTTTGGGTTATTCCAGTTTCTTTTCTAGATTCTAAGATAGCTCTTACAATCTGATATTCGGGTTCAAGAGAATCCCATTCCTTTTTGAATTCCGGATTTTTTAATTCTTTATTTAATGTTTCTCTAAAATTTTTAGACATTATTAATTCACCTCACGATTAAAATATTCATTTCTTCTACTTAAGGCAAGATTAATTTCTTTTTGAGGAGTTTTTTGTGTTTTTTTGACAAATCCATTAGTTAAAATTATTCTTTTGCCCAAGACAAAGAAATATAAGATTCTTGTTATATCTGATTTAACTCTAGTTCTAATTTCAAAAATTCCATTCCCTAAAGATTTTGAATATGGCTCTCTTAACATATCTCCATGAGATGCTAATAATTCAAGATTTCTAAAAATTTTAGCTCTCATTTTAATATCTTGACTTAGAATAAATTCTTCTACTGGAAAACTTCCATCGTCTTTTTCAAAAAATTCTACTTCAAAAATATCCATTTTTCCTCCTGTGATATGTTATATATACCATATATGAAATTATATGTTATATATAACATATTGTCAAATTAGTTTATTTTTATCTTCTAAATATAATTATTGACAATAAATTTATTTTTATTAAAAAATTAATATATTATATGAGAAATTTTAGTGTGCTATAATTTTAGTAAATAAAGTTAAGAGGTGAAAAAAATGGATATGTTAGAGATAATGAAAACACAACAAAAGTACTGCTCAGATCATAGAGATATGCCAAATGAATTACAGATAAAAGCAAAGAATCTTTGTTGGGAATACAATCAGAGCAGACCTGATGAGCCAGAAAAGAGAGCTGAGATTCTTCAAAATCTTTTTGGAACTTGTCATCCACTTACATTTATTGAGCCATCTTTTAGATGTGACTACGGGTTTAATATACATACACATGGACTTACAATAATCAACTACAATTGCGTGATTTTAGATACATCTCCTGTAAATATTGGAAAGAATGCGTTTATTGCGCCAGGGGTTTGTTTAGCTTGTGCAGGTCATGCAATAGATGCTGAACAAAGAGCATATGGTATTGGTACATCTGCACCGATAACGATTGGCGATGATGTTTGGATTGGAGCAAATTCTACAGTTTGTGGTGGAGTTACTATAGGTAATGGGACTATTATAGGTGCGGGCAGCGTGGTGACTAAAGATATTCCAAGTGGAGTGATTGCTGTTGGAAATCCTTGCAGGGTGCTTAGAGAGATTACGGAAGAAGATAAAATTGAGCCATTAAAATTTTAAGTTATATTTTAAGTTTCGAGAGTATAATATAAGAAAAAACTTGAAACTTACGGACGGTGAAAAAAATGAAATTATTATTAGCAGAGGACGAAAAAGAATTATCAAAAGCATTAAAAGCTATTTTGGAAAGTAATAGATATTCTGTAGATGCGGTTTATGACGGAGAAGATGCAATCTACTACATGGAAAACAGTGAATATGATGCAGTTATTTTGGATATAATGATGCCAAAAGTGGACGGAATAACTGCTTTAAAAACTGTAAGAGAAAAAGGAATTGATGTACCTATAATAATGCTTACTGCAAAATCTGAAGTGGATGACAAGGTACTGGGATTGGATAGTGGTGCAAATGACTATCTAACAAAACCATTTTCAGCTAAGGAATTACTTGCTAGACTTAGAGTTTTAACTAGAGAAAAATCTGTAAGTAATACTTCAATAATAACTGTTGGTAACGTATCTTTGGATACAACAACATTTGAAATGTATTCCCCAAATGGAAAATTTAGGCTAACAAATAAAGAATATCAGATGATGGAGATTTTCATGAGAAATCCTAAACACATAGTATCTACTGAGCAACTTATAGAAAAAGTATGGGGATACGACAGCGATATGGAAAATAATGTTGTTTGGGTGTATATATCATACCTAAGAAAAAAACTAATTTCACTAAATGCAAATATTATAATAAAAGCAAATAGAAATCTTGGATATTCCCTTGAATTAGTTGAAAATGATAGTAAATAGGACGGAGAGAATATAAAATGATTGGAAAACTAAGGAAAAAATTTATAGCAGTTTCTGTGTTGTCGACATTTATAGTTTTGTCTGTAATAATATCTGGAATACATGTTATGAACTATCATAGAATAGAAAATGATGCGGATAGAATGTTGAGTCTAATTGCCGAAAATGATGGGAAAATGCCTTTTGGAAAACCAAAATTTGAAATGGGAAAAAAAGATGATTTTGGCAAAAGGGATATGATAAAATTCTCGCCAGAAACTCCATACGAAACGAGATATTTCTCTGTCGTAATAGGAGCAAATGGTATTGTTGAAAGGTCTGATACGGGGAAAATAGCTGCTATAGATACAGAAAGTGCAGTACAGTATGCTAAGGAAATATACAATGGAAATAAAAGTAGTGGATTTGAAGGAAATTATAGATTCTTAAAATCTGAAAAGGATGGAGCTACTATAATAACATTTTTAGATTGTACAAGGGAACTAGATGGATTTAAATCATTTATAGTAATAAGTGTAATTGTATCTGCAATAGGGTTATTGGCTGTATCTGCACTAATTGTAGTTGCATCAAAGGTTATCTTAAAACCAGTAGAGGAAAGTTATACAAAGCAGAAACAATTCATAACTAATGCAGGGCATGAAATAAAAACACCACTTACAATAATAGATGCAAACACAGAAGTAATTGAGATGATAAATGGAGCAAGTGAGTGGACAGAAAGTATAAAAAATCAGGTAAAAAGACTTTCTTCTCTTACAGCAGACTTGATTTCTCTTTCTAGAATGGAGGAGGAAAGTCGGTTTGAGATGAATGATTTCCCTATATCTGATGTTGTAGAAGAAGAGTGCGATGTATTTAAGGGAATGGCAGAGATAAAAGGAAAAGAATTAACTTCAGAAATTGAAAAAAATCTTAGTTATAATGGTGATGAAAAAGCTATTAGACAGCTTACATCAATTTTATTAGATAATGCGATAAAATATACAGACGAAAATGGAACTATAATTGTAAAACTAAGAAAATCAGGAAGAAAAATCAATCTATCTGTATATAACACAGTTGAAAGTATAACAAAAGAGGACACAGAGAGAATGTTTGAAAGATTTTATAGGGCAGATTTTTCAAAAAATTCAGAAACTGGTGGATATGGAATAGGGCTTTCAATAGCTAGTGCAATAGTTTCTGCCCATAAAGGAAAAATAAACGCTGAGACAGAGGATGGAAAATCCTTAAAAATAAATATAACAATTTAAGTTTAAGAGAGAAAAAATAGTGGATCTAGATAGATTCGCTATTTTTTTATTTTTAAAAACGTTGAAAACAAGGCATTTTGATGAGGTAGTATAAAAAATAAAATAAATTTAAAAACTTTTAAGTTTGTTTAAGGTTCGCTGAATATACTATACCCATAAAATAAAAGAAAGGAGGAAAATAGATGAGTGAATATCAGCATATATTTAAAAGATATGAGATGAAATTTATCTTAAATAGAGAACAAAAGGAAAGACTAAAAAAACTGATGTTAAATTATATGGAGGAAGATTCTTATGGAAGAAGTACCATACGAAGTCTATACTTCGATACTCCAACATATAGAATTATAAGAGCATCTATTGAAAAACCAGTATACAGAGAAAAACTAAGAATAAGGAGCTACAAAAAGGTAGAACACGACGATGAAATATTTGTAGAGTTAAAGAAAAAATATAAAAAAGTTGTGTACAAAAGAAGAATAAATATGACAGAACAAGAGGCTATGAACTATATCTGTTGTAGAAACGACAAAGATATTGAAAAATCTCAGATAAAAAATGAGATAGACTACTTTTTAGACTACTACCAAGATATTAGACCATCGGCACTGATAACATATGATAGAGAAGCATTCTATGAAGTTGGAAATAGAGATTTTAGAGTAACATTTGATGAGAATATACTTTGGAGAAAGGAAGACTTATCTCTATGTAGTGAAATATACGGAGATGCACTATTAGAGGAAGGATATACATTGATGGAAGTAAAGACAATTGGAGGAATTCCAGTTTGGATGACAGACTTTCTAACAGAAGAAAAAATATACAAGGCTACTTTTTCAAAATACGGATTTGCATATAGAAGAATATTTGGAGAAAAGAAGGCAGCCTAAAAATTGGGATTATGTAACTAAAAAATGACTATAAAAACTAGGGATATAAAGATTGTAAAATAAATTTGAACGATAAAAAACTAAAAAAAGGAAATAAAAAGGGGAAGATATATGAACGCATTATTTATAGGGATATTTAGCAGTGGGGTAACGGAAACTCTAGCTGTATCAAAATTTTTAATTTGCATAGGTGCATCGATAGTAATAGGGATTATACTAACTTTGGCTTATATGTACAAAACAAAATATACTAAAAGCTTTGCAGCCACATTAGCAATACTACCAACAGTGGTATGTGTGATAATTATGATGGTAAACGGAAATGTAGGAGCAGGGGTAGCAGTAGCAGGGGCGTTTAGTTTGGTAAGATTTAGATCAGTTCCTGGAACAGCAAAGGAAATTGGTGCTATATTTATCGCAATGGGTGCTGGTCTAATAACAGGAATGGGATATATTGGTTTTGCCTTCCTATTTGCGATAATAATAGGAGCAGTGGAAATGATATACTCATCTATTAACTTTGGAAACACAAAAAACGAAAAGTACAAGACTATTACAATAACAATACCAGAGGATTTAGACTACCCAGGAGTTTTTGGTGGGATATTTAAAGAATATACAGATGAATATGAATTGGTACGGGTAAAGACAACTAACATGGGAAGCTTGTTTAGATTGACATACGATATAAGCATGAAAAAGGGGATGTCTGAAAAAGAATTAATAGATAAATTAAGATGCAGAAATGGTAATTTAGAAATATGTATGTCAAAACAGGTGACTACAATAGGGGAACTGTAGGCATATTAAAGGGGGGATGACTATGAATAAGAAACTAATGTCGCTATTAACAGCAGTTGCGATAGTAGTTTCTCTTTCTGGATGCACTAATAGCGCAGAAGATTCTGAAGAGAAAACAAAAACAGCAGTAGCAACTGCAAGTGAAATAAATGTATCTGAGATGTTTACCGACAGCGATAAAGAAGTAGGATACGACGAAGAAAATTCGTCAAAAATAGAATTAAACAAAACTACGGCAACTTTTGACTCAGATGATGTTTCAATAGATGGGACAACAGTTACGATAAAAAATGAAGGAACGTATATTGTAAGTGGAGATTTAGAAAATGGAAAAATAATAGTTGATTCAGAAAAAACAGATAAACTACAGATAGTATTAAATGGAGCAAATATATCTTGTAAAGGTTCAGCTCCTATATATGTAAAACAGGCGGATAAAGTATTTCTAACATTGGCTAATGAAACTACAAATACACTTACATCTACAGGGGAATATGAAACTAGTGAAGATAATGTTGATGCAGCAATATTTTCAAAGGACGATTTAACACTTAATGGAACAGGAATATTAACTGTAAAAAGTGAATCAGGTCATGGAATAGTATCAAAGGATGATTTAGTGGTAACTAGTGGAACATACAACATAAATGCAGCATCACATGGACTATCAGCTAACGATAGTATAAGAATTGCAGATGGAAAATTTAGTATAACATCTGGAAAAGACGGACTTCACTCAGAAAATACAGATGATACAAAACTGGGATATATATATGTAGCAGATGGAGAATTTAATATAACTGCTGGATACGATGCACTAGATGCAAGTAGTGCAATACAGTCAGATGGAGGAACATTTGATGTAACAACAGGCGGAGGAAGTGCAAAAGCAGCATCAAAACGTGGAGGTGCTCCTGAAGGAGAAAAACCATCTGGAGAACGTCCTAAAATGCCAAGTAGAGATGGGGAAAAACCAATAGGCAATCCTCCATCAGGCAATGAAAATGGAGAACCACCAACTAAACCAGAAGGAGAATCTTCTCAGCAGAATAGCACAAGTGAAAGTGGAAATACTTCAAACGAAAATACTAGCAACAAAAGTGAGAATACTAACACAACGGAAAACTCAAGTACTGAAGAAAGTACAAACAGCATGAAGGGATTAAAAGCAGAAACAAATCTTGTTTTAAACGGAGGTACATACAATATAGATTCTTGTGATGATTCAATTCACTCAAATAAGGATGTCACAATAACTAATGGAGCATATAGTATAAAATCAGGAGATGATGCTGTTCATGCAGAGGAAACAACAAAAATAACTAACGGAAATATAAATATAACGAAGAGTTATGAAGGGATAGAAGGTTTAGATATAGAGTTAAAAGGCGGAAAAATAACTGTTGTAGCTGACGATGATGGTATTAATGCAGCTGGTGGAAATGACGACAGTGGAACAGTAGAGCCTTTTGAAAATAAAGGTGGAATGAATGAAGCAACTAATGGAAGTATAACTATCTCTAGTGGAAATATAGATATAAATGCTGCTGGAGATGGGATAGATGCCAATGGGGATTTAACTGTGACAGGTGGTACAACTTATGTTTCAGGATCTGAAAATGGCGGAAATTCAGCCCTAGATTATTCTGGAGATGCAAAGATAACAGGTGGTACATTTGTAGCTGTTGGAATGTCAGAGATGAGTCAGAACTTTGGTGACGATTCTACACAGGGTGCGATTATGATAAATAAAGATGATACTCAGGAAAAAGGTACGAAGATTAGCTTGAAAGATAGTAGTGGTGAGGAGCTAGTTTCGTATACTTCTAAGAAGTCTTTCAATTCTGTGCTTGTTAGTTGCAAGGGAATTGAAAAGGATGGTAGTTATACTATGAGTATTGGAGATGAAGACAGTGCAGTTCAGATGAGTTCTCTTGTGTATTCTGAGGGAACAAAGTCTAGAACGATGAAATAAATCCTCAATCAAACATACTAAACTGGGAAAACAGAGTCTAGAGATAGGCTCTGTTTTCTTTTTTTGTGTGGAGGTTATTAATAATAAAAAAACTGTCAAAAATATTAAATAGAAGGAAGGAGGAGAACTATGATAAATTGGGAACCAAGTAATTTTAAACTTGAAACAGGAACTGTATGGATATTTCCTGAAAGAGGTAGTTGGGCTACACATACTCCAAAATATAGGGGAAACTTTTCACCCTATGTTCCAAGAAATTTAATTTTAAGATATTCAAAAAAAGGAGATATGATATTAGACCAATTTGCTGGTGGAGGAACAACTCTTATAGAAGCAAAATTGTTAGGTAGAAATATTATAGGTGTAGATGTAAATATTCAAGCATTAGCTCTATGTAGGTCTAGTACAAATTTTGAATACAAGAATTCAAGCAAAGTATATTTGAGAAGAGGGGATGCTAGAAATTTAAATTTTATACCAGATGAAAAAATTGATTTTATTTGTACACATCCACCTTACGCAGATGCAATAAAATACAGTAAAGATATTGTTGAAGATATTTCTTTATTAGATTATAAAAGTTTTTTAAAAGAGATGGAGAAAGTAGCAAAAGAGAGTTATAGAGTTTTAAAAAAGGGAAAATATTGTGCAATTCTTATGGGTGATATCAGAAAAAATGGTAATGTTATACCATTAGGATTTGAAGTTATGAATATTTTCAAAAATGTAGGATTTATTAATAAGGAAATAATCATAAAGGAGCAGTATAATTGTAAAAGTACAGATTATTGGATTAAGAAAAGTTTTGAAAGAAATTTCTTATTGCTAGAGCATGAATATTTATTTGTATTTAGAAAATGATAATAAACATGAATAATATGTCAAAAGTTGTGTTAACTTGTTTTTTTCTTTTTTTCAATCTATAATTGTTCTATAGATTGAGAATAAAGAAAGGATAAAGTATGAGCAATAATGTGAAAGTAGCTCCATTTTTAAAATGGGCAGGAGGAAAAAGACAATTATTAAATCAGATAAAAGAGAGAATGCCTAAAGAATATAATGATTATTACGAGCCATTTATAGGTGGAGGTGCTGTTTTATTTGAGTTACAACCAGAAAAAGCTACAATAAACGATATAAATACATCACTGATTAATGTATATAGACAAGTTAAAGATAATACTGAAGAATTTATAGAATTAGTAAATAAACTAGATTCAGAAATGTGGGAAGATGGTAAGGAATACTATCTAGATATCAGAGAAAAATACAATGATAAATTACTAAAAAATGAATACGATTTAGAACTTGCTGCATTATTTACTTTTATGAATAAACATTGTTTCAATGGTTTATATAGAGTAAATAAAAAAGGTCTTTTTAATGTACCTTACAATAAAAGTAGAAGAACTTCTATAGAGGAAGAAGCTGTTAGAGAAACTGCAAAATTTTTAAAAACAGTAAATATATTAGAAGGTGATTTTGAAGAAGCTTGTAAGGATGCTAAAAAAGGAGATTTTATATTCTTTGATAGTCCTTATGCTCCATTAAATCCAACTTCATTTGAAGCATACACAAAAGAAGGGTTTGATGTAGAAAGTCATAAGAGATTAGCGCAATTATATGATGAATTAACAGAAAGAGGATGTTATTGTATGTTGACTAATCACAATACGGAATTTATAAATGAGTTGTATTCAAATAAAGGATATAGAATAGATGTTGTTAGTGTAAAAAGAATGATAAATTCTGATGCATCAAATCGAAAAGGGGAGGAAGTAATTATTTGTAATTACTAGAAAAATGGAAGAAAAAATAATATCTAAATCAGTTGAAATATATTATGAGGATGAAAAAAGTAAACTTATACTAGGGGATACTTTTTCAATACTTTCTAAAATAAAAAAAGAAAGTATTGATATGATATTTGCAGATCCGCCATATTTTTTAAGTAATAATGGGATTACTTGTAGTGGTGGAAAAATGGTATCTGTAAATAAAGGAAGTTGGGATACTTTAAATCTTGGAAATAGTGTTTCTGAGAAGCATAAATTTAATAGAAAATGGATAAAAATGTGTAAAAGAGTTTTAAAACCAAATGGAACAATATGGATTTCAGGAACAATGCATAATATATATTCAATAGGAATGGCTTTAGAACAAGAAGGATTTAAAATAATAAATAATATAACATGGCAAAAGACTAATCCACCACCAAATCTAGCATGTAGATGCTTTACTCATTCTACAGAAACTGTTTTATGGGCAAAGAAGAATGATAAAAAAAGTAAGCATTTATTTAATTATAATGATATGAAAGAAATGAATGGTGGGAAACAAATGAAGGATGTTTGGACTGGTAGCTTAACTAAAAAAAGCGAAAAGTCAGAAGGAAAGCATCCAACACAAAAGCCAGAATATTTATTAGAGAGAATAGTAATTTCTTCTACTGAAGAAAATCAGATAATACTAGATCCTTTTTGTGGCTCTGGAACAACAGGAGTTATAGCAAAAAGATATGGAAGAAAATTTATCGGTATAGATAATGAAATAGAATATCTAAATATAACTAAAAAAAGATTGGAGAAAGAGGATTATGAAGGGTAGAGATTTTGATTTATGGAGAAGTAAGTTTAGAAAAAGCATATCAAGTTATGATTATTATGTAGATTTTGAGAAAGTTAAAAAAAATATTGGTGATATAAAAATAGAGCTTAATATACTTAATTCCTTAGTAGGTTCTAAAAATATAGAAAGTGATTTTGAAAAAATTGTAAGTAAGTATCCAGAAACATTGAAATGTATCCCAATATTATTAGCTGTTAGAGCTGATGAACTATATGCTCAAGATGAAGATGGAGCATTTGATTACAATTTTAAAAATATAAATCAGAGTGTAGAACAGTACAAGATATTTATGAAAAAAACTGGTTTATTTGATATGCTTCAAAATCACATAGTTAATAACTTAGTGGATTATGTATATGGTGTAGAAACAGGTCTAGATTCTAATGGTAGAAAAAATAGAGGCGGACACCAGATGGAAGATCTTGTTGAAAGATATATAAAAAAAGCTGGGTTTATAAAAGATGTAAACTACTTTAAAGAGTTAAAAACAACTGAAATGGAAAAAATGTGGAATCTAGATTTATCAGTATTATCTAATAAAGGCAAGGTTGTAAAAAGATTCGATTTTGTGATAAAGACAGAGAGTACAATTTATGCAATAGAAACTAATTTCTATGCAAGTCAGGGATCGAAGTTAAATGAAACAGCAAGAAGTTATAAGATGATAGCTCAGGAAGCAGAAGAAATAGAAGGATTTAAATTTGTTTGGTTTACAGATGGTTTAGGCTGGCAATCAGCGAGAGAAAATCTTAGAGAAACATTTGATATTATGGAACATATTTATAATATTGATGATTTAGAAAATAATATAATATTAAAAGAAATTAAATCTTAGAAAGGTAATAGTTATTCATGATTAACAATAAGTGTAAGGTATTTACACCAAAAGATATCGCAGAAAATATGTTAGATGAAGCAGGGTATATAAAAAATTTATATGGTAAAACATTTTTAGAAAATTCATGTGGTCAAGGAAATATTCTATGTTTAGCGGTATACAGATATATTTTAGATTGTAAAAAAAATAATGTAAGTTTAGATAAAATTAAAATGGGCTTAGAAAATGATTTTATAGGTGTAGAGATTGACGAGTTAAATTATAAAAAATGTATAGAAAACTTGGAAAGTTTAGCTCAATCATTTGAAATATACAATGTAAAATGGAATATAATAAAAGGGAATTTTTTAGATTTAAAGATAAATAAAAAATTTGATTATATTGTTGGAAATCCACCATACATATCTTATGCAGATATAAGTAAAGAAAATAGAATATTTATTAGAGAAAATTTTAATTCGTGCAAAAAAGGAAAATTCGATTATTGTTATCCATTTATAGAATTAAGTTTAGAATATTTAAATAAAAAAGGAAAATTGGTATATCTAATTCCAACAAATATATTTAAAAATGTATTTGCAAATGATTTGAGAAGTATGATTAAATCTAAAATAATAAAAATAATTGACTATACAACTAAAAAAATTTTTAAAAATGTACTTACATCGTCTGCAATAGTTGTTTGCGAAAATAAAGAAAATATATGTCAAAAAATAGAGTATTACGATATTAAAAAAAATAGAAAATTATTAATAAGCAAAAGTTCTCTTGGAGATAAATGGATATTTGAAAAAAATAATAGTAAAAAATTGAATAAAGTTTTGTTTTCAGATTATTTTTTAGCGTCAGCAAGTGTAGCAACTTTATTGAATGAAGCATTTGTTATTAAGAAATATGATGAAGATGATAAATTTATTTTAGTAGATAACAATAAATTAGAAAAAAAATTAATAAAAAAAGCTGCTAGCCCAAGAACGTTAAGTAAAAATAATAAAGAATTAATAATATTTCCTTATGAATATACGGTCAATGGTCTGAAAAGATTTGATAAGAAATCATTCGAAAAATTATACCCTGGCATTGCAAATTATCTATATGAATATAAAAATAAATTAGAAAAAAGAAATTCAGATAAATCAAGTGAATGGTTTGAATATGGAAGAACACAGGCATTAGAAAATTTAAATCAAAAGAAATTACTATTGTCATTTATTGTTACAAATAAAGTTAAAGTTTATGAACTTGATGAAAATACTATTCCATATTCTGGTATTTATATTATTCCTAAATCGGATATGACACTAAAACAAGCTAAAGAAATTTTAGAAAGCGAAAGTTTTTTTGAGTATGTAAAAAAAATAGGTATAAGTATAAGTGGTACATCATTAAGAATAACTGCTAATGATATAAAAAATTTTGATATAAGTGAATGGAGGATGGAGAAAAATGGGATTACAAGAGGAAATTGTAGAACGTTCTAGCAAAATATTTAGGGATGCATATCAAATGTCTATTGGAGAACTAATAAATTTATATAAAGATGAAGAAATGGATATACACCCAGAATTTCAGAGAGTATTTAGATGGAGTGAAACGCAGAAGACAAAATTAATTGAATCTATAATGTTAAATATACCTATACCATCTATTTTTGTAAGTCAAAATGATGATGGTGTATGGGATATTATTGATGGAGTACAGAGATTATCTACTATTTTTCAGTTTGTAGGAGTTTTTAAAAATGAAGAAGGGAAGTTAGTTGAACCTTTAGTTTTGAAAAAAACTGATTATTTACCATCATTTGAAGGGATGAAATGGGAAAATGAAAATATAGAAAAATCATTTACAAAAGAACAAAAACTAGCTTTTAAAAGAGCAAGAATTGATATTATTATAGTAAAAAAAGAAAGTGATCCAAATACAAAGTATGAACTATTCCAGAGACTAAATACAGGAGGTTCAAAACTATCCGATCAGGAAGTAAGGAACTGTTTGATGATTATGACAAATAAAAGTTTTTATGAATTTGTAAATAAACTAGTTAAAAATAAAGATTTTAATGATTGTGTTGTTATAAGTGATAGAAAAGAAGATGAACAATTTAAATTAGAATTATTATTAAGATTGTTAATCGCTGATAGTATGGAATTAGAAAAAGCATCTGAATATGGAGATTTAAAAGAATTATTAGATAAAGAAACTTTAAATCTCATGGATAAAATTAGTAGAGAAGAATATGATAGAATAGAAGAAAGGTTTAATAATACTTTTGAATTATTAAATAGAATACTAGGAGAAGATGCATTTAAAAAGTATTCAGATGGAAAATATAAAGGACCATTTTTAGTATCGGCTTTTCAAGGTATAGCTACAGGAATATTTAGGAATATAGATGTAATTTATAGGGAAATTTCTGATAAAGAAGTAGAAGAAAAAATAAAGGAATTTTATAGTACAGATGTGTATAAAAATAATACAATAAGAGGCTCTAGATCAGTTCCAAGATTTAAAGAATTAACAAAATTAGGGGAAGAATTTTTTAATTATGAAAATTAAAAATTTAGAAGACTTACAAGATAAAATAGATAAAGATTTAGCTTGGAGAAAAAAAGAATTAACATCAATAAAATCAGATGTACAAATGTCTAACACAAAAGAGCGTAGTGAACAAAGTAGAGCTATAAGAGCAGGAATTACATTATTATATGCACATTGGGAAGGCGCAATAAAAAATATATCAGAGTATTACCTTATCTATGTATCTAGTTTAAAGCTTAAATATAGTGAATTAAAAAATAATTTTTTAGCAATTACAATGAAAACCTCTTTGGATAAATTTGAAGAGACAAATAAAGCTACAATTCATAATAAATTGATTGAAGATATTTACTCTAAAAAAGATGAAAAATCTAATATCCCATGTAACAACGTTATAAATACTAAGAGTAATTTAAACTCAAAAATATTAGATGAAATTATGGCTTTAATAGGTGTAGATTCTTCAAAATATAGGTTAAAAAATGCTATAATAGATCAAAGGCTTTTAGGAAATAGAAATAAAATTGCACATGGAGAAAGAATAGAACAACTAGAAGGAATTTCTAATATAAATGAGTATATAGAGCTTCATGATATTATAACTAATCTTATTAATGATTTTGGAGAAGACATAAAAAACTATGCTATAAATGAAAAATATAAATCAAAGTAAAGAATATTAAGTATTATATAACTTAGGTAAACTTATATTAGTAAACTCTATAATTTATATAAGTTATAGAGTTTATTATATATTTAGATATATAATGAGTATACATTTTGTTAACTTATTAATACATATAATAGATTTATTTATAAGATTTTGTAAATTTATATCAAAATACTTTGGAAAGATAATTATTACTATTATTAAATAGTAAAACTATACATTAAAGAGGATAAAGTTAAAAAACTGCATATAATGCATGGAAGTAAGTAATTATTGCAAATATATTTATAATTTTAGTATAGTAGTAAATTCTTATTAATAGGTAAAATAACAAACAAGAAAAAAGCTACGAGTAGTATAGAAAACTCGTAGCTTTTTTCCTTTTTTTAGTTTATATATAAGGATTTTAATATGGTAAACTTTTTTAGTTTTCTGACCTCTAGGTAAGAAGCTTTTACCTAGAGGTCATATATATTTTAGAGTGTATTGCTATCTATTTTAAGAAACCTTTTTTAGTAAGGGCAAGTATTACCTGATCTCTACCTTCAGAAGTACCTTCTATTATTCTTCTAGCACGCATACTATCCCCAATGTTTATTATTTCAACACCTTCTTTATCAAAAGCTTCATGAAGTCCTGCTAATACTGGAGTCTGAGCTTTCATTCCTAAGCAGATAAATCCGTAGTCAAAGTATAAATCTTTAGGACCTTCTTTTGTTTCAACGTGGAAGTGATCTGCAAATACTTCTTTAAGTGCTGTGTTAGGCATCTGGTTTACACCGTATTTATTCATTAATGTGTTTATATCAACTTTTGTTATTGGGTCTATTCCTGCACCGATTGATGGCATCATTTCTATTATGCTAACTTCTGCGCCTCTTGGTGCGAAGAATTCAACAACATCAAGACCAACAGCTCCACCACCGATTACGGCAACTTTTTTGCCAGTTAAATCAGATGGATATGAGTCTATATTGTTTATCATATTTACTATTGAAGAAACTTTTCCGCCTTCTTTATCTATATTGTCGTGAAGTCCTTTTATTGGTGGAAGAAGAGGAGCTGAACCTGTAGCATTAACTATTAAATCTGGATTTAGTCCTTTTATAAATTCTGGATTTCCATTATTTGATGTAAATATGAATAAGTTATGTAATTTTTTAGCTCTATTTATTAAATATTTAGGGAAATCACCTAATCTATTTTTATCTGGTATCTGAGATATTAAAGCAGATAATCCACCTAAATGGTCATTTTTTTCTAATAAGAATGTTGTGCATCCTAATTCTGCTGCAGTACAAGCTGCTTCAAGTCCTGCTGTACCACCACCTACAACTACTACATTACAAGCTTTTTCTACTTTTTTATTCTTGTATTCTTCACCGTTTATAACTGATGGATTTATAGTACATCTTATTGGTTTATTAAGTCCTATACGATGTCCTGCACAACCTATATTACAAGATATACATTTTCTTAAGCAATCTAATTTACCAGCTTCAACCTTGTTTACCCATTCAGGATCTGCTATAAGTCCACGTCCCATACCTATTATATCTGCATCTCCATCTGCTAATATTTTTTCAGCAACTTCTGGGTTTCTTATATTACCTGTTGTAACGCAAGGTTTACCAAATTTTTCTTTAACAGCCTTAGCCATATAAGATCTCCATCCATCTTTCATGTAGTTTGCATCTATCTGATACTGAAGTGATGCATTAAGAGCAGCTGATACGTCTAATACGTCTGCTTCTTCCTGGAAATATTCAAGAAGTTCAAGAGTATCTTCTAAAGTATTTCCACCTTCAACAAAATCTTCTGCACTAAATCTTAAGAATATAGGGAAGAATGGTCCAACCTGTTTTCTAACTTCTTCTAAAACTAATTTAGCAAATCTTGCTCTGTTTTCTGGACATCCACCAAATTCATCAGTTCTTTTATTGTATACTGGTGAAAGGAACTGACATAAAAGATATGAATGTCCTGCGTGTATTTCAACTGCATCAAATCCAGCTATCTGAGCTCTTTTTGCTGCTTCTCCGTATTTTTTTACTATGTCGTATATTTCTTCAACTTCTAGTGGTCTAGGAATTTCTCCACCGTCTTTTGATGGTATGTTAGATGCTGATACTGGCTGCATTCCTGTTCTTGAAGACATTGCAGATGCTCCAGCATGATTTATCTGAATACCTATGCAAGTTCCATATTTATGTACTGTTTCTGTAAGATTGTAAAGACCTGGGATATAGCTATCGTGGTCTATTCTTAACTGAGTAGTTCCATTTGATCCTTCTGGTGATGAAACACTTGCATTTTCAACCATTATAAGACCAGTTCCACCTTTTGCTCTCTGTTCGTAGTATTTTATATGTTTTTCGTTTATTTCTCCGTTCTGTCCTGCGTAGTTTGTTCCCATTGGAGTCATCATAACTCTGTTTTTCATTGTCATTCTTCTTATAGTAAGCGGCTCAAAAATATGATTGTACATTTTTTATTCTCCTTTAATAATCTGTGTAAATTTTTAATTTATAAGTTGTTGTTAAAAAGTGTTCAAATTCTCTAGAGGTTGTTTTTGAAAAAATTTCTATTTTGAAAATTATTATAATGTCTAAAAACTAATGATTAATTCTTTATGACAATTATATAACGGGTATAATGATAAATCTAATACTAATTAAACTCAAAATTGATAGTATAAAACTATCAATGAAACGATTTTATTTTTAAAAAATTAACAGACTATATTTTGTATGTGATTAGGGGAGTAGTTTTGATAAAATTAAAAAGTTTAAATATAAATGTGCAAATAAAAAGAGCTTGATTTTATTCAAGCTCAAAAGTATTTACAAATTTTATGAAGTTTTTAAGTGATTTTGGTTGGAAACTATCTTTTTTGTATGCTAGATGTACTGTATGATATAAATTTTCTCCATTTATTCTTAATTTTTTTATATTGTAGTTTTCAAGTGAATCTATATCTGCTACGATAGCTATTCCAAAATCCTCAGCTACTAATGAAGCAATTGAGTTTTCGTCTGGACATTCATATATTATATCAGGGTGTATAGATTTGTTCTTTAAAATATATCTAGTATAATTACCAAGTGCAGATGTCTTGTCATATCCTATGAATGGATATTTTTCTATCTCTTTTAATTCTACTGTATCTTTTGTTGATAGTTCGTGATCAATAGATGTTATAAGAACCATCTCTTGTTTTATAAGAGGAGTAAATTCGATATTATCTTGATAGTCTTCAACAAAAGCACAGAATCCAGCATCGTATTTATCTTTCATTATTCCAGATAATATATCTTTAGTTAGACATTGGTGGAAACTAAAAGTAACTTCTTTATTTTCATCCTCTTCCAAGAAATTTCTAATTAGTTTAGGAATATATATATAAGAAAGAGGAGCAACATATGCGATATCTATATGACCCTTATTACCAGAAAGCCGCTTCATTTGTTTTTCTGCTAGATGAATTTCAAATAATATAGAATCTACTTTTTCTAAAAAAATCTTTCCGTATTTTGTAAGTGTGACATTTCTTCCATTTCTTTGAAATAATTTTACTCCGAGTTCATCCTCTAAAGACGCCATTGAATGACTAAGACTTGGCTGAGAAATATTTAATTCTTCAGCAGCCTTTCTAAAATGTTCTAATCTTGCTACTGTCTGAAAATATAAAAGCTGATTTAATGTCATTTTGCCCTCCTTAATAAAAAATGTATTGATAACGATTTTTTTAAAAATTGTTATTTTTAAAACTAAAAAGATTGAAAAAATACAGTACTAATCGGATTTAAGTATTTAATCATATTAATAATAATTTAATTATAACATAATTGATAGTTTAATACTATCAAAAATGGTTAAAAGATATATTGGAATTATTAATAGAGCGTATATATAATATGGGTAAAGAGGTTGTTTGATAAATATTAAATAAAGTGTCTGTGATAGAACAGACTAAAACTTAAATATACTTTATAAAATTTGGAGGAAAATAAAATGGCAGAAAGAATAACAGGATACACAGAATTAATAGGGTTAATGGCTTACCCAATAAGACATTCAAGTTCACCAGCAATGCAGAATGAAGCTTTTGCAAAATTAGGTTTAGACTATGCATACTTAGCATTTGAAGTAGATAACGATACTTTAGAAGATGCTATAACAGGTCTTAGAGCATTAAAGATGAGAGGATCAAATGTTTCAATGCCTAACAAAACTGTAGTTCATAAATATTTAGATGAATTATCACCAGCTGCAGAAATGTGTGGAGCAGTAAATACAATAGTAAACGATAACGGTAAATTAACAGGACATATAACAGATGGTATAGGATATATGCAGTCATTAAAAGATAATGATATAGATGTTATAGGTAAAAAAATGACAATAGTTGGTGCAGGTGGAGCTGCAACAGCAATAGAAATACAGGCAGCACTTGATGGTGTAGCAGAAATATCTATATTCAATAGAAAAGATGAATTTTGGTCAAATGCAGAAAAAACTGTAGAAAAAATAAACACAAAAACAAATTGTAAAGCTACATTATATGATTTAGCAGACTTAGATAAATTAAAAGAAGAAATAGAAGATAGTTATCTATTTGCAAATGCAACAGGAATGGGAATGAAACCACTTGAAGGACAGACTTATATACCAGATAAATCATTCTTTAGAAAAGATTTAATAGTTACAGATGTTGTTTATTTCCCAAGAGAAACAGAAATGTTAAGAATGGCTAAAGAAGTTGGATGCAAAACAATGAATGGTTTAGGAATGATGTTATTCCAGGGATCAGCAGCATTTGAATTATGGACTGGACAGCCAATGCCAATAGAATATATGAAAGAAACTTTAGGTATAAAATACGAATAAAAAATAGAAATAAATATAAAAACTAGGAATAGATATAAAACTAAAAAAGGGTAGATTCAAAAAATATTAGGAAATGGACGGATTTAAATATGGAAAATACTCAGACACAGGAAAAGAAATTATACTCAAGTGTATTTATACTGTATCTTAACTACTTTATACATGGTATAGGTTGTAGTATATTAGGACAGCAGGTTATAAAAGAATCATTAGCTATGCAGTGGAATTCATCAGTAGATTCAGTTACTATGATAGCTGCAGCATTAGGCCTTGGAAGACTTATAACACTTCCATTCTCAGGACCGATATCAGATAAATTAGGAAGAAGAATATGTTCTCTTATAGGTGTAGCATCTTATGCAATATTCTTTATAGGATTAGCATTTTCACCAAATGTTCAGGTTGCTTATATAGTAGCTATATTAGGTGGGGTAGCAAACTCATTCCTTGATACAGGGGTAATACCAGCATGTGTTGAAATACTTGCTCCAAAATCAGGACTTGCTACAATGCTTACAAAATTATTCATATCAGCAGCTCAGTTATTATTACCAATAACTCTTGGATTATTTGCAACAAACAATATATCTTACTCAACATTTATGATAGGTTGTGCAGTTGCTTTAGTAGTGATAGGTTTATTAGTTACTAGAATAAAGCTTCCAGAAACTAAGGTTGAAAAAGGGGAAAAAGCTCCTGGTCTTATGGAAAATATAAAACACACTAAATTTACAAAAGAAAGTTTAGCTTTAATAGCTATAGGATTTACATGTACAGCTACATTCCAGTTATGGTTAAACTGTGCTCAGACTTTTGGGACAGAAGTGGCGGGAATGCGGGATGCTGGACAGATGCAGGTATGGTACTCAGCAGGTACAATAGTTGCGATAATACTTACTTCAATACTTGTAAACAAAATAAAAGAAGTTAGATTCTTATTCTTATACCCATTAATATCTTTAGCGATGTTAGTGGCGGTATTAATGATAAAAACTCCAGCAATATGTATGATAGGATCATTTGTTATAGGTTATTCAGCAGCAGGTGGTGTTTTACAACTTGCAACAGCTACAGTAAATGATTTATTCCCTAAAATAAAAGGAACAATAACAAGTATAATAATGATAGCTTCATCATTATCAAACTATACTATATTAACAGCTGCTGGTAAAATAGGTGCAACAAGTGGACCAGAAGCAGTTATGATGATGAACATAGTTATAACAGCTATAGGTGTTTTACTTGCACTTCTAGTAAATATGAGATTTTCTAAATTAGAAGAAGCAGCTAGAGAAAATTAGTATAATAAAGTATAAAATAGTAGAAAAGAAAACATAGACAAACATAGAAATGGTAGGATATATTTTAAATTAATATAGTTAGAGTATATCGTATAAATAAAAGGAAATAAGGTTATTAAAATAAAAATAGAGTTAGATTTATGGAGGAAAGTATGAATACTTGTAAAATAAGAAACATAGTATTAGGAGAAGGGACTCCTAAAGTATGTGTGCCGATAGTAGGAAAGACAAAAGAAGAAATAATAGATTCAGCTAAAAAAATAAATGAAGTTGGAGCAGATATAGTAGAGTTCAGGGTTGACTGGTTTGATGATATATTTGACTTTGGAAAAACAGAAGAAGTTTTAAAAGAACTTAGAGAAACTTTAGGAGAAACTCCAATATTATTCACTTTCAGAACTTCAAAAGAAGGTGGAGAAAAGGCAATAGAAGCAGATAAATATGTTGAATTAAATATAAATGCTGCAAAAACTGGATTAGTAGATGCAGTTGATGTTGAAGCATTTACAGGAGATGAATATGTTAAAGCTGTTGTAGAAGCAGCTCATGAAAATGGAGTAAAAGTAGTTGGATCAAACCACGATTTCGACAAAACTCCAGAAAAAGACGATATAGTAGGTAGATTAAGAAAAATGCAGGAATTAGGAGTAGATGTGCCTAAGATAGCGGTTATGCCTCAGAATAAAAAAGATGTGATAACTCTTCTTGCAGCAACTGAAGAAATGTACACTAACTACGCTGATAGACCTATAATAACAATGTCAATGGCAGGAACAGGAGCTATAAGTAGATTAAGTGGAGAGGCATTTGGATCAGCACTTACTTTCGGAGCTGTAGGTAAAGTATCTGCTCCAGGACAGATAAATGTTGAAGATTTAAAAACTGTTTTAAATATAGTACACGCTAGTTTATAATACTTAAAAATATATAATTGTAGTGAATACGCCCTTTTCAAGTGCTATTGATTTATTGAATTAAATTGAAGGATATAAATTAATACATTTGAAAGGGCGTAATTAATAAAAATTTTTGAATGGGATTATAATGTTTTAAAAAGTCATTTATTTAACAATTTAAAATGCGAAAATAAATGAAAATTGTAGTTTGTTTAAGTTTGAAAGGAGATATGGCGGTGAAAAAGATAATACCGGATAGATTTGAAGAGGTTTTGCTGGTTTTACTTTTAATAAGTATGACCTTAGTGTTGGGGGTTCAAATTATAGCTAGATATGTATTCCAAAATTCACTAACATGGTCTGAGGAGTTAGTCAGATATTTATTTATATGGTCAGCTTTTTTAGGCGTACCTTATTGTATAAATAAAGGAACATCATTAAAAGTTGTACAGTTCATAGATTATTTACCAGCAAAATTTAAAAATATCGTATTAATGATAGATAGAGTCTTAATGGTTTTATTTTTTGCTTTGGTGTTTATTTTTGGATTTTTAGTTGTTAAAAACTCATTTTTAAGTGGGCAGAGAAGTCCAGCTTTAGGATTACCGATGTATATAGTCTATTTATCTGTAGTTGTAGGTTCTGGCTTAGCTATAGTTAGGGTAATTGAAAAAATTGTATTATGTTTAAAGAATAAAGATGAAAGAATAAAGTCGGATTTTTAGGAGGTTATTATGGCAGTAGGAGTTTTAATGTTTTTATTTGTACTTTTGCTAATTGCTGGGCTACCGGTTGGTGCAGTACTTGGTTCAATTAGTATATTGCCTAATTTAGCGAATCCTTGGTTTCCGGCAGATGCACAGTATATTATAAGATCTATGATAAATGGAGTTAATAGTTTACCTATTTTAGCGGTACCGATGTTTATATTGTCGGGAAATATTATGGCTAGAGGAAAGATTTCTGAGAAATTGTTTGATTTCTTTGCATATTTTGTATCAGATAAGACAGCAGGATTACCTATAGCAGTTATTTGTACTTGTTTGTTTTATGGAGCTATTTCAGGCTCTGGCCCTGCAACTACTGCAGCAGTAGGAGCTATGACAATTCCAATATTGGCAAGAGCGGGTTATAAGAAGGAATTCAGCACAGCGCTTGTTGCAGTTGCTGGAGGGATAGGTGTTATAATTCCACCCTCTATTCCGTTTATTTTCTATGGGCAGGCATCAGGTTCATCTGTGTCTGATTTGTTTAAGGCAGGTATAATTCCGGGGCTACTTATAGGATTTGCACTTATGGTTTATTCTTGGATGTACTGTAAGAAATATGGTGAAGATAAGGAAAAATTAAACGAGTATAGAGATAGTCTTAAAGCTATGGGATTTTTAAATTTAGTTAAGGATAGTTTTCTAGCTTTAGTATGTCCTATAATTGTTCTTGGTTCTATATATAGTGGGATAGCTTCTCCAACAGAGGCGGCAGTTATATCTGTGTTTTATGCACTTATACTTTCTGTTTGTGTGTATAAAACGCTTAAAATTAAAGATGTTTGGGATGTTTTAGTGGAGTCAGTGAAAACTTATTCTACTATATTATTTATAATAGCAGCTGCGACTGCTTTTTCTAGGGTATTGATTTTCTTAAAGGTACCTGAAATGATGACAGATATGATTACAGGTTCTGTGTCTAGTAAGTTTGTTCTTTTAATTTTGATAAATTTACTTTTATTATTTGTAGGTATGATTATGGATACTACACCTGCGATTTTAATTTTGACACCGATACTTTTACCAATAGTACAGAGCTACGGAATGGATCCAATTCACTTTGGTATTATGATGGTTGTCAACTTGGCGATAGGATTTGTAACTCCTCCACTTGGTGTAAATTTATTTGTTGCGAGTACAATAACAAATATAAAGATGGAAGAGATTATAAAGAGTGCAATTCCATTTATAATTGCATTCTTGGTGGTGCTAGTATTGATAACATTCATACCTCAGCTGAGTTTGGCTCTGCTATAGGTTTCTAGGAGGTGAAATTTTTGAACAGAAAGACGAATTTATTTGCTAAAAAGTTTAAAAAGTTAATATCTTTGGGAGTTTTATCTGTTTTAGCCTTTTCTATGGTAGGGTGTTCTTCGTTGGATACTGCAGAGAGAAGGGAAAAATCTGCTAGAACTGGAGAGAATATTACTCTTTATGCAGCTTGTGATTCTGGTGCAGATACTGTTACAGCAAAGTTTATGAGAGATTTTGCAAAGAGAGTAGAGGAGAAATCTGGTGGAAAGATAAAGGTAGAGACATATAGCGATTCACAGGTCGGAGGAGATAGTGAAATTTTTGAGGCTTGCCAAGGAGGAAATATAAGTTTTGTTTTTCAGGCAACTTCACCACAGGTTTCTTTTATTCCCGAAGCAGCTGTGTTAGATGCTCCTATGGCATTTGATAATATTGAGATTGCTAGAAAGGTTCTTGATGGAGAGCTTTTTGAAAAGTTGAAGAAGTATTATAGTGAGAAGGGGGTCGAGCTTCTTGGGATTGCAGATCAAGGATTTAGGGAGACTACTTCTAATAAGAGAATAGAGAAGTTGAGTGATTTTAAGGGATTAAAGATAAGAACTATGGAAAATCCATATCATATAAAATTTTGGAAAGCTTTGGGTGCAAATCCTACACCGATGTCTTATTCTGAGGTGTATATAGGACTTCAGCAAGGAACTATAGATGCTCAGGAAAATCCCCTTGAGGCTATAATTGTTCCAAGATTTTATGAGCAACAGGATTATCTTGTAAATACTAATCATTTTATACATCCTGTTACTTGTATTGCTTCGTCTAAGGTTATGGATTCTCTTACTGAAGAGGAGAAAAAAATTGTTTATGAGGCGGCTGAGGAGTCTAAGATATGGGCGAGAAATACTACAGATAATCAGCTTGATGATAGGCTTGAGGTTATAAAAGAAAGTGGTACCGAGATTATAAATCTTGATAAGAAAACAGTTGATGATATGAAAAAGGCAAGTGAGTTTGTTTGGACTGATATTGAAAATAATCTTGGAAGTGATTTGATAGATACACTTAGAGCAGAAATTGAAAAGTATAACTAGATTACGTTTAATAGGTTTTATTTTAAAATTAGACAAAGTAGTTTAGTTGATATATAATAAGTTGATATAGGGGAGAGGGCTAATTAATTATGCCCTCTTTTTTTGCTAGTGGGGACTAGCTTTTGAAAGGGATGAATAGATAATGAAGTATAAGGATAGAAATTTGGTTTTAAATTTTAGTAATACGTATTCTAAAAAGGTTGCTAATTGTTTAGAAGATACGGATTGGATAGATTGTTCTGATATATCTGGAACAAATATGTATTGTACAGATGATGCAGCTGATGAAATAAAAAGAAGATTAGAAGAATACAGTCCAAAAGGAGTACATTTTATTGATTCTGGGAATTATCATTATATGACAGAGTTTTTTGTAGAAAAGTTGGATTGTAAGTTTTCTCTTGTTCTTTTTGATTATCATAATGATATGCAGGTTCCGATGCTCCATAGTTTTACGAGTTGTGGGGATTGGGCGAGAGAAGTATTAGAGAAAAATGATAATTTAGAGCAGTTGATTTTGATAGGTCCAAGCCAAAAGAATATAGATGAAATAGAAGGATTGGCAAAGGATAAATTTGAAAAGCTAGTGTGTATAAGTCTTAGGGATTTAGAAAGGCATAAGGCGGAGGAAAAATTAGAGTGCGTAAAAGATGATGTTCCACTTTATGTTTCTATAGATAAGGATGTTTTGAGCAACTATTATGCTAGGACTAATTGGAATCAGGGAAAGATGTCTATAGATTTGTTAGAGAGAATATTAAAGAGATTTTTGATAGATAATGATATTATAGGAGCAGATGTTTGTGGTGAACGGAATCCATATGAGCCAATACCGGAGTTTATAGAAGATAGGGCAATTAATAAAAAAACTAATAAGTTGCTTTATGATATTTTGACTAAAGTTATTGGCTAGATGAGGTTTTGATTGTATAATTTTAGGGGAAATTTTGAAAAGAGGTGAATGTATTGTTTTATCCAGTAAATTTAAATTTAGATAATATGGAAATAATAATAGTTGGTGGCGGAAATGTAGCTTTAAGAAAGTGTATGAATTTTTTAGACTTTGGAAAAAGTGTTACTGTTTTAGCACCAGAATTTGATAGTAGATTTTTGGAACTTGGAAATAAGGTTGATTTGATAAATGATATTTTTAAAGAGGAATATATAGATAAGTTTGATATTGTTGTTGCAGCTACAGATGATAAAGAGGTTAATGAGGAGATTGCTTGTATATGTAGAAAAAAGTCTAAATTGATAAATGTAGTAGATAGCAGAGATTTATCTGATTTTACTGTTTCTTCTTATGTGAAAAGAGGAGATTTATTGATAGGAATATCTACTGGAGGAAAAATTCCAGCTTTATCTGCAAAAATTAGAAGAGATTTAGAAGAAATTTATGATGAGTCTTTTGCTGAGTATGTAGATTTATTGGGGGAACTGAGAGAAAAAATTATAAAAAAATATGAAGATAAAACAGAAAGAAAAGAAGTGCTAAAAGCGTTGGTAAAACTAGATATAGAAGAATTAAAAGAAATCGAAAAAAATATATAAATTACTTGTTGATGAAAAAATTAAAAAAAGTTTTTAAAAAAGTGTTGACGTAAAGTGTGAAAGCTGATATTATAATACTTGTCCTTGAGAGAGGGCAAGAAAATAAAAAATAAAACGAAAGTTTTAAATGAACTTTGAAAACTGAACAGCAGATATATTTAGTTCGAACAAATAGTTCGAACGCCATACAAACCATGCCAGATATTTTGAGATAACATCTGAGCGGATATAACAAACTGATTTTATTTTGAGCAACGGAATTTTGAGTATTAGCGAAAGATTCGTTGGCGATATAAAATTCGGAGAATTTTATTTTGAGAGTTTGATCCTGGCTCAGGATGAACGCTGGCGGCGTGCCTAACACATGCAAGTCGAGCGATTCTCTTCGGAGAAGAGCGGCGGACGGGTGAGTAACGCGTGGGTAACCTGCCCTGTACACACGGATAACATACCGAAAGGTATGCTAATACGGGATAATATATAAGAGTCGCATGACTTTTATATCAAAGATTTTTCGGTACAGGATGGACCCGCGTCTGATTAGCTTGTTGGCGGGGTAACGGCCCACCAAGGCGACGATCAGTAGCCGACCTGAGAGGGTGATCGGCCACATTGGAACTGAGACACGGTCCAAACTCCTACGGGAGGCAGCAGTGGGGAATATTGCACAATGGGCGCAAGCCTGATGCAGCAACGCCGCGTGAGCGATGAAGGCCTTCGGGTCGTAAAGCTCTGTCCTCAAGGAAGATAATGACGGTACTTGAGGAGGAAGCCCCGGCTAACTACGTGCCAGCAGCCGCGGTAATACGTAGGGGGCTAGCGTTATCCGGATTTACTGGGCGTAAAGGGTGCGTAGGCGGTCTTTCAAGTCAGGAGTTAAAGGCTACGGCTCAACCGTAGTAAGCTCCTGATACTGTCTGACTTGAGTGCAGGAGAGGAAAGCGGAATTCCCAGTGTAGCGGTGAAATGCGTAGATATTGGGAGGAACACCAGTAGCGAAGGCGGCTTTCTGGACTGTAACTGACGCTGAGGCACGAAAGCGTGGGGAGCAAACAGGATTAGATACCCTGGTAGTCCACGCTGTAAACGATGAGTACTAGGTGTCGGAGGTTACCCCCTTCGGTGCCGCAGCTAACGCATTAAGTACTCCGCCTGGGGAGTACGCACGCAAGTGTGAAACTCAAAGGAATTGACGGGGACCCGCACAAGTAGCGGAGCATGTGGTTTAATTCGAAGCAACGCGAAGAACCTTACCTAGGCTTGACATCCTTCTGACCGAGGACTAATCTCCTCTTTCCCTCCGGGGACAGAAGTGACAGGTGGTGCATGGTTGTCGTCAGCTCGTGTCGTGAGATGTTGGGTTAAGTCCCGCAACGAGCGCAACCCTTGTCTTTAGTTGCCATCATTAAGTTGGGCACTCTAGAGAGACTGCCAGGGATAACCTGGAGGAAGGTGGGGATGACGTCAAATCATCATGCCCCTTATGCCTAGGGCTACACACGTGCTACAATGGGTGGTACAGAGGGCAGCCAAGCCGTGAGGTGGAGCAAATCCCTTAAAGCCATTCTCAGTTCGGATTGTAGGCTGAAACTCGCCTACATGAAGCTGGAGTTACTAGTAATCGCAGATCAGAATGCTGCGGTGAATGCGTTCCCGGGTCTTGTACACACCGCCCGTCACACCATGGGAGTTGGAGACACCCGAAGCCGACTATCTAACCTTTTGGGAGAAGTCGTCGAAGGTGGAATCAATAACTGGGGTGAAGTCGTAACAAGGTAGCCGTATCGGAAGGTGCGGCTGGATCACCTCCTTTCTAGGGAGAATTATCTGCTGTTTAGTTTTGAAAGCTTATACAAACTTAATATGGGGGTGTAGCTCAGTTGGGAGAGCACTTGCCTTGCAAGCAAGGGGTCAGGAGTTCGAATCTCCTCATCTCCACCATTTGTACTTTGAAAACTACATATGTATTATGATATGACATCATTTATTTCCTTAATGTGATAAATAAGGATGATAACCTTATAAAAAAATATCAAACTGTAACTGGTCAAGTTATTAAGGGTGCAGGGCGGATGCCTTGGCACCGGGAGCCGATGAAGGACGTGATAAGCTGCGATAAGCTATGGGGAGTTGCACGTAAACTTTGATCCATAGATTTCCGAATGAGGAAACTCACCATGAGTAATGTCATGGTATCTTCGAGTGAATACATAGCTCGTTGAGGGGAACTCGGGGAACTGAAACATCTAAGTACCCGAAGGAAGAGAAAGAAATTCGATTCCGCTAGTAGCGGCGAGCGAACGCGGAACAGCCCAAACCTAAGAAGTTCGCTTCTTAGGGGTTGCGGACATATCATCAGGAAGAGGTTATTACAGACGAAGAGTTTTGGAAAGCTCCGCCATAGAAGGTAACAGCCCTGTAGTCGAAGTGAGAAGACTTCCGATATGATCCAGAGTACCACGGGACACGTGAAACCCCGTGGGAAGCAGGAGGGACCACCCTCCAAGGCTAAATACTACCCGGTGACCGATAGCGCATAGTACCGTGAGGGAAAGGTGAAAAGAACCCCGGGAGGGGAGTGAAATAGAACCTGAAACCCTGTACTTACAAACTGTGGAAGCACATTTCTTGTGTGACCGCGTACTTTTTGTAGAACGGGCCAACGAGTTACGTTATGCAGCAAGGTTAAGTACTTCAAGTATGCAGCCGCAGCGAAAGCGAGTTTTAACTGAGCGTTTAGTTGCATGACGTAGACCCGAAACCGGGTGACCTATCCATGAGCAGGTTGAAGCGAAAGTAAAATTTCGTGGAGGACCGAACCCACGAGCGTTGAAAAGCTCGGGGATGACTTGTGGATAGCGGTGAAATTCCAATCGAACCCGGAGATAGCTGGTTCTCCCCGAAATAGCTTTAGGGCTAGCCTCAGATTCAGAGATACGGAGGTAGAGCACTGAATGTCCTAGGGGGTATTGCACCTACCGAAGACTATCAAACTCCGAATGCCGTCATCTTTTATCTGGGAGTCAGACCGTGGGTGATAAGATTCACGGTCGAGAGGGCAACAGCCCAGACCGTCGGCTAAGGTCCCCAAATGTAGGTTAAGTGGTAAAGGATGTGGGATTGCACAGACAACCAGGATGTTGGCTTAGAAGCAGCCACTCATTCAAAGAGTGCGTAATAGCTCACTGGTCGAGTGATCCTGCGCCGAAGATTTCCGGGGCTAAAACCTACTACCGAAGCCACGGCATCATTTATGATGGGTAGGGGAGCTTTCTTTACTGGGCAGAAGCATGACCGTAAGGACATGTGGACTGTAAAGAAGTGAGAATGTTGGCATGAGTAGCGAGATGTGGGTGAGAATCCCACAGGCCGTAAACCCAAGGTTTCCAGGGGAAGGTTCGTCCTCCCTGGGTTAGTCGGGACCTAAGCCGAGGCCGAAAGGCGTAGGTGATGGACAACAGGTTGAAATTCCTGTACCGCCAATAAGCGTTTGAGAAATGGGATGACACAGTAGGACAGGATGAGCGTGCTGTTGGTTATGCACGTCCAAGCACTGAGGCAGTATCCGGAGGCAAATCCACGGATATAATGCTGGGGTGTGACGGGGAGCGAAATTTAGTAGCGAAGCATCTGCATTCACACTGTCGAGAAAAGTCTCTATCGAGTTTAAAGGCGCCCGTACCGCAAACCGACACAGGTGGGTGAGGAGAGTATCCTAAGGCCAGCGAGAGAACTGTTGTTAAGGAACTCGGCAAAATGACCCCGTAACTTAGGGATAAGGGGTGCCATCGAAAGATGGCCGCAGAGAATAGGCCCAAGCGACTGTTTACCAAAAACATAGGTTTCTGCTAAGTCGCAAGACGATGTATAGGAGCTGACGCCTGCCCGGTGCTGGAAGGTTAAGGGGATCTGTTAGAGCAATCGAAGCAGTGAACTTAAGCCCCAGTAAACGGCGGCCGTAACTATAACGGTCCTAAGGTAGCGAAATTCCTTGTCGGGTAAGTTCCGACCCGCACGAAAGGCGTAACGATTTGGGCACTGTCTCAACAACAGACTCGGTGAAATTGTAATTCCGGTGAAGATGCCGGATACCTGCGACAGGACGGAAAGACCCCATGGAGCTTTACTGTAGCTTGGCATTGGGTCTTGGTACTACATGTACAGCATAGGTGGGAGGCTTTGATTCCAGGACGCCAGTTTTGGATGAGCCACCGTTGGGATACCACCCCTGTAGTACTGGGACTCTAACCAGAGGCCTTGAATCAGGTCTTGGGACACTGTCAGGCGGGCAGTTTGACTGGGGCGGTCGCCTCCCAAAAGGTAACGGAGGCGCTCAAAGGTTCTCTCAGCACGGTCGGAAATCGTGCACAGAGTGTAAAGGCATAAGAGAGCTTGATTGCAAGACATACAGGTCGAGCAAGGACGAAAGTCGGACTTAGTGATCCGGTGGTTCTGAGTGGAAGGGCCATCGCTCAACGGATAAAAGCTACCCTGGGGATAACAGGCTTATCTCCCCCAAGAGTCCACATCGACGGGGAGGTTTGGCACCTCGATGTCGGCTCATCACATCCTGGGGCTGTAGTAGGTCCCAAGGGTTGGGCTGTTCGCCCATTAAAGTGGTACGCGAGCTGGGTTCAGAACGTCGTGAGACAGTTCGGTCCCTATCCGTCGCAGGCGTAGGAAATTTGAGAGGATCTGCCCTTAGTACGAGAGGACCGGGGTGGACGTACCGCTGGTGTACCAGTTGTCTCGCCAGAGGCATGGCTGGGTAGCTATGTACGGAACGGATAAGCGCTGAAAGCATCTAAGCGCGAAGCCAGCCTTAAGATAAGATTTCCCATTCTTCGGAAGTAAGACCCCATGAAGACTACGTGGTTGATAGGTCGGAGGTGGAAGTGCAGTAATGTATGCAGCTTACCGATACTAATAGGTCGAGGACTTGACCAAGTAAATATTTGGTAATTTGATTAATATGTATGTAGTTTTCAGAGTACAATCTCTGAAAATAAAGATTATGTGGTTATTATAGAAGAGAGGATACACCTGTTCCCATTCCGAACACAGAAGTTAAGCTCTCTATCGCTGATGGTACTTGGGGCGAAGGCCCCTGGGAGAGTAGGACGTAGCCACGTAATCTTTTTTTATTTTTTGATTTTACAATAACACAATGAAAAGACGGTATACCAAATAAAAATAGGTAGCCGTCTTTTTTTGTGTAAATTAAAAATAAATTATTTGAACTGTTAGTAAAATGGTATTTTGTGTATAAAAATGGGTATAAGTAAAAGGATAAAAAATATTTAATAATTGAATAATAAATATAAAGTAGGATACTAATAAAAATATATAATCTAGAATTGATTTCAAAGGAGGAATATTATGCAGTTTAATTTAGATATGAGTATACCGCTAATTACGGTATTTTTACAGGGTGTACTAAGTTTTACATCTCCTTGTATACTACCACTTATTCCACTTTATTTAGGATATTTATCAGGTGGAATTAATCAAGAGGATGGAAGTTATAATAAAAAGAAACTAATTATAAACACAATATTCTTTACATTGGGGATAAGTTTATCATTCTTCATAATGGGGCTAGGAGTATCTGCGCTTAAAGAATTCTTTGCTGAATACGGAGGAATAATATCGAAAATTGGTGGAGTAATAATGATATTATTTGGGCTTTATCAGCTTGGAATATTCAAAAGATCTAATTTATTAGAAAGTGAACACAAACTTCCTTTTAAAATGGATAAAATAGCATTATCACCGATAACTGCTATAATCTTTGGATTTACATTTAGTTTTGCGTGGACACCATGCATAGGTCCAGTACTTACAAGTGTCTTAATAATGGCTGGAAGCGCTGAAACTCGGATTAAAGGATTTATGTTGATAGGTGTTTATAGTGCAGGGTTTATAATACCATTCCTATTATTAGGAATTTTCACTACACAACTTATGAATTTAATAAAAAAATATAAAAATATAGTGAAATATACTGTTAAAATAGGAGCCTTTCTTATGATAGTAATGGGGTTATTTGTTTTTAGTGGAAAATTATCATATATGCCAAATAATACAAATAATTCTAGTAGCTCTACAGAATACTCTACAGGAAAAGATGCAACTAATTCAGACAGTGAAGAAAACGACAAGTCAAATGGTACTGCATCGTCAAATAAATCAGAAGAAAATAAAACTCCTGCAATAGACTTTGAATTAAAGGATCAATACGGGAAAACACACAAACTATCAGATTATAAAGGAAAGGTTGTATTTTTAAACTTCTGGGCAACATGGTGTCCTCCTTGTAAAATGGAAATGCCTGACATACAAAAAATTTATGAAAAATACGAAAAACAGGGAGAAAAATCAGAGGTAGTTGTGCTATCTGTTGCAGCTCCAAACACACAGGATGAAAAAGACATCGACGGAATAAAAGCATTCTTAGAAGAAAATGGATACACATATCCTGTATTAATGGATGATGGAGGTTACACATTTGGTGCGTATAGAATATCATCGCTTCCAACTACATTTATGATAGACAAAGAAGGAAATGTATTTGGATATGTTCAAGGTGGACTTACTCAAGAAGCTATGGAGAGCATAATAGAGCAGACTATTACAGGAAAAAGAAAACAATAACAAAACAATAAAAAATTAATAGTAAAAATAAATTACGAATAAAACTAGAGCTAATGGGGAATAATCCTATTAGCTCTAATTTTAACGAACGTATATTCGCGAAATTCTATGAAATAAATTTTATTTATGATATACTAGTTTTGACAAAGACGGAAATATCTGAAAAGGACAGGTGTTTAGATTATGGATAAATTTAAAATACATTCAAAATTCAAGCCAACAGGTGACCAGCCTGAAGCCATAAAGACGATATCAGATGCCATAAAAAGAAACGAAAAATTCTCGACACTACTTGGAGTAACTGGTTCGGGAAAAACATTCACTATGGCAAATATAATAGAAAATGTAAACAAACCAACACTTATACTAGCTCACAACAAAACACTTGCTGCACAGCTTTACGGGGAATTTAAAGAATTCTTCCCTGAAAATGCGGTAGAATATTTCGTATCATACTACGATTACTACCAGCCAGAAGCCTATGTAGCGAGCAGTGACACATATATAGAAAAAGATGCAAGTATAAACGACGAAATAGACAAACTTAGACACTCTGCAACTGCTGCATTATTAGAAAGAAGAGATGTAATAATAATATCATCTGTATCTTGCATATACGGTTTAGGGGATCCAAAAGACTACAAAGAAATGATGCTTTCACTTAGACCAGGTGATGAAAAAGACAGAGATGATGTAATAAAAAGATTAATAGAAATACAGTATGAAAGAAATGACATAAACTTCACTCGAGGAACGTTCAGAGTTAGAGGGGATGTACTAGAAATATTCCCAGCAGGAGACGATGAAAAAGCGATAAGAGTAGAATTCTTTGGAGATGAAATAGACAGAATAACTGAAATAGACTACATAACTGGGAAAATAGTCGGAACAAGAAGCCATGTTGCAATATTCCCGGCATCTCATTATGTAACAACTCCAGAAAGAATTGAAGAAGCGATAAAAAGAATAGAGGCGGAATTAGAAGAAAGAATTCAATATTTCAAAGAAAGGGATATGTTGCTTGAAGCACAGAGAATTGAGCAAAGAACAAACTACGACATAGAAATGCTAAAAGAAATAGGGTTCTGTCAGGGAATAGAAAACTATTCAAGACACTTAACAGGAAGAGGAGAAGGAGAAAAACCGTACACACTTATGGACTTCTTCCCAGAAGACTTCCTAATGATAGTAGACGAATCGCATGTTACAATTCCTCAGGTAAGGGGGATGTATGCAGGTGACCGCTCAAGAAAAGGATCGCTAATAGACAATGGATTTAGACTTCCATCAGCGTACGACAACAGACCTTTAAACTTTGAAGAATTTGAAGAAAACATAAACCAGATAGTATTTACAACAGCTACACCAGGACCTTACGAAATTCAGCACAGTACAACATTTGCTGAACAGATAATAAGACCTACAGGACTACTAGACCCTGAAATAGACGTAAGACCTATCGAAAACCAGATAGATAACCTAGTACATGAAATCTATTCTGTAATCGAAAAAGGAGAAAGAGTACTAGTAACTACACTAACTAAAAAAATGAGTGAGGACTTAACAGACTACCTAAAAGAAATTGGAATAAAAGTAAAATACCTACACTCAGACATAGCAACACTTGAAAGAACAGAAATCATAAGGGATTTAAGAATGGGTAAATTCGACGTACTTATAGGAATTAACCTACTGAGAGAAGGGTTGGATATCCCTGAGGTATCTCTAATAGCAATATTAGATGCAGATAAAGAAGGATTTTTACGTTCTGAAACTTCTCTAATACAGACAATAGGTCGTGCTGCCAGAAATGAACATGGACGAGTAATAATGTATGCAGACAAGATAACTGACTCTATGAGAAATGCAATAGATGAAACTAAAAGAAGAAGAGAAATTCAGGATGCGTACAACAAAGAGCATGGAATTATTCCAAAAACAGTTAAAAAAGATATACGAGCTGCAATCGAAGCTACTCAGGCTGCCGAAGAAGAGGTCGTATATGGAATTAAAGAAACTGATGATATCGACGAACTAAAAGCAAATGTTGCTAAGCTAACAGAAGAAATGATGGAAGCTGCTAAAAATCTTCAGTTTGAAAGAGCTGCGGAATTAAGAGATAAACTAAAAGAATTAGAAGAAAAAATTGCTAAAAAAGAAAAATAGAAAATAGATAAAATCTAAGCAAGTAAATTCAAATAAATAAAAGCGAAAGAAAGGAGTAGCTATGCAAGAAAGAAACATTGTAATAAGAGGAGCTAGAGAAAACAACTTAAAAGGTGTAGACTTAACGCTTCCTAGAAATAAATTCATAGTATTTACAGGACTTTCTGGATCTGGAAAATCATCTCTAGCATTCGACACAATTTATGCAGAAGGCCAGAGAAGATATGTAGAAAGTCTTTCATCATATGCAAGACAGTTCTTAGGACAGATGGAAAAACCTAACGTTGAGTATATAGAAGGACTATCTCCAGCTATATCAATAGACCAGAAAACAACATCAAAAAACCCTCGTTCAACTGTAGGTACAGTAACAGAAATATACGACTACCTAAGACTATTATTCGCAAATGCAGGTGAGGCTCACTGTGCAGTTTGTGGAAAGAAAATAAGCCGGATGACAGTTCAGGAAATAACAGATAAAATATTAGAATTTCCAGAAAGAACAAAAATCCAGATACTATCACCTATAGTTAGAGGAAAAAAAGGAACTCACAAAAAACTAATAGACAACATAAGAAAAGAAGGATTTGTCAGAATAAGGGTAGATGGAGAAAACTACGATATAAACGATGAAATAGAAATCGAAAAAAATAAAAAGCACGATATAGAAGTTGTAGTAGACAGAATAATAGTCAAACCAGGGCTAGAAAGCAGACTTGGAGACTCCCTTGAAACTGCACTAAAATTATCTGACGGACTTGTAATTGCTCAGGTGATAGACGGAGAAGAAGTAATGTTCTCTACAAAATTTGCATGCCCAGACCATGGAATAGGTATAGAAGAATTATCTCCAAGAATGTTCTCATTCAATGCTCCATTTGGTGCATGTGAAGTTTGTAAAGGACTTGGAGAAAGTAAAGAAGTTGACCCAGACTTAGTAGTTCCAAATAAGGACTTAACTATAAAACAGGGTGCTATTGCAGCTTGGGGAGCAGCAGCTACAAACGATGAAACATACTACAGCATGATGATGAAAAGCTTGGCCGACAAATATGGTGTAGACATAGATGTTCCATTCAAAGAACTACCTGAAGATTTTGTACAAGAGCTACTATATGGAAATGGAGTAGACAGCACAATAGTTGAATTTGAATTCGACTCAAAATTTAGTGGAAGAAAAAAATACAGAGCACATTTTGAAGGTGTTGTAACAAATATATCAAGAAGATACCAAGAAACAAAATCAGAGTACATGAGAGATAAACTAGAAGAGTTTATGGCGGAAAGTCCTTGCCCTGTATGTAAAGGAAGAAGACTTAAAAATGAGGTTCTATCTGTACTTGTTGGTGGAAAAAACATAATAGAAGTAACAGACTTATCTATAAATGAATTAATAGAATTTATAGATGGATTAAACGACACATTCTCAGAAAAACAGAAAATGATAGCTACTGAGATAATAAAAGAAATAAAAGCTAGAGCATCATTCCTTAGAGATGTAGGTCTTGACTATCTAAACCTATCGAGAAAAGCTGGAACACTTTCTGGTGGAGAAGCACAGCGTATAAGACTTGCAACTCAGATAGGTTCTGCACTTGTAGGAGTACTTTATGTACTGGACGAACCTAGTATAGGACTTCATCAGAGAGATAACGACAAGCTAATAGGAACTCTAAGAAACCTAACAGACTTAGGAAACACACTTATAGTTGTTGAACACGATGAAGATACAATGAGAGCTGCGGACTACATAGTAGACATTGGTCCTGGAGCTGGAATTCATGGTGGAGAAATAGTAGCAGAGGGAACTGCAGAAGAGATAATAAACAATCCAAACTCTATTACAGGAAAATATCTAAGTGGAGAAAAACAGATAGCAATTCCAGAAACTTTAAGAGAAGGAAATGGAAACTTCATTGAAATCAAAAAAGCATCAGAAAACAACTTAAAGAATATAAACGTAAAATTCCCACTTGGTAAATTTATCTGTGTAACTGGAGTATCTGGATCAGGAAAAAGTACACTAGTAAACGAAATACTTTACAAAGGTGTTGCAAGTAAAGTAAATAGAGCGAGAATAAGACCAGGTAAACACAAAGAAATAACTGGAATTGAAAACATAGACAAAATAATAAACATAGACCAGAGTCCAATAGGAAGAACACCTCGTTCAAATCCTGCTACTTATACAGGAGTATTTGACCATATAAGAGATTTATTTGCATCGACTAATGAAGCAAAAGCAAGAGGATACCAGAAAGGTAGATTTAGTTTCAATGTAAAAGGTGGAAGATGTGAGGCGTGTAAGGGAGATGGAATTATCAAAATAGAAATGCACTTCCTTCCAGATGTGTATGTTCCTTGTGAAGTATGTAAAGGGGAAAGATACAATAGAGAAACTCTACAGGTAAAATACAAAGACAAAACAATATCTGATGTACTAGATATGAACGTAGAAGAAGCACTAGAATTCTTTGAAAACATACCAAATATAAGAAGAAAACTAGAAACTCTAATGGATGTCGGCCTATCATACATCAAACTAGGACAGCCATCTACACAGCTTTCTGGTGGGGAGGCTCAGAGAATTAAACTAGCAGCCGAACTTAGCAAACGTCCAACAGGAAAAACACTGTACATATTAGATGAACCGACAACTGGACTTCACATGGCAGATGTAGACAAACTAATCGACGTACTTCAGAGACTTGCGGACACAGGAAATACAATAGTTGTAATAGAGCACAACTTAGACGTAATAAAAACTTGTGACCATATAATCGACTTAGGTCCAGAAGGTGGAGACGGCGGTGGAACAATAGTTGCCACAGGAACACCAGAAGAAGTATCTAAAGTAGAAGAAAGTTACACAGGACAATTCCTAAAAAGATATTTTAAATAAAGACAAGAAAAAGAATTCAAGTTTTTTAATTAGAAAATTTATAAATGATTAAACATAAAAGGGACTGCTGCAAGATACGCAACAGTCTCTTTTTCTTTACAACAAATTTGTCTGAGGTATAATTATAATATAAAAATATAAGAAGAATACTACTAAAAATGGAGAAAAAAATGGAACAAATTTTAATTGTAGAAGATGATTTAAGGCTCAATCAAGGATTATGCAAAGCCTTAAAATCAGAAAATAGAAAAATTATATCTTGTATGGATTTAAAAAGTGCAAGAGAACAACTAGAAATTGACGACGTATCATTGATATTATTGGATATAAATTTGCCAGATGGAAATGGATTAGACTTTCTAAAAGAATTAAAAGAAGATGATTCAATTAGACCTGTGATTTTACTTACAGCAAATGATACAGATATGGATATTGTTGAAGGACTTGAACAAGGTGCTGATGATTACATAACAAAGCCATTTTCTCTAGCGGTTTTAAGAGCTAGGGTAAATACACAACTTAGAAAAAACGCTGCTAATCTAAAAAATGAAAATGGAAAAAATGAAAGGATTTTTAAAATAGATCACTTTGAATTTAATTTTGATAAAATGGTATTTTTAGCTAGTGGAGAAAATGTAGAACTCAGCAAAACAGAGCAAAAGTTATTAAAAATATTAGTAGAGCATCGAGGTGGAACTGTGAGTCGTAATATGTTGATAGATTACATATGGACTGATGGAGCAAAATATGTAGATGAAAATGCACTTTCTGTAAGTATAAAAAGACTTCGTGACAAACTTGGTGCACAGGATTATATCAAGACAGTCTATGGAATAGGGTACAGTTGGGTGAATAAAGATGAGTAAATTTATTGTAGTATTTGCGTCGATTAGTATAATTGTAGCTTTTATTGTTGTTTTAAAAAATCATGTACGCACTAAAAGAACTATGGATACACTTGAAAAAATGATAGACTCTGCAGCTGATGGTGAATACTCAGAAACAAAATTCGACGAAAGTAGATTGTCCGCATTAGAAACAAAGTTCTCTAATTATCTATCCTCATCAAGCACCTCATCTAAAAATATTATGAAGGAAAAAGAAAAGATAAAAACTCTGATTTCTGATATATCACATCAGACCAAGACTCCGATTTCAAATCTTATTTTGTACAGCGAACTAATAGAAGAAGGAGATTTATCTGAAGATATGCGCTCTAATGTTGAAGCAATTAAACAACAAGCTGAAAAACTAGAATTCTTAATAAAATCTCTTGTAAAACTTTCAAGATTGGAAAATGGAATTTTAAACTTATCGCCAATAAAAGAAGAAATTCAACCTATGTTACAAGATATATACGAACAGTATATATCTAAAGCAATAGGTAAAAATCTAGAATTAAATATTGAAAAGACGACATCAAAAGCTACTTTTGACAGAAAGTGGACTACAGAAGCACTAGGAAATATTGTAGATAATGCAATAAAATATACAAATAGCGGGGAAATAAATATTAAAGTACATGAGTACGAAATTTTTACAAGAATTGACATATCAGACACAGGAATTGGGATATCTGAGTCCGAGCAAGCAGAAGTATTTTCACGTTTTTATCGCTCTCAATCAGTACACAACGATGAAGGCGTGGGAATAGGACTTTACCTAACAAGAGAAATTATCTCTAGTGAGGGTGGATATATAAAACTAACATCAGAACTTGGAGTAGGGTCTACATTTTCTGTATATATTCCGAGATAGATGAAATCTAACAAAACTGTTAGATTTGATATATTTCTAGAAAGAATGTGGAAAGATTTGTATGAGATAATCTGTATATAGAGATGAAGGAACATCTTTTATATACAGATTTTTTTTAGAAACATAAATTTTGGAATTAGAATAATAAATTTCTACATATAACTCTAAGAAAATTTATGTTGTGGAGGTGTGAGATATGAAAATTTTACAAGCAGAGAATTTAATAAAGATTTATGGCTCAGGTGAGAATGAAGTCCATGCACTAGATGGAGTTAATTTTTCAGTAGAAAAAGGAGAATTTGTTGCTATTGTTGGAACATCAGGATCTGGGAAATCAACATTATTACATATACTAGGTGGGCTAGATAGACCTACATCAGGAAATGTAGCAGTAGACAATAGAAATATTTTCTCTTTAAAAGATGAGGAGCTAACTATTTTCAGACGTAGAAAAATTGGATTTGTATTCCAAAATTATAACCTAGTTCCTGTTTTAAACGTATATGAAAATATTGTACTTCCAATCCAACTTGATGGGAAAGAGCCAGATGCAGATTATATCAAAAGTATAATTGAAACACTGGGAATAGAAAGTAAATTGGATAACCTTCCAAATAACTTATCAGGTGGTCAGCAACAACGTGTAGCAATTGCAAGGGCACTAGCCTCAAAACCAGCTATAATACTTGCCGATGAGCCAACAGGAAACCTTGACTCAAAAACAAGTCAAGATGTATTGGGATTATTAAAAGTAACTAGTCAAAAATATGCACAAACAATAGTAATGATTACCCACAATGAAGAAATTGCTCAGTTAGCAGACCGTATAATTCGTATTGAAGACGGTAAAATTGTAGAGCATTAGGGGGGTGGCAGTTATGAAAGTTAAAAATAAAAAATGTATTCGTAATTTGAGTATCAAGCAATTTAAAGCTGGAAAAACTAGAAATTTAATTGCTGTTTTTGCGATTGCATTGACTACATTACTGTTCACATCAATATTTACAATTGCATTTTCTATAAATGAAGGAATACAGGAATCAAATTTCCGCCAATGTGGTGGTTGGAGTCATGCTACTTTTAAGTATATGACAGAAGAACAATTTGAAAATATAAAAGATGATCCATTAATACAACAATATGGAAAAAGACGCTTTGTAGGAATGCCCTCAAAAGTGCCTTTTAATAAAAGTCATGTAGAAATTGGATACTCTGATAAAAATCAAGCTCACTTTATGTATTGTGACCCTGTAGAAGGAAGATTACCTAAAGAGGGAACAAACGAAGCAGCAACAGATACAAAAGTACTTAAACTATTAGGAGTAAAGCCTAAAATAGGTGAAAAATTCACAATAACATTTGATGTAGATGGAAAAGAAACAACACAAACTTTTACACTTAGTGGATATTGGGAATATGATGAAGCAATTGTAGCAAATCATGTATTAATTCCAGAAAGTAGAGCAGAGTCTATATTCAAAGAATTGAATGTCATCCCAGGAAAAACTGGTGATACTATGACTGGAAGTTGGAATATGGATGTAATGTTTAAAAATTCTAGAAATATATCTAAAAACGTGGAAACAGTACTTGAAAATCATGGATACCAAGAAGAAAATAATTCAAATGATGGTACATATATTTCAACTGGTATTAACTGGGGGTATAGTGGAGCACAGATGTCAGAAAGTATGGATTACTCACTAGTGATTGCCATTGTACTTGTATTACTACTTATTATTTTTACAGGATATTTAATAATATACAATGTATTCCAAATTTCTGTTGCAAATGATATTAGATTTTATGGATTATTAAAAACAATAGGTACAACCCCTCGCCAGCTTAAAAAAATTATTCGTCAACAGGCTATGCTTCTTAGCCTAATAGGAATACCATTTGGATTACTTTTTGGTTGGATAGTAGGAAAAGTTTTAACCGCAGCTGTAATGAAGCAGTTTGATGGACTTGTAAGCGTAGTTTCTATCAGCCCAGGTATATTTATTTTTGCTGTTGTGTTTACTCTATTTACAGTATGGATTTCTTGTATTAGACCTAGCAGAATAGCATCAAAAGTTTCTCCAATAGAAGCAGTTAGATACACAGAAGGAAGTAATATCAAAAAGAACTCTAAAAAAACATCTAAAAAAGTATCTCTTTGGGTAATGGCAAAGGAAAATTTAGGTCGTAGTAAAGGAAAAACTATCATAACTGTGATATCTTTATCATTGGCAGTTGTTTTATTAAACTTCACAGTTGTAGTTACAAAAGGTTTTGATATGGATAAATACGTATCCAATTTTGTATCTACAGACTTTGTTGTGGCAAATGCTTCATATTTTAGTGGAGATAATTCATTTAGTGATGAAGAGGAAGTATCGCCATCTGTTATAGATGAGATATCTAAGCAAAGTGGAATAACGGATAGTTGTAAAGTATACGGAAAGACTTCACATATACAAGAATTAATAACAGAAAAAGCCTATAGAAATAATTACAATCAGTATATGTCAAAAGAAGAGATAGATAATAATATAAAATTAGAAGAAAAAACAAAAGATGGACGTATTGCAGACGATGTACAAATTTACGGAATGGAAAAATTTGCACTAGACAACTTAAAAGTTTGGGAAGGAGATCTTTCAAAAGTATATGAACCAGGAAGTAGAAATATTGCAGCTGTATATGTTGAAGATGATTACGGTAAACTAAGAAAAGACTCTCGGTGGGCAAAAATAGGAGATAAAGTTACACTTAGATATGTAGATGAGTTTGAATACTATAATCCAGAAACAGGTGAAGTATATCCAGATGGAACTAATCTTGAACAAGTTCCTTTATGGAGCGCTAGGGCTAAAAAATATAAAGATGTTGAATATACAGTATCGGCAATAGTAACTGTGCCAACTGCATTATCTTATCGTTATTATGGACATGATGAGTTTATATTAAATGATAAGACTTTTATACAAGACTCTGGAACAGACTCTATAATGCTATATGCATTCAACACTACAAAGAAATCAAATTCAAACATGGAAACTTTCCTTAAAGATTACACAACAAAACAAAATCAAGAATACGACTATGAAAGCAAGGAAAAATATGTATCAGAATTTGAAAGTATGCGCTCTATGTTCTTATTAATGGGTGGAGCACTAAGCTTTATAGTAGGATTAATAGGAATACTTAACTTCTTCAATGCAATTCTTACAAGTATAATTACTAGAAAAAGAGAATTTGCAATGCTACAATCTGTTGGTATGACAGGAAAACAGCTAAAAACTATGCTAGTATACGAAGGTTTATACTACGCTTTAGGAGTTGGAGTTCTTTCTCTAGGTCTATCAATAGTATTAAATCCATTTATTGGAAAAACTATAGAAAATATGTTTTGGTTCTTTACTTACAAATTTACAATAACATCAATTTTAATAGTTATGCCTATGTTTATCCTATTAGGGATAGTATTACCACTAGTAATTTACAAATTTGTATCTAAAGCAACAATTGTTGAAAGATTGAGAGAGAATTAGTAATGAAAATAATTTGTTTTTAAAGTATAATTAAATAAAGAAATTAAACAGCCTGAAAAATATTTTTTCAGGCTTTTTTTGAAGGCGGTGGTTTTTCTATGAATAAGCACACAAAAGTATATTTAAACAGAAATGAATTTGGGACAGTTTCGGGTATAAAATTTATCGAGCTACATTATGCAGACCTTACAGAATTTTACTACCCAATAGACCTATTAGTCCTTGCATCATATAAATACCATGAGGGATCTACACAGAAGGCATTTGAAAAAAGCTTCATGGAAAAATACGGAATGTCTATGAAAGAAATACAAGAAGAGGCAGCTTTAGATTTAAATAAGTCACTTGGAGTTTGGATGTCTAAGGAATTTGACGTTGAAAAGGTAGGATTTAAAAGAATTGCCTGTATAGAATTAGATGATAGAACAATAACTGCTGAATGTTTTGCAGAGAGAATAAGAAATCTATTTGCGGTGATAAATCTTGCAGATGGTATTGGTATAAATATAGAAAATATTGCAATGCCTGTTATGGGTTCTTGTTTAAAAAATCTACCAGACGATGAAATTCTCAGCATACTTGTAGAGCAGAGTAGATTTGCTATGGAAAAGACATATAACCTAGACGGGATATACATAGTCGATAACGATAGAGAAAGGGTTATGAAATTTGACCGGAAAATGAATGAAATCCTAAACAGAACTGATGTAGATCAGGAAAATGTGTTTAGTGATGAGCAATGCGACGAAATTCTTTGCGATATGTGGTCTAAGATGAAATACTACAGAGAGCAGGTTACTTCTGGAAAATTCAAGAAAAGAGATAGAAGTGATGTTCTAATTGAGTTTGAAGCAAGAATTGAGAGCAGAGAACTTAGACAGTTCGAGTTCTGCGTGTTGGCTAGAAAAATGTTAGAGTTTATCATATACGATATCGGTGGGGATAAGGCTGGAAACAGAAACCTATTCCAGAGAATTGAGTATATGAGAAAGACAGAACTTGCATCTCCAAGAATTACTGCGTATATGCATATAATTAGGGCATTTGGAAATGCTGAGGTTCACACAGATGAAGAAGTAGAATATTCAATAGAAGAAAACTACTTAGATAGACAGATACTTGTAGAGTGTTTATCTAGGGTGGTTGATTATTGGATTGCTTATAAATATAGAAGTAACAAGAAGACTAAATAGGAGGACAGAATTTGTTTGATATACAGGAACATTTAAAACAACTTCCAGAACAACCTGGAGTTTATATAATGAAAGATGCTTTTGATAATGTAATATACGTTGGAAAAGCTGTCGTACTTAAAAACAGAGTTAGACAGTATTTCCAATCGTCTAAAAATCATTCATCAAAAGTAAAATCAATGGTAAAAAATATCAGAAGTTTTGAATATATAATAACCGACTCTGAAACAGAGGCACTGATACTAGAGTGTAACTTGATAAAAAGATATAAACCAAAGTACAATGTACTACTTAGAGATGATAAGACATATCCTTATATAAAAGTTACTACAAATGAGGATTTTCCTAGAGTGATAAAAGTTAGAAAAGTAGCTAAGGATAAGGCGAAATACTTTGGACCGTATACAAATATAACTGCTGTAAACGACACACTTGAGGTAATCAGGGATACATATCCTATAAGAACATGTAAAATAGATATAGACAGAGCTATAAAGAATAAAATGAGACCATGTTTAAACTATCATATAAAGAAATGTATGGGGCCTTGTACTGGCAAAGTTTCAAAGGAAGAGTACAGACAGATGATAGATGAGGTTATTATGTGTCTTTCTGGAAAGGAAGAGAAGCTTGTAGAAATTCTTACTGAAAAAATGCAAAAATGTGCAGCTGACTTTAGATTTGAAGAAGCTGCAGTTTACAGAGATAAGATAAAAAGTTTAGAAGAAATGGTTCAAAAGCAGAAGATAGACACAAATACACTAGACTTAAATCAAGATATTATCGCTATGGCTAGGGCAAATAACGAGGCTTGTGTTCAGATTTTCTTTGTAAGAAATGGGAAAATTGTAGGAAGAGAGCACTTCATATTAGAAGGAGTTATGGATAGCAGCAGAGAATCAATACTTGGATCATTTGCTAAGCAGTTCTATATGGAGCAAGAGTATATTCCAAAAGAGATAATTATCGAGGATGAAATAGAAGATCAGGGAATATTAGAGGACATACTTACTGCTAAGAAAGGACAAAAAGTTGTCATAAGAGTTCCTCAGAAGGGCGAGAAAAAGAGCCTAGTTGAAATGGTTAGAAAAAATGCACTTGAGTACTTAGAAAAATTCTCGGATATGAATAAGAGAAAGTATGAAAAGAGTATAGGTGCGCTTGAGGAATTAAAGAATTTACTAGAATTGGAAGAACTACCTATAAGAATAGAGTCTTTTGATATTTCTAATATACAGGGTGTAGACTCAATTGGATCTATGGTAGTTTACACAAATGGTAAGAAAGATAAAAAAGAGTACAGAAGATATAAAATCAAGACTGTAATAGGGCCAAATGACTACGACTCTATGGCTGAAATCCTAGAAAGAAGGATAAAACATGGAAATCTGCCAGACTTAATTCTTCTGGATGGAGGTAAAGGTCAGGTTGGTGCTGTCAGAAAAGTATTTGACAGATACGGAATTGATATACCTCTTTGGGGAATGTACAAAGATGATAAGCACAGAACCAAAGGGCTGATAAATGAAACTAGAGAAATTGAATTATCAAAAACTAGCAACCTATACAGATTTGTAGCTGGAATTCAGGAAGAGGTTCATAATTATGCGATAACATACCACAGAAGTCTTAGGGATAAAAAACTTACAAAATCAGAGTTAGACAATATCCCAGGAGTTGGAGATAAGAGAAAAAAAGCTCTACTTGCAAAATTCAAGACTTTAGAAGGTATAAAAAATGCGACACTAGAAGAGCTTGAAGACACAGAAACTATGAACTCTACAGTCGCTGAAAAAGTATATGATTTCTTTAGAGAAAAAGAGCAAGGACTATAAAACGATATAGATATTAAAAAAGGAGAAAACTATGGAAAATAAGGTAAACATATTGGATGTAATAAACGCATTAGATTTAGAAGTTATAAATTTTCCAGATGATGGAAAAGATCATTTTGTAACTACACCAGAGCTTAACAGACCAGGGTTACAGTATGCTGGATTTTTTGAATACTTTACATCAGAAAGAATTCAGATAATAGGTAAGAGTGAGTACGCATATTTTGCAACAATAGACGATGAAACTAGAAAAGAAAGACTTGAAAAACTATTTTCTTACGATATTCCAGCGGTAATAATTTCAAGAGATATGGAGGTAAAACCAGATTTCTTAGAAATAGCAGAAAAACACGATATAATAGTATTAAAATCGAATAGAAATACTACAAGATTGATAAATAAATTATCAAACTACCTTGAAACTAGAATGGCTAAGTATGAAACTGTACATGGTGTTTTAGTAGATATATACGGTGTCGGTGTGCTTATCAAAGGCGAAAGTAGTGTTGGTAAATCAGAAACTGCACTTGAATTAGTTCAGAGAGGACACAGACTTGTTGCCGATGATGCTGTTGAGATAAGAAAAACAGACGAAAACACATTAATTGGACAGGCTCCAGAACTTTTAAGACATTTCATGGAAATAAGAGGTATAGGAATACTAGATGTAAAAACTCTTTACGGGGTTAGAGCTGTAAAAACTAGCCACGACATAGGTCTTGTAATATACCTTGAGTCATGGGATAAAAACAAGTACTATGACAGACTTGGTTTAGATAGAGAGTATGAAAATATAATGGGTGTACAGATAGAAAAAATGACTGTACCTGTAAAACCAGGAAGAAACACATCTATGATACTAGAAGTTGCTGCTATGAACTATAGACAGCGTGGAATGGGATATGATGCAGCTGAAGAATTTACTAAAAAATTAAATCAGCTACTTCAGAGCGATAGATAGATTATATTGAGAAAGAGGGAGATACTGTCTATTTACGCTCCAGGCAATCAAGTTGCATTGTCGCTGTAAATAGACAGTATAACTCCCTCTTTATACAATAAAACTATTAACCGCAGATGAAGGATCTGATAAATAATTTTTTCAGTAAATTCTTCAGCTTGCTACTAATAAGTAGGTTAATAGGGATAAAGGTGATAAAAATATTACTTTATTTTATTATTTTATAATCTTTGATGAGTCAATGCGGTGAGCTATGATTACTATTCACCAGTTTTAAAAACTTAGGAAATAAAAAAACATCTATTTGTAGCGACAATGCAGCTTGACTGCCTGGAGCCTAAAATAGATGTTTTTTATTTACCGTTTTATAAAACTGGTGAAAGTAATCTAGATATAGATTCTTTGATTTTTATGTATGTAGATCTGCTTTCGTATATTTCTTTTGTTATTTCTCTAGAGTTTTCGATATCTCTTTCAAATATCATTCTCTGTTCTCTTGCTTTTTCTTCTGAGTAGATAAATGCATTTACTTCGAAGTTAAGCTCGAAGCTTCTTATATCCATGTTTGCAGTTCCTATAGAAGCAACTGAGTCATCGTAAACTATTGTTTTAGCATGTAAGAATGCATCTTCTCCGTAAGTGTATATTTTTGCACCATAGTCTAAAAGTTCTCCTGCATAAGAGTATGATGCCCAGTATACGAATGGATGGTCGGGTTTTGAAGGTATCATTATTCTTACGTCTACACCAGATAGACAAGCTACTTTTAGTGTTTCCATTAAAGTTTTGTCTAGTATTAAGTATGGACTCTGGATATATACATAATCTCTAGCCTTCTGTATCATCTTCATATATCCGTATTTTATTTCGTCTAATTCTGTTATATCGGGACCACTTGAAACAATCTGAATTCCGACATTTCCGTTTGATTTTTCTCTTTTTTTAGTGAAGTATTTCGCTAAATCAAGGTTTTCTTTAGTAGTGTATCTCCAGTCAAGAAGAAATCTCATACTTAAGTCGATTACGCAGCTACCTGTAAGTTTGATATGAGTATCTCTCCATTCTCCAAATTTTGGATCTCTTCCCAGGTATTCATCACCTACGTTAAATCCTCCAACAAATCCAACCTTACCATCTATAACAACTATCTTTCTGTGGTTTCTAAAGTTTATGTTGAAGTTGATTATATTTAAGAATGAAGGGAAGAAGTTAGCAACCTGAACACCAGCTTCTTTCATTTCTTTTACAGCTTTTTTGCTTAGGTTTCTACCACCAACAGCATCGTATAGAAGTCTAACTTCTACACCAGCCTGAGCTTTTTCTTTAAGTATTTCTATGATTTCTTTCCCTATTCTATCGTCTTTAAATATATAGAACTGGATGTTTATATATTCTTCAGCTTTTTTTAGCTCTTCAAGAAGCGAGTTGAAGAACATATTAGATTCTGGATAAATATCTACGTCGTTGTCCGCAGTAAAGTGGGCATTGTTTGAATTTGCTAGTGTGTAGATAATATCCTTATTTTCATCTAAGTATGGGTCTAAATTAGACTCGATTTCTACATAAGATTCTAATATTTTATTCTTTATAACCTTATCTTCTTTTTCCTTAACTCTGAACATATTATTCTTTGCAATACTTCTACCAAACATCGCATATAATATGAACCCAACTGGAGGAACAAGAACTAGGATAACTATCCAAGTAAGAGTATTGTCTATATTTCTTTTTCCTCTAAAAATAAGATCAATAACAAGAATAAAGTTTATGAGATATATTGTTGTAAGTATAATCTCAAACAATGATAATGGTAAATTTTCCAAAAAAAAATCTCCTCTCTTAAAAAAATTATTTAGTTTTCGTAAATTAAAAATTGAAATGAAATATATATTTAATTCCGGATATTTCTCCGTTAAAAATAAATATGTAGTAATTTAATAAATGACTACTACATATCTATTATGACTATTAAAACATATAATAATGAAACTTTTCAATAGGAAAACATAAAAATAATGAAAACTTCATAGAAAACACAAATTTGAAAAGGAAAGAGTTTCTGTAAATTGATGCTTTCAAAAGTTCAAATTATTTGGCGTAGATATTGTTATTTTCAGAGATTTAATTTATTATATTAATATATAATTGGGTGTATAATGCACTAATTTTAGCTTATATAGAAAATTTTAGAGAATTTAATTTTTAAAAAGTCGATTTAATAATAAATTCATCGATATATTATAACAAAACAATATAAAATAGAAGATTAGATGATATTTGATATAGAGAATTTTTATAATTCAAGGAGGCGTTTAGATTGGATAAAAATAAAGTATATAATGATATTTTAAATATAGTTGGAAAAGAAAATATAATGATGGATGAGCCTATGAAGAAGCATGCTTCTTTTAGAGTAGGTGGGCCAGCAGATGTTTTAGTAAGACCTAGAAATGAAGAACATCTTAAAGATATTCTTTTATATATAAAGAAGGAAAATATTCCATACCTTGTAATTGGAAATGGGTCAAACCTTTTAGTTAAAGACGGTGGAATAAGAGGAATAGTAGTTGAGATATCTGATAACTACAGCGATTTTAAAATAGATGAAAATAGAATAGAGATACAGGCAGGTGCGCTATTATCTAGAATAGGAAATGCCGCACTTAAAGCAGAACTTAAAGGATTTGAGTTTGCATCTGGTATACCAGGTAGTTTTGGTGGAGCACTTGCTATGAATGCTGGTGCATACGGTGGAGAAATCAAAGATATAGTAAAAACTGTGAAAGTTATGGATATAGATGGAAATATATTTGAACTATCTAATGAAGAAATGAACTTTGGATATAGAAAAAGTGCAATAGTAGAAAAGAATTACATAGCACTTTCTGCAGTAGTAGAATTAGAAAAAGGTAGCTACGACGATATCAAGGCTACTATGGATGATTTAAAAGAAAGAAGAACATCAAAACAGCCACTTAATTTTGCAAGTGCTGGTAGTACATTTAAAAGACCAGAAGGATACTTTGCAGGAAAATTAATACAGGATAGTGGGCTTAAAGGACTTTCTATAGGAGATGCACAGGTATCTGAAAAACACTCTGGATTTGTAATCAACAGAGGAAATGCAACAGCTAAGGAATTACTAGACTTAATGTTTGCAGTTAAAGCGACTGTAAATGCAAAGTTTGGAGTTATGCTTGAAGAAGAAGTAAAAATAGTTGGAGAAGATCCAGCCGCAGAAGACGAAAAATAGAGCGGAGATGATAATATGAAAATTATAGCAGACTACCATACTCATACCATATACAGCAATGGTAAAAATGGGAAAAGAAAACATGCTATAGGAACTATAGAGGAAAATGTGCAGGAGGCAATTAAAAAAGGTCTTAAAACTATAGGGATATCAGACCATAGTTATAGACATTTATTATATGGATTAAATAGAGATAGTATATTTGAAATGAGAGAAGAAATAGATAGATTAAATGAAAAATATAAAGAAATCGAAATTCTTCTCGGTATAGAATGTAATATTCTAGACAATAAAGGGACAATAGATATGGATGACAAGATAAGAGAGCAGTTAGACTATGTGCTAGCAGGATATCACTTTGCATCAGAGCCTACTTCACTTAGATGCCTTTTAAACCATGGAGATAACTTCCTTTTAAAGACAAAACGGTCTACAAGATACAACACAGATGCGATAGTTAATGCAATGAAAAACAACGATATATTTATGATTACTCACCCTGGTGACAAGGGAGATGTATACATAGAAGAAATTGCTGAAGAAGCGAAAAAGAGAAACATTATTCTAGAAATAAATAGCTCTCATGCACACTTAAATGCTGAGCAGCTAAAACAGATAGCAAAATATGAAAACAGACTTATGATTGGCTCAGATGCACACAAGCCATTTATGGTTGGAAACTTTTCACTAGGACTAGAAACAGTGAAAAATTCTGGAATAGATATTAAACGAGTAGAAAATATAATGGAATAAAGGGGGCAGTTTGTATGAAATTTGTTATAGTAACAGGTTTATCAGGATCTGGAAAAAGTGAAACAATGAAAGCATTGGAGGATATGGGGTTCTACTGTGTAGATAATATGCCACCAGCATTAATAACAAAATTTGCAGAAATATGCTTCCAGGGAAACTCTAATATAGAGAAAGTTGCTCTAGGAGTAGATATAAGAGGTAGAAGATTCTTTGAAGCACTTCACGAAAGTCTTGACTACCTTGAAAAAGCAAACTATAAATTTGAAGTGTTATACCTTGATTGCGAAGATGATGTACTTCTAAAAAGATATAAAATGACTAGAAGAAATCACCCATTATCAAAAAATATGCAGATTCCAGAAGGAATAAAAATAGAAAGACAGATAATGGAGCCCTTTAAGAAATATGCAACTTGTATATTAGATACTTCAAATATGAAACCAAAGGATTTAAAAGAAGAAATTTCTAAGATATACAAAGATGGACAGGAGGAAGATACTCCTAACATGACTATATCTGTAGTTTCTTTTGGATTTAAGTATGGAATACCTAAGGATGCAGACCTTGTATTCGACGTAAGATTTTTACCAAACCCTTACTACGATGAAAGTCTAAGACCAAAAACTGGAGACTTTAAAGAGGTTAGAGAGTATGTTATGAACTCTCAGGTAAGTGAGGAATTTGTAGAAAAGTTATTTGATTTTGTTGGATTCTTAATTCCACAGTATTTAGAAGAGGGTAAACAGCATCTTGTTATAGGTGTAGGATGCACTGGAGGAAGACATAGATCTGTAACTATAGCAAATATGCTATACGATGAACTTTATAAAAAAGGATATAGAGTGATTAAGAAACATAGAGACTCTATGCTCGGTTAATTATGGGGGCATCTTATGGATTACTTAAATAATATAGTCGGTGTAATAGGGTGGATTGCTCTCGGTGCAGCAATTGTACTTTATATAAAAGCTAGAAAAGCAAAAATCGAAAATCAAATAAGGGAAAGAGAATTAGAAGAAAGAAATCCAAAGGTAGTAGTTATAGGTGGAGGAACAGGGCAGTCTGTCTTTTTAAGAGGTCTTAAGTACTACACTAACAATATAACTGCGGTAGTTACTGTAGCCGATGATGGAGGTGGATCTGGGGTTTTAAGAGAAGACCTTGGTATGCTTCCACCAGGAGATATAAGAAACTGCCTTTTAGCTCTTGCAAATATAGAGCCTACTATGAACGAGGTAATGCAGTATAGATTTGAAGAGGGCGGATTAAAAGGACAAAGCTTTGGAAACTTATTCTTGGCTGCGATGACTGGACTTTATGGAAATTTTGAAACAGCTGTATCTAAACTGGGAGAGATCTTTGCGATAACTGGTAAAGTTTATCCGGTTACATTAGAGGATGTAAACCTAGTAGCAGAGCTTGAAAATGGAAAGGTTATAGAAGGAGAATCTGCTATTCCTATGGTTTGTAAAAGTGATAAGACAAATATAAAAAGACTAAGACTTGACCATCCACATATAAAACCTCTTAAAGAGGTAATATACGCTATAAATAATGCGGATATAATAGTTATGGGTCCTGGAAGTCTTTACACTAGTGTAATACCAAACCTTTTAGTAGACGGGGTAGTTGATGCTATAAAAAATTCAGATGCACCTAAAGTATATGTGGGAAATGTTATGACGCAGCCTGGCGAAACAGAAAATTACAATTTATTCGACCATGCAAATGCTATAATAGAACATGCAGGAGAGAATATTTTAGATTATGTAATTGCGAACAAGGAAATACTGCAAGAGGACGTTTTTATGCGTTATAATAAAGATGGGGCTGAACAAGTCCTTTTAGATAACCATCAGAAAAAAAGCTTTGAAAAGCTAGGAATAAAAGTAATTGAAGCAGATCTTATTGAAATAAAAAATAATTACATAAGACACGATGCAAAAGGTGTTTCTAAGGTAATTATGCAGATAGTTTCTGAAGAGAGAAATATGTAACAGTTTAAGGAGTGAATAGAATGAGAGAAGAGGTAAGTGCCGGCGGTGTTGTACTGTTTGGAAATGCTGTTCTTCTACTTAGAAAATTTAATGGAGATTGGGTACTCCCAAAAGGGAAAGTTGAAAAAGGGGAGAGCCATGAACAAGCGGCATTAAGAGAAGTAGGAGAAGAAACGGGAGTAAAGGCGGATATAGATAAATATCTTGGAGAAATACACTATACTTTCAAAGAAAATTGGGACGAAAACAAAACAGTTCATAAGACTGTATTTTGGTATTTAATGACTGCTAGAAGTATGGATACAATTCCTCAGAAGGAAGAGGGATTTGTAGATGCTAAGTTTGTGCATATAGACAGAGTTGTTGAAATGGCTAGATACGACGATGAAAAAGAAATCATAAAAGTAGCTCTAGTGGAAATTAAGAAAAAATTAAATAAATAGTAAATGAAAAAATAAAGGCAGTAGGTGGTAGATAGAAATGTCATTTTCAGCGGAAACTAAAAACGAACTAACGAGAATAGATTCTGATAATCAGGCTGTAAATTTAGCTGAGCTTGCGGGCATAGTTAGACTTTCTGGAAGTATACAGATAGCTGGATTTAAAAAGATGAATCTAAAGATAATAACAGAGCTCAACTCGATAGCAAGAAAAGTGTTTAAGCTTTTAAAACATGATTTTAATATCAACACTACTATCGCTGTAAATAAAAACCAGATGCTTAAAAGAAACAACAGCTATGTTTTAACTGTTAAAAGCGATATGGGAGCAGAAAAACTTTTAAAAGAGCTAGGTGTTTTAGAAAAAGGAGAAGGTTTTTTCCCTAAAAATGATATTGCAGAAGAGTTAATCGCAACGGAAGAACAAAAGAGAGCATTTATAAGAGGTGCTTTTCTAGGTGGTGGCTCGATTAGCGATCCTGAAAAAAATTATCATCTTGAATTTGTAACTAATAATATGGAGTTTGCGCAGTCTCTTAGAGATTTGATAAACAGCTTCGATTTTAATAGCAAAATTGTAGCTAGAAAGAATAATTATGTTGTTTATATAAAAGAAAGTGAGCAGATATCGGATTTACTTAGCCTTATAGGTGCTCACAGTGCTCTTTTAAAACTTCAGAACGTAAAAATAGTAAAAGAGATGAGAAATAACGTAAACAGAATAGTGAATTGTGAAACAGCCAATCTAACAAAGGCTGTCAATGCAGCGGTGAAACAGGTTGAAAATATTAGAATAATAGAAGAAACAATAGGTATAAAAAAATTGCCTGAAAATCTACAGCAGATAGCACTTCTAAGAGTGGAAAATGAGGAGCTTACGTTAAAAGAGCTTGGAGAGATGCTAAATCCTCCTGTTGGAAAATCTGGAGTAAACTACAGATTAAAGAGAATACAGGAAATAGCAGATAATCTAAGAGAAAAATACAATATAGAATAAAAATAGGAGACTTTTCTATAAATTGGGAAGTCTCTTTTTTAAATAAAATTTGTAACAAAATAGAAAAAATAAATTATAATAGAAATATAATACAAAATAGGAGCAACTATATAGTTGTTAAAAATATAGTCAAAAATATACATATTTAGACAAATATATTTTTACAAAAAGCTCCCTACATTCATAACGAGTGTAGAGAGGCGAGAAATCGCCCAAAACTCCTTTAATTGCTGGAAGTTCCTAAAGCTAGTTAAACTACAACGTAGAATTGAAAATATTCAAGCGTGAATGTTGCGAAAGTAGAAAAAATTAACTAGATGGCATAAGGTTAAATCCTAAGTGCTTTAATAATGGATAATCAGCAGCCAAGATCCGAACAGGATAAGGTTCAACGACTAGGCAAATGCCGTACATCACAAGCTATTGGTGGTGGAAATGGGGAGCATCTAAAAAAATAGATGGTGATATAGTCTGTGCTTAATAGAAATATTAAGAAGTTCGTGAATAAAATTAAAAATCGTATTTTAATTTATCTATTCTGAGAACTGATTGGAAAGTAGCGATTCCAATTGAACACTCTAAAAATATATACGGATGTATTTTAGATATAACGACCGTATTTTTTATTTATTTAAAAACTTAAAAAATATTTTATATTATTTGTATAATATAACTTCGATTTGTATATAATATAATTAGAAAGATAGATTTGTTATAGAATCGAGGTGAGGTAAATGGGAAAGACAATAACTAAAACTGTAAAACAATACTCCTATGAACTTGATGATTATGAGGTCGAAGAGTTATTAAAAATAGGAAGAGAATACAAAAATGTTAAAAACTATGTATATTCAAGATATAATGGAATAAAAAGTCTTTTAATCATTGAAAAACCTCGAAAAATCAGAGATGAATGGGTAAGTACAAAGTTTTATGAACAGTGGGATTTACCAGCTAGATATTGGAAATTAGCATTACAGGATGCAATTGGAAATATAAAATCTGGTTGGTCTAATACAAAAAATGAAATTAGGACTGCTGCTTATAATAACGAACATTTATCTACTGATGACAGATATTATATAAATTATATACTATCAGCAAATAAGCTTTATTATAACGTATTAAACAATATAAACTTTGATATTCCTAAAAAATTTGAAGGAAAAAACTTAAATATTAAATATTTGAATAACTTGATAAAAAGATACACTAGGAGATATAAAGGAAAAGTACCATATACGAATAAAATAAATTCTTTTTCAATAGACACAGGTTTGTATAGATATTCAAAAAATAACACAAATGAAAATTATATTTATATATCTTCAATGGAAACAAGAAAAAGAGTACCGATTAAATTAAGGGATTCAAATGAATACAACAAAATACTTAAAATCAAAATTATAGATAATGTATTGAGAATAAATATTCCATTAGAAGTGGAATCAAAGGAAAATACCAACGAAAATATTATAGGAATAGATAAAGGATATAGATACTTGCTTGCAACATCAAATGGAAATCTGTATGGAGAAAAATTGAATTATTATTTAAGTAAAGAAACCGAAAGATTGAATAATAAAAATGTTAATCGAAATAGATTTTTCGCACTTAGAAGAAAATACCTCGAAGAAGGTAACACTAAGAAAGCAGAGAACATACTTAAAAATAATTTGGGAAAGAAAAAATACAGAAAAAACAAAAATAAACACGATGAAAAAGTTAAATCTTATATCAATAAAAATATCAATGAATTTATAAAGTCAGAAAAGCCTAAGGAAGTTGTAATGGAAAATTTGGATTTTGTAAATTGGGATGACAGATATCCAAAATCTGTAAAAAGAAAGTTATCGAGATGGATAAAGGGCTACATAAGAGATAGACTTGAATACAAATTCAAATTAAGTAGTATTGAATTTACATACATAAATCCAGCGTATACAAGTCAAATTTGTAGTAAATGTGGAAGATTTGGTATAAGAAATGGAGATTCATTTGTTTGTGATAATTGTGGAGAAATTCATGTAGATATAAATGCAAGTAAAAATATTTTAGAGAGAAAATATGATAAAAAAATAAAGATGTTTACAAGTTATAAGAAAGTTAAGGAAATACTAGAAAGTAGAATTGCTGATACAAAGTAAAAAGATAGATTAAAAGTATATTTTATTTAATCACAAATATATTTTGTATTTATTCAACAGTTGATAAATAGAGGGTATGTTTTATCGGTGACGGGGGTTAGATAAAATGCTTTAAATAAATAAAAAATACGGTTGTGGGATAATCGAGATAGAAATTTTATCGAGATAACTGGCTCAACCAAGACTTAAAACTATCAAAAGATAGAATAAGAGCGAAATATCTAAAATGAGTACATTTGTATATATTTTTAGAACCAGGTAAACTTTTATGTTTTATCTATTACTAGCAATAGTATGCAGTGGTTCTATAGCTCTAATATTCAAATACAGTGAATCAAAAGAATGTAACAGAGCCCTAGTTACCACTTTCAACTACTTAACAGCTACTGTAATATCAGCAATAGCACTTGCAAAGTCTGGTCTAAATGTACCAGCATCATTTGACGGAATAATGGCCAAAACAATGGCAAACTTTTCTGGGACTCTTACACCAGAAGGAAGCTTCGGGGCTTCAATACTACTTGGAATTATAACAGGATTTTTATTCTTTATAGGTTTCGTAATTTATCAGAAAAGTATAAACGAGTGCGGACCTTCAATCTCAGGTATGTTTGGGAAAATGGGTATCCTAGTACCTATGATATTTTCAATATTCTTATGGAATGAAATGCCTTCTCCAATAAAATGGGTGGGAATAATATTATCTTTTGCATCTATACTGATAATAAATGTAAATCCTACAAACTTAAAAGAATCAGATTTCAAACCGATTCTAATAATTTTATTCATATTTTATGGATGCGCAGATTTTATGAATAAAGTATTCCAGAAATACGCATTAGTAGAGTATAAAAACTTCTTCCTACTAATAGTATTCATATCTGCTACAATATTCAGTTTAGGTATGCTATTTAAGAATAGAAAAGAAGGATTCAACCTTACTAGCTGCTTAGTTGGTATCGGGGTTGGTATTCCAAATATGTTCTCTTCATTCTTCCTTATAGATGCTCTAAAAACACTTGAAGCTGCTGTTGTTTATCCAATATTCAGCGCTGGTGGTATAGTGTTTATAATGTTCATGAGTTATCTAATATTCAAGGAAAGACTTAGCAAAAAAGAAAAACTTGCTGCCGCTCTTACAATCGTGAGTATGGCAATCGTAAATATATAATAAGAAAAATATTTTTATGTCAATAAAATATAGCCATAGCATTTTTATCTATACAATTATGCTATGGCTATGTTCTTTTTTGTGCAAAAAAACTAACACTTTTTTTAATTTATTCGTTTTTTACTGCCTTATATTATTAAGCTACTTTTTTCTTTATACAACTTTATTATATTTATTTTTCAATCAATTTATTTATTTTAACATAATTTTTATCAACTATTCATTTATTTTTATTACATTATTATCTTTTATGATGAAGTAAATTTATTATTTATATAACAAAAAAATATCGTTAATAAAAAAACATTATTTTTAAAAGGAAAACGATTGTTATTTTTTGGTATATTTATTATTTAGCTAAATAAAAGGTTTTTTTTTGATTATAAATAGTTTTTTTCTATTATACTTTGTTTTATTACATTCAAATTACATTTTGTGGTGTTTACAGATTGTTTTTTTTTTAATATAATATATATGAACTCAATACCTAATATAACATAAATTAAGATTCTAAAATTTTAATTTACTAACTAACCACTTTAAAGATATTTTAAATTATCCTCTAATTTAAAATAATCAATCTGTAGAAAAAACCACCTTTATATAAAGGTGGTTTTTTCTATATAATATTTATTTTTTTCGAATTTAATATATTTTATATTATCAAGATAACTCAAACTATATTTCTTCAATTTCTATATTTAATTTACCGACTAAACTTCCCAGCTCTTTCTTTAATTCTTCATCTGCATTTATATACATTCCAGGAACTTTGTACGTTATAGGTTTACTCATATCAATATTTTGATCTTTAGGCAATAATACTAGTCTGTCTCTACCTGGATATTTTCTAGTTATCGTAAATACTTTCATAAGTAACTCTTCATCGCCTACAGTATCTATTCTCACATTCATCTGTTTATTTTTAGGTTTGTTTGAATTACTTCTTGTGTCAAATGAAATTTTTTCACTATTAAACCGATATTCTTCATTGATATCTTTTATATCTCGAGCGATTAATTTTGCCTCATCATCGTCAATACTTATCGCACCTTTTATCAGTATTATGCTGTCATCGTTTAGTAGTATGTTGAATTTTTTAAGAGTCTGAGGGAACACTACAACCTCTATAGTTCCATATAGATCTTCTAGTGTGATAAACGCCATTATTTCATTTCTCTTAGTAGTCATTATTCTCTTGGCGATTACCATTCCACCCATGATTACTTCTCTATCGTGAAGCTTCATGTATGTTTTTTCATCCTCTTTTAATTCGTTTATCTTTTTCATATTTATGCTAGTTTTTCTATCTAGCTCTGATTTATATTCTGATAATGGATGTCCGCTAAGATACATTCCCAGCACTTCTTTTTCCATGTTAAGTCTTTCTTTTTCGCTAAACTCCCTTACAACAGGCAGGTTTGTAGAAAGTTGCATCTCTGGTGCTTCCTCAACCTGTGTAGAAAATGCGTCAAATAGAGAAATCTGTCCCTGAACATTTTTCTTTCTATCCATAGATATACTTTCCAGAACTGACTCATATCCAGCCATAAGTGTAGCCCTATTTTCGCTAATTTGGTCAAATGCACCACATTTGATAAGACTTTCAACTACTCTTTTATTTGTATCTTTTGTATCAAGTCTTTTTGCGAAGTCTACAAAGTCTTTGAATTCTCCGTTTTCTTCTCTTTCTTTTACAATATTTTCGATTATATTTACCCCTACGTTTTTAACCGCAGCAAGCCCAAATCTTATACTATCGCCCTCAACAGAGAATTTTGAAAAACTCTTATTTATATCTGGTGGATTAACAGGTATTCCTATTGCATTACATTCTCTAATATACTCGACAACTTTGTCTGAGTTGCCCATTATACTAGTCATAAGAGCCGCCATAAACTCGACCGGATAGTGCACTTTTAAGTATGCTGTTTCATATGCTAAAACACCGTACGCAGCCGCATGAGATTTATTAAAGGCATATCTTGCGAAGTCTATCATATCGTCGAAAATTTTATTTGCATCTTCTTCTGATATTCCATTTCTTATACATCCAGGAATTTCTATATTTCCTTCATCGTCAAATTTTCCATGTATGAAGTACTGTCTTTCCTCTTCCATGACGTCCATTTTCTTCTTACTCATTGCTCTTCTAACTAAGTCACTTCGACCATAGCTATATCCAGCAAGATCCCTAACAACCTGCATAACCTGTTCCTGATATACTAGACACCCATATGTTACCTCTAGTATAGGTCTTAGTTTATCATTTATGTATGTTACTTTTTCTGGGTTGTTTTTGTTTTCTATATATGTCGGAATTGAGTCCATTGGACCCGGTCTGAATAGAGATATACCCGCTACTATATCTTCAAAGCTATTTGGTTTTAGCTGCTTCATGAAGTTTCTCATACCAGAACTTTCTAGCTGGAATACACCAAGTGTATTTCCTTGAGATAATGTTTCAAATACTTCATCGTCATCGTATTCCATTTTTGAAAAATCTATATGCTCTGTATATCCTTTTATATCTCTGTTTAATTCTATTAAGTCTAGCGCATCTCTGATAACTGTCAGAGTTCTAAGTCCTAAGAAGTCCATTTTTAGAAGTCCTAGTTCTTCAAGTGTAGTCATTGTAAACTGAGTAGTTATAGAGTCCTGATGTTTGTAAAGTGGTACGTACTCATCTACAGGGTTTCTGGCTATAACAACACCTGCTGCATGTGTAGATGCGTGTCTTAGAGTACCTTCTAATCTTTTAGAGATATCTATAACTTCTCTAGCCTCTGCATCAGACTCATAAAGTTCTACAAGTGTAGGATTGCTGTCCATAGCCTTGTCTATAGTCATACCTAGCTCGAAAGGTATTTCCTTAGCTATTTGATCTGCTTTGTTATAAGAAACATTTAAAACTCTGGCAACATCTCTTATCGCTATTTTAGCCCCCATTGTACCAAATGTTATTATCTGTGCAACATGGTCTTCTCCGTATTTTCTTTTTACATAGTCTATAACTTCTTCACGTCTTTCGTAGCAGAAGTCGATATCTATATCGGGCATCGATACCCTCTCTGGATTTAAAAATCTTTCAAACAGTAGGCTGTACTTCATTGGGTCTATATCTGTTATCTTTAAAGTGTATGCAACTATAGAACCTGCAGCACTCCCTCTACCAGGACCGACCATTATATTGTTCTGTTTTGCAAAGTTTATAAAGTCCCAAACTATAAGGAAGTACTCTACATACCCCATATTTTCTATTGTATTTAACTCATACTCAAGTCTTTCTTTGTATTCCTCAGGACAATCTTCTCCATATCTTTCTACAAGTCCTTTTTGGCAAAGTTCTCTAAAGTATCCATTAGTAGTGTATCCCTCTGGAACATCGTATCTTGGAAGATGATATTTGTGGAATTCAAATTCTACATTACATCTCTCCGCAATTTCATTTGTATTATCTAAAGCTTCCTCTAGCTCTGGGAATAATTGCTCCATCTCTTCTCTACTCTTTAAGTAGAATTCGTCGCTAGGGAATTTCATTCTATTTTCGTCATCTATAGTCTTCTGCATCTGAAGACACATAAGTATATCCTGAATTTTTGCGTCGTCTTTATCCACATAATGCACATCATTTGTCGCAACTAGTGGAATATTTAATTCTCTTGATAGTCTAACTACTTCTGTGTTTACCTGTTTCTGCTCTGGTAGTCCATGGTCTTGTATTTCTAGGTAGTAGTTTCCATTTCCAAATATGTCCCTATACTCCATAGCTAATTTTCTAGCTTTGTCGTAATTTCCGTTCATAATCGCTCTCGGAACATCACCTGCAAGACAAGCAGAAAGTGCTATCAATCCTTGGCTGTGCTTTTTAAGCTCATCCATATCCGTTCTAGGCTTATAGTAGAAACCATCTACATACGACTTAGATACAATTTTTATAAGGTTTTTATAACCTACCATATCTTTTGCCAAAAGCACTAGATGACCTTGATGCTTATCGTAGTTAGGATCTTTATCTGTAAGCTTTCTCGGTGCTGTATATACTTCACATCCAATTATAGGCTTTATTCCCTCAGCTTTTGCAGCCTTGTAAAAATCTATCGCTCCAAACATACATCCATGGTCAGTTATTGCAACGGCAGTCATCCCTTTCTCCTTAGCCCTTTTTACAAGAGTCTTTACCCTAGAAAATCCGTCTAGCAAACTATACTCTGTATGTACATGAAGATGTGTAAAGTTTTTTTCCATTCGTCCACCTGGTTCTAAAAATATATACAAATGTACTCATTTTAGATATTTCGCTCTTATTCTATCTTTTGATAGTTTTAAGTCTTGGTTGAGCCAGTTATCTCGATAAAATTTCTATCTCGATTATCCCACAACCGTATTTTTTATTTATTTAAAGCATTTTATCTAACCCCCGTCACCGATAAAACATACCCTCTATTTATCAACTGTTGAATAAATACAAAATATATTTGTGATTAAATAAAATATACTTTTAATCTATCTTTTTACTTTGTATCAGCAATTCTACTTTCTAGTATTTCCTTAACTTTCTTATAACTTGTAAACATCTTTATTTTTTTATCATATTTTCTCTCTAAAATATTTTTACTTGCATTTATATCTACATGAATTTCTCCACAATTATCACAAACAAATGAATCTCCATTTCTTATACCAAATCTTCCACATTTACTACAAATTTGACTTGTATACGCTGGATTTATGTATGTAAATTCAATACTACTTAATTTGAATTTGTATTCAAGTCTATCTCTTATGTAGCCCTTTATCCATCTCGATAACTTTCTTTTTACAGATTTTGGATATCTGTCATCCCAATTTACAAAATCCAAATTTTCCATTACAACTTCCTTAGGCTTTTCTGACTTTATAAATTCATTGATATTTTTATTGATATAAGATTTAACTTTTTCATCGTGTTTATTTTTGTTTTTTCTGTATTTTTTCTTTCCCAAATTATTTTTAAGTATGTTCTCTGCTTTCTTAGTGTTACCTTCTTCGAGGTATTTTCTTCTAAGTGCGAAAAATCTATTTCGATTAACATTTTTATTATTCAATCTTTCGGTTTCTTTACTTAAATAATAATTCAATTTTTCTCCATACAGATTTCCATTTGATGTTGCAAGCAAGTATCTATATCCTTTATCTATTCCTATAATATTTTCGTTGGTATTTTCCTTTGATTCCACTTCTAATGGAATATTTATTCTCAATACATTATCTATAATTTTGATTTTAAGTATTTTGTTGTATTCATTTGAATCCCTTAATTTAATCGGTACTCTTTTTCTTGTTTCCATTGAAGATATATAAATATAATTTTCATTTGTGTTATTTTTTGAATATCTATACAAACCTGTGTCTATTGAAAAAGAATTTATTTTATTCGTATATGGTACTTTTCCTTTATATCTCCTAGTGTATCTTTTTATCAAGTTATTCAAATATTTAATATTTAAGTTTTTTCCTTCAAATTTTTTAGGAATATCAAAGTTTATATTGTTTAATACGTTATAATAAAGCTTATTTGCTGATAGTATATAATTTATATAATATCTGTCATCAGTAGATAAATGTTCGTTATTATAAGCAGCAGTCCTAATTTCATTTTTTGTATTAGACCAACCAGATTTTATATTTCCAATTGCATCCTGTAATGCTAATTTCCAATATCTAGCTGGTAAATCCCACTGTTCATAAAACTTTGTACTTACCCATTCATCTCTGATTTTTCGAGGTTTTTCAATGATTAAAAGACTTTTTATTCCATTATATCTTGAATATACATAGTTTTTAACATTTTTGTATTCTCTTCCTATTTTTAATAACTCTTCGACCTCATAATCATCAAGTTCATAGGAGTATTGTTTTACAGTTTTAGTTATTGTCTTTCCCATTTACCTCACCTCGATTCTATAACAAATCTATCTTTCTAATTATATTATATACAAATCGAAGTTATATTATACAAATAATATAAAATATTTTTTAAGTTTTTAAATAAATAAAAAATACGGTCGTTATATCTAAAATACATCCGTATATATTTTTAGAGTGTTCAATTGGAATCGCTACTTTCCAATCAGTTCTCTTATGAACTTCTTAATATTTCTATTAAGCACAGACTATATCACCATCTAATTTTTTAGATGCTCCCCATTTCCACCACCAATAGCTTGTGATGTACTGCATTTGCCTAGTCGTTGAACCTTATCCTGTTCGGATCTTGGCTGCTGATTATCCATTATTAAAGCACTTAGGATTTAACCTTATGCCATCTAGTTAATTTTTTTTGCTTTCGCAACATTCACGCTTGAATATTTTTCAATTCTACGTTGTAGTTTAACTAGCTTTAGGAACTTCCAGCAATTAAAGGAGTTTTGGGCGATTTCTCGCCTCTCTACACTCGTTATGAATGTAGGGAGCTTTTTTGTAAAAATATATTTGTCTATATATGTATATTTTTGACTATATTTCTAACAACTATATAGTTGCTCCTAATTTTTAGTTCAATTATAGATTATACAATATTTTTTTTATGATTTCTAGAAATTAAAAAATAAAAATACAATGAATATAAATAAAATGGTTTTGTAGTAATATGTATATCTTAGTAACAGTATGATATAATAAAAGAAGATGAGAAAACGAGAGTATAGGAGGTTACTTGTTTCTCTTCAACTTAAAAGTTACTGAAAAGATAAAACCACCAGAGCTACGTCCAATATTTCGGTGGTTTTATTTTTTGTTATCAGATAGTTTATTTATGATAAAATCTAATTAGAAATAAAAATACTATAAAAATAATTAGGAGTAACGCTTATGAGTATAATAGATAGCGAATATTATAAAGTTAAAAAAAAGTTGGGGCATAGACCTAGCAGAGTAGAATTATTTGAAAATATGGATTTTGAAACATATATTGAAATCAAGAAAAATAGCAAAGAAAATATTTTCAAAGATTATATAGGATATTTAATGAGTATAGATGAATTAGACTGCAATGAAAAAGAAGAGATTGAAGGTTTTTGTTGGAGATTCATCAAGATGATAGAAAATACAAGAATGTCTAAAAGTTATAAGATGCCGTTTTTATTGGCATTTTATAATAATGGAAATTTAAAATCTATAGTGGCTGATGAGGATTTGTATAAAAGTTTTAAAGCATTCTATTCAATTAAAGAAAATACTGCAGATATGTATGCTGATAAAAATACTGAGAAATTTGCACAATGGGGAAGAGAAGAATATGTGGAATTAGCAAAACAAAATCCGGTTAAATATATGCTAAAAAGTGAAAGTGAATTTTTTGAATTGGATAGGGATAAAATAGTAGTAAGGAGATTAGAAGAATTTAAAGATAATAAATTCTTTGTAGATAATATTAGAGATGCTATAGAATTTAGAACTAAAGAATACTATAAAACTAGATACGATGAGGTGAAAGATATGAGTTGTATATTTTGCGATTTAAAAGAATACGTACTAGAAAACGACTTAGCATTTGCGATATTTGACAAATTCCCTGTAACAAAAGGACATATGCTATTCATTCCTAAAAGACATATAGCAAACTTCTTTGATCTAACAAAAGAAGAAAGAGAAGCAATATTTGATTTAGTAGACGAAGGAAAAAAATTATTAGATGAAAAATACTCTCCAGACGCATATAATGTCGGTGTAAACGTAGGAGAATACTCTGGTCAGAGTGTAATGCATGTACATATTCATCTGATGCCGAGATACATTGGCGACACAAAATACCCTAAGGGTGGAGTAAGAGGGGTAATTCCTGAAAAAATGTCTTACTAAAAAACTAGATTGTATTTTAAAAACAAAATAATTTTTAATTAAAAGGGAGTATTTCAAAAAAATATTCCTTTTTTTATTGTTACTCATAAATGGCTTAAATAGTGTAAATTTGGGGAGAAAGAGTAAACCTAAATATTTGATAACGGTACTAATAGTATAGCATATTTCAAATAGTAAACACCTAAGATGTATTTATAATATAATGCTAAATAAAATTCAAATTTAATGATAATTTAACGGCTTTTTGTGATATAATAACACAAAATGGACTTTTAAGAAAAAGGACATTTTAATTTTTTAAATCTTGTGGGATAAAATTTAAATATAGGGACGGAAAACGTCCTCGAGAAAATTTAGATAGAATAGAAAAAAAGTCTTAGGAGGTATGACTAATGAAAACAATAGGTATTTTAACAAGTGGTGGAGATGCTCCAGGAATGAATGCTGCAATAAGAGCAGTTGTAAGATCTGCTATATACTACGGATGTAAAGTATACGGAATAAACAGAGGTTACAAAGGTCTTTTAGAAGAAGATTTAATGGAAATGAACCTTTCTTCAGTTGGTGATATAATCCACAGAGGTGGTACAATGCTAAAATCTTCAAGATGTGAAGAATTTAAAACAGAAGAAGGTAGAAAATTAGGGGTAAAAGTACTTAAAAAATATGGAATAGATTGCTTAGTTGTTATAGGTGGAGACGGATCTTTCAACGGAGCTAAAAAATTAAGCGAAATGGGATTCCCAGCAATAGGTATACCAGGAACAATAGATAACGACTTAGAATATACTGATTACACAATAGGATTTGATACAGCTATGAATACTGTAATAGATGCTATAGGTAAAATAAGAGATACTTCTTCTTCTCATGAAAGAGTAAATATAGTCGAAGTAATGGGTAGAAACTGTGGAGATTTAGCTCTATACGCAGGTATAGCAGGGGGAGCTGAAACAATAATAGTTCCAGAAGTAGATGTTAAATTAGATGAAATAGCACTTAGATTAAAAACAACTCAGAAAAGAGGAAAAAGACACAGCATAATAGTTATGGCTGAAGGTGTTGAAAAAGTTGGTAGTGCATCAGATCTTAAAAAAGTTTTAACTGAACAGGCAGGAGCAGATGTTAGAGTAACTGTTTTAGGACATGTTCAGAGAGGTGGTAGCCCAACTGCATTTGATAGAATACTAGCAAGTAGATTTGGATACAGAGCAGTTGAATTATTACTTGAAGGAAAATCTTCAAGAGTTGTTGGTATAAAAGATAATAAAATAATAGATTTAGATATACAGGAAGCTTTAGCTATGCCAAAAACATTCAATAGAGAATTATACGAAATGGCAAAAGTACTTTCTATATAATTAGTAATCAATGAAAAAGCTTTCTAAATAAGGAGAAAAGATATGTTAAACGATATTAAAAGAACAAAAATAGTTTGTACACTAGGACCTGCATCACAGAGTGAAGAAGTTTTAAGAGAACTTATACTAAATGGATTAAATGTATGTAGATTCAACTTCTCTCATGGTTCTCATGAAGAACACAAGGGAAGAATAGACATGGTTAAAAAAGTTAGAGAAGAATTAAACAGACCAATAGCTATACTTCTTGATACAAAAGGACCAGAAATAAGAACTGGTAACTTTGCAGACCCAGAAGTTCTTCTTGAAGAAGGATCTGAGTTTACAATAACAATGGACGAAGTAGTTGGTACAAAAGAAATATGTACAGTAAGCTACAAAGGATTAGCAGATGACGTTAAAGAAGGCGACACTATATTAATAGACGATGGTCTAGTTGGACTTAGAGTTAAATCTGTTGAAAATGGAAACATAAAATGTATAGTAGAAAACTCTGGAATAGTTAAAAACCACAAAGGTGTTAACGTACCAGGAGTTAAAATAAACTTACCAGCTATAACACCAAAAGACGTAAGCGATATAGAATTTGGTATAAGAGAAGGTATAGATATGATAGCTGCATCATTCGTTAGAAAAGCTTCTGACGTATTAGCTATAAGAGAAATACTTGAAAAAAATAACGCTGGAGATGTTTTAATACTTTCTAAAATAGAAAACCAGGAAGGTGTTGAAAACATAGATGAAATACTACAGGTTTCAGACGGTATAATGGTTGCCAGAGGTGACCTTGGGGTTGAAATACCAACTGAAGAAATACCTATAGTTCAGAAAATGATAATCAAAAAATGTAATGAATTAGCTAAACCAGTTATAACAGCTACTCAGATGCTTGATTCTATGATAAGAAACCCAAGACCTACAAGAGCAGAAGTTACAGACGTTGCAAATGCTATATACGATGGTACAGATGCAATAATGCTTTCTGGAGAAACTGCTGCAGGTAAATACCCAGTAGAAGCTGTTAAAGTAATGGCTAGTATAGCTAAGAGAATAGAACAAACTTTAGACTACGATAGAATGTTAAAAGAAAAAGGTTCTAAAAATGTTACTGTTACAGATGCAATAAGTCACGCTACTTGTACTACTGCAGTTGACCTAAATGCTTCAGCAATAATAACATCTACTTCTTCAGGATATACAGCAAAAATGGTATCTAAATTCAGACCACAGGCTCCAATCATAGCAGCTACAAGCAATGAAGCAGTTATGAGAAGACTTGCATTAACTTGGGGTGTATATCCAATAAAATCTGCTTTAGCAGGAAATACAGATGAAGTTATAGAAAAATCTATAGAAGCTTCAATAGAAGCAGGATACGTTAAAAACGGAGAATTAGTTGTAATAACAGCTGGTGTACCTGTTGGTGTAAGCGGAACTACTAACTTAATAAAAGTTCACGTTATAAGTGAAGTACTTGGAAACGGTGTTGGTATAGGAAATGGTACTGTTGAAGGTAGAGTTAGAGTAGCTAATGATAATGGAGAAATAAAAGACTTCAAAAAAGGTGATATAATAGTTGCTAAAACAACTGATAAAGATATGAACGGATATATAGAAGATGCAGCAGCTATAGTTACTGAATTTGGTGGAATGACTTCTCACGCAGCAATAGTTGGATTAAACTTAAACACTCCAGTTGTTGTATCAGTAGCTGATATAACTAAAACTGTTAAAGATGGCGATATAGTAACAGTTGATGCTAAAGCTGGTATAATATACAAAGGATCTTCAAGAGTTTTATAAGAATTTAATATAAATTGAAATATAAAAAAAGAGGTTATTGTGCGAACAATAATCTCTTTTTATTTGTCTTTTTATTTTAGTTTTAAATTATCGTATGGTATGTCAAAATAACTTGCTACAAAATATATAAATGTTTTTGCAGCTGGAGAGAGGTCTTTAAATTTTTTCATATAAATTCCCAATTTTCTATTGTAAATGGGTTCTAAGGGCAAATATTTAAGTCGATCCTTTTCTCTTTTTATAGCAAGCTCAGGTAATATGCTAAGTCCTAAGCCATTTTCAACCATTGAAATGATAGAATAGTCATTTTGAGATGAAAATCTAAATATAGGCTTTGAATTTTCTTTTTTTAATATTTCAAATATACTATTATCATAGGAAAGATCAGGAATTATAAAATTCTCTCCGTTAAACTTCGAAATAGGGAAATTATTCATATTTTCTGTGTTATATTCATTTGGCAATATTGCAACATACTTATCAGAAGATATTGGTAAGAATTCTAAATTTCTGTTGTTATCTTTAATATCCAAGCTTGAAAAAGCAAAGTCTACTTTTGATTCTGAAACCCAATTATATAAATCGGAAATACCACCTTCTTTTAAATTTATAGTTATATTAGGATGCTCTATGTTGAAGTTATTTATTATATCTGGTAGCCAGTTTACTGAAATACTTGAAAGAGCACCGATATTTAAGGAACCTACTTCTAGTCCTTTTATGTTATATATAAACTGTTCTAGTTTTTCGTTTTCAGACATAAGTGCTCTAACCTTTTGGAGAAAATCTCTTCCAATAGGTGTTAAATGTACTCCATATCTATCTCTTATAAATAATTGAAGACCAAGTTCTTTTTCTAATCTTTTCATGGAATGGCTTACCCCAGACTGTGTATAGCCCAAGACTTCAGCTGTATATGAAATATTATTTGTCTCTGCAACAGTAACAAATATTTTATAAGTGTTTATATCCATTAATATACCTCCTGATATTAATTTATGTCATAACTGTAATGAGAAATTGTCGCTTTTAATATATCGATTTAAAAAGTATACTATACGTGTAGTAGAAATTCAACTAATAATACCAAATAAACAACTTTTCACTGGGTATTCTGGGATTAAGCCCATGAAAGGTAAAAGTAAAAGTAATTATATGCATAAAATCAACAACTGAGCTGGTTGATAATATGCCTATCTGTATGGAGTTATATGTTATAACGCCCCAAAATGAGTCTTATAAAACAAAAAAGTGCTGTTACATGCGAGCTTGGTAACTCTCTTGTAACAGCACTTTTTCTATATAATATTATTAATTACATGTTTTTAACTGCAGCAGTAAGTCCAGGAACTAACTGTTTCTTTCTTGAAACGCATCCTTCAACGAATACTCCCTGAGCTCCTTCAACGTTAAATGCTTCAGATATTACAGCATCTGGAGCTTTGTATATTAGGTAAGAACCTTCTTTGATTATATCAGTAACTGCAAGAACTAATAAATCAAAATCAGTAGAGTTTATGTAGTCAAGGAACTGATCCTGTTTAGCGAATATAGAGTCTATATCAAGAGTGAATACCTGACCTATACCAACTGATTTACCACTCATATCGAATTTTTTGAAGTCCATGTTAACTATTTCTTCTATTGAGAATTCGTCAAGAGAAGTTCCGTATTTGAACATGTCCATTCCGTATTTTTCCATGTCAACACCAGCTATTTTAGCTAGGTCTTCACAAGCCTGTTTATCTAATTCAGTAGTTGTAGGTGATTTGAATATTAATGTATCAGAAAGTATAGCTGATAGAAGAAGTCCTGCTATTTCAGTAGGTATTTCTACGTTGTTTTCTTTGTACATATTGTAGATTATTGTACAAGTACATCCAACTGGCATTAATCTTACTGATAGAGGAAGATCTGTTTTCATTCCACCTAGTTTGTGATGGTCAACTATTTCAAGAAGATTAGCTGATTCAAGTCCATCTGCACTCTGTCCATATTCGTTGTGGTCAACTAATATAACGTCTTTTTTAGGTAATTTAGCTACATCAGCAGCTGATAATAAACCAACAACTTTTTCTTCAGCATTTACAACTGGGTAAAGACATTTTTCGCAAAGATTAAGATCTTCTGCATAAGCACATTCACATACTACACAATCACAAGATTCAACTAATGATTCTATGCAAGCACAGTGGTTTATTGTGTTTGAAGTTTTGTAGTTGTTTGCAGCAACAGTAACTACTGAAACACCATTTCTTTCTGCTTTAGCTTTTAATTCATCAGATATTTCTGTGTTAGAAGTAAGTATTATTAAAGCAGCTTTGTTGTCTATAGCGTATTCTATAGCTTCAAATCTATTTCCAACTATAACTATATCTCCTGATTCAAGAGTTTCCATTACTGTTTCCATATCAAATGAAAGAGTGAATACTCTACCACTTATTTTTTCTGAACAATTAACAACTACAGAACCATCAAGGTTTTTGCATATGTTAGTTATTGTAGTGTCTATTGTTTTGAAGTGCTGATGAAGTAATTCTTCAGCTATTTTCTTTAATGATACACATCCAGCGAATTTTCCTTCTGCATCTGCAACTGGAACAGCTTCAACACCTTTGTTGTTCATTAGGTTGTAAGCTTCTAATAATGAAGATGAAACATTTAATATGTTTTCTGTATCTAGGCAAAGATCTTTAACCTGAGCTTTAACTCCATCTATTAATTTAGGAGCATCTACTTTGAAGTAGTTAAGAGCGTATTCTGCTTCCTTTCTAACTTCTCCTAATGCACAAGCTACTGCATCCTGTCCTAAAGCTCTTTTTAAGTTTGCATAAGCTATAGAAGAGCAAATTGAATCTGTATCTGGGTTTTTATGCCCGAAAACTAATATACTCATCGGTATAATCTCCTTTCGATTTAAGTAATTTGAATTTGTGAATTTCATAAATTAATTATAACATATTAGGCTGAATTCTTTGTCATTCTTCAAAAAAATATGGTATCAAAAAGTGAAAAAATTAGATTTTTTTGTGACTTTTTATTAACAGTTGCTATAAAAATATTTTTTAGAACTAAAAAATTTACTATAAATTTGATATCAATGAAATTATAAGGTGTAATTCTTTTTAAAGACATACTTAGATTAAAATTAAAAGTAATTACAATAAAAAATACTATTGTAGAAAATGATTTAAAAGTTAATTATTGATAAAAATAAGATTTCACAAAGGTATATCATTAAATTATAGGAAAGAGATAAGGAAAAAACAAATTCAAAGATTATTAAAAATATTCAAAAAATAATGATTGACAGTATAATCTATAGAATATAGAATGAAGTTGTAAAAAATAATTAAAAAATATATTGAAAAAAATAATCGATTATTTAGAGAAATTCAGAGCAAAGAAAATAATTCTAGTAAGTAAAAATTAGGAAAGATAGATTAGACTATATTGAGTAAGAAATAGTTTTATAAAATGTAAAAAATTTTAAAAATTTTTTATTTGAAAAGGAAAACGATTGACATCTTGCAAAATACAGAAATATCTAAAATAAGGAAAAACTTCAAAGAAAAGAATGATAAAAAAATATCAAAAAGGTGTTGACTTATCATAAAAATAGAACTATTATATACTCATCGAAAGAAAAGAAACAAGATAAAAGCTTTGGAAAAGCAAAGATTTATAGAAAAAAGCTATAATTAAAATTTTGTTAAAAAGTAGATAAAAATTAACAATGATCACATCAAATTTAACAAAATAATTATCAATTGGAGGACGAAACAGATGACTAAGGAAGCTAAAAAAGTTGAAGAAAAAGTAGTAAGCCCAGAAATCGTAAAAGACAAAGAATCTTTTGAATTAAGACTTGCAGAAGTAAGAGCAGCTCAGAAAGAGTTAGCTAAACTTAATCAGGAACAGGTAGACAAAATATTCTTAGCAGCAGCAACAGCAGCTAACCAGGCTAGAATACCTCTAGCAAAAATGGCACACGAAGAAACTGGAATGGGTGTTGTTGAAGATAAGGTTATAAAAAACCACTTTGCATCTGAATATATATACAACGCATATAAAAACGATAAAACTTGTGGCGTTATAGAAGAAGATAAAGCATTTGGATTTAAGAAAATAGCAGAACCAATAGGTGTTTTAGGAGCAGTTATACCAACAACTAACCCAACATCAACAGCTATATTCAAAATATTAATATCATTAAAAACTAGAAATGCTATAATGATATCTCCTCATCCAAGAGCTAAAAAATCTACAATAGAAGCAGCTAAAATAGTTCACGAAGCAGCTGTTAAAGCAGGTGCTCCAAGAGGATGTGTAGCTTGGATAGATGAGCCATCACTAGAATTAACAAACTTATTAATGGCTGAAGCTGATACAATATTAGCAACAGGTGGACCTGGAATGGTTAAATCAGCTTATTCTTCAGGAAAACCAGCTATAGGTGTTGGTGCAGGTAACGTTCCAGCAATATTAGATGAAAGCTGTGACGTAAAAATGGCTGTAAGTTCAGTAATAATGTCTAAATCATTTGACAATGGTATGATATGTGCATCTGAACAGTCAGTAATAGTACCAGAAAAATTATACGATGAAGTTAAAAAAGAATTCATATATAGAGGAGCTTACGTTCTAAACAAAGATGAAGCAGATAAAATAAGAAAAATAATACTTAATGAAGCTGGTGCAGTAAATGCTAAAATAGTTGGACAGAGACCATGTACAATAGGTAAAATGGCAGGAATAAACGTACCAGAATCAGCAAGAATAATGATAGCAGAAGTAGATGAAGTAGAATTCGTTGAACCTTTCGCTCACGAAAAACTTTCTCCAATCTTAGCTATGTACAAATATAAAACATTTGACGAAGCAGTATATAAAGCAGAAAGATTAGTTGAACAGGGTGGATATGGACATACATCAGCATTATATGTAGATACAGTTAGACATCCAGAAAAAGTAGATCAGTTCACTAATGCATTAAAAACTTGTAGATTAATAATAAACTCTCCATCATCTCAGGGTGGTATAGGTGACTTATACAACTTCAAATTAAAACCATCTCTAACTTTAGGTTGTGGATCTTGGGGTGGAAACGCAGTTTCTGAAAACGTAGGAATCAAACACTTAATCAATATCAAGACTGTAGCTGAAAGGAGAGAAAATATGCTTTGGTTTAGAGCTCCAGAAAAAGTTTACTTCAAAAAAGGTTGTATGGGAGTAGCTATGAAAGAATTCAAAGAAGTAATGAATAAGAAAAGAGCTTTCATAGTAACAGACTCATTCCTATATAAAAATGGATACACAAAAACAATAACAGATTTATTAGATGAAATGGGAATAGTAACAACTACATTCTACAATGTTGCTCCAGACCCAACTCTAGCTTGTGCTAAAGAAGGTGCAGAAGCAATGAGAGCATTTGAACCAGACCTAATAATAGCAGTAGGTGGAGGTTCAGCAATGGATGCTGGTAAGATAATGTGGGTATTATATGAACATCCAGAAGTAGATTTCCAGGATTTAGCAATGAGATTCATGGATATAAGAAAAAGAGTTTATACATTCCCTAAAATGGGAGAAAAAGCTTACTTCTGTGCAGTACCAACATCAGCAGGTACAGGATCTGAAGTTACTCCATTCGCAGTTATAACAGACCAGGATACAGGAATAAAATATCCTCTAGCTGACTACGAATTAATGCCAAACATGGCTATAATAGATGCAGATTACATGATGCAGATGCCAAAAGGATTAACAGCTGCTTCAGGAATAGATGCTTTAACTCACGCATTAGAAGCTTACGTATCAATGTTAAGAACAGAACCAGCAGATGGTATGGCATTACAGGCAGGTAAAGCAATATTCAACTACTTACCAAGAGCTTACAATGATGGACCACACGATCCAGAAGCAAGAGAAAAAATGGCTTTAGCTTCAACAATGGCAGGTATGGCATTCGCAAATGCATTCTTAGGTGTTTGCCACTCTATGGCACATAAATTAGGAGCATTCCACCACATACCACATGGTATAGCAAATGCATTATTAATATGTGAAGTAATAAAATACAACTGCTGTGAAGCTCCAGCTAAAATGGGTACTTTCCCTCAGTATAAATACCCTGATACAATACAGAGATATGCAGAATTCGCATCATTCTGTGGAATAACAGGAAATACTGACAAAGAAAAAGTTGATAACTTAATAAAAGCAATAGAAGACTTAAAAGCTAAATTAAACATACCAAAAACTATAAAAGAATTTGGTGTAGATGAAGCTAAGTTCCTAGAAACTTTAGATGAAATGACTGAACAGGCATTTGATGACCAGTGTACAGGAGCTAACCCAAGATACCCATTAATGAGCGAAATAAAAGATATGTACTTAAAAGTATACTACGGAAAATAAGAGTAGCTTATATTAAAACCGATTAAGATTAATAATTTTTACATAATACTAAAAACCAAAAGATAAACATAATCCAATATATAGTCTAAGATAACCGAAAAGAAAAATGAGCTATCGCATTAACACTTGAGAAGGTGTTTTGCGGTAGCTCTTTTTTAGTGTTTAAATAAAATCAAGCTAAAATTAAAAATACAATTGATAGATTTTTTTTCAATAATTATTGAAAGAAAGTATATTAATATAAAATCCTTCAAAGAAAAATGAAAGTTATTATACCAATAGATTTTTTTTCAAAACTTGTTGAAAGACATTTGACTGTTTTATCATTTATAATGATGATATCATTAAAGCATAGTAAGGGGGGGAAAATAAAATGAAAAAGAGAACCCAAGAAATACTATTAGAAATAATAAAAAATGACGATACAACAATATCAAATTTAGCTGAAAAATTTAATGTATCTCAGAGAACTATAAGAAATGACTTAAATTCAATAAATGATTTTTTAATTATCAACGAACTTTCTCCTATATCTCTAATAAATAATGGGAGAATAGAAAAGAAAGATGATATAAAAGTTGCATATGAGTTAATTTCTGATAAAGATTTATATACATATAAGCTGTCAAAAGAAGAAAGAAAAATAATGATAGCAATATTATTAATAGAATCATCAGAATACATAACTCTTTCAAAAATAGCTGAAATTCTATATGTTAGCAGAGCAACAATAATTAACGACTTAAATAGCGTAAAAGACTATCTAAAGTCTGGAAATTTAACAGTACTATCACATGCTAATAAGGGATTAAGGGTAGAAGGATTTGAAAGTGATAAAAGAAATTTCTTATTAAAAGCAATATTAAGTGATAAAGACTATAAAAATTTAATTTATAGTGTCAATAAAGAAAACGTTTTGATGGACTCAGAAATGGATAAGATACATAAAATTATAAACGAACAGGAACACTACCATGAAACTTATCTAACAGATTCATCATACAACAAATTAAAAAACTATATCATGATTTCGATTTCTAGACTTAGAAGAGGTGAAATGATAGAACATCAGGATATTATTTGTGAAGAAACACATTCGATGGCAAAAGATATACTAAAATACATAAGTCAATATTGTAATGTTATGACCACTGCAGATGAAGAAGCATACTTAAGCAAATTTTTAAATGGATTAAAATATTTAAAAAAAGAAAATGAAAATTCTAACGAGAGTATGGTGAAAATTCAGTTTATAACAAGACAATTTGTAGAGGGAGTTTCACACGATTTAAAAATTAATTTAAATGATGACTACGATTTTTATCTTAACTTATCTAATCATCTGGAATCTATATTTAGATCAAAAAACTATAATTTCCCACAGAATGAATTTATAGATGAGGTTGTATCTAAGAATCCAGATATAGTAGCTGCGACAAATAAAAATATAGATGTAATAGAAAAATATGCTCAAAGAAAAATTAGTGATATAGAAATAGCATATATAACAATACACATATGTGCAGCAATAGAAAGAAAGAAAAAGCAAGAAATAGCGTTTCATGTGATTTTAGTATGCAATGGTGGGGTTGGAACATCACAGCTACTACAGGCAAAGCTAAAAACACACTATAATTTCCAAATAGTAGATATAGTATCTGCTCATGATGAGAAGAATATTATAAACAAAAACGCAGATTTAGTGATATCTACAGTTCCTCTAAAAAATATAGATATAGATTATGTAATAGTATCGCCTCTATTTACAGATGAGGACTACATTAGGGTTGGAAGCAAGATTGATGAGATAAGAAACAATAGAAATATTCCAGCCAGACTAGAAAAGAAGGAAATAACATCAAGAGGTTTGATTAATAGATTAAAAAAAGTATTTATAGAATACGAAAATCAAGTACCAGTAGAACTAAAAGATAGGGTAGTAGAAACTATATTAGATTATTTTGATGATGAAGAGCACGAAATGATGGATTACACAAATCCTTACTTGCATCATTTTTTAAATATTAATCATATTGAGTTAGATGTAGAGTGTGAAGATTGGAGAGATGCCATAAGAAAGTCTGCTCAAAAGCTACTAGATGAGGGATACATAGAAAGTAGATACATAGATGCAATGATAGAAAATATTGAAGAAAATGGACCTTATGTGGTTATATCTCCAGGGTTTGCTTTACCTCATTATGGTGTTGGATATGGTTCTAAAAAGGTAGGGATGAACCTTATTAGACTAAAAAATCCTATCAAGTTTGGAGATGATGAAGATGATATTCAAGAAGTTAAGTTTGTATGTTGCTTAAGTGTAATAGATCACGAAACTCATCTAAAGGCATTTTTAAACTTGGTAAATATGCTAGGACAAGAAAGATTTAAACGTGCAATGGAAGATGCAAAAACAAGTCATGAAATGGCTGAAATAATTAGAAGGTATGAATATAGTATTTAAGGGGGAGAATATATGATTTGGGAAAATTTAAACCTAGAATTAGTATTTCCAGAGTTAGAAGTTGAAAATAGCTCGGAAGTAATGGAAAAAATGGGTGCAGCTTTTATAAAAGAAGGTTTATGTAAAGAAAGTTATATAGAAGCATTAATAAATAGGGAAGCAGAATTTCCTACAGGTATAGATGTTGATGGTTTTGGAATAGCTATACCTCACACAGATGTATCACATGTAAATGTAGCAGGAATAGGAGTTGCAACTATAAAAAATCCTGTGAAATTTATACAAATGGGAACAGATGATGAAGAGGTAGATGTAAAAGTGGTAGTGATGTTGGCAATTGATGATCCTAACAAACATCTAACAATGCTTCAAAATATATTAGCAGTACTTCAAGATAAAAATGTTTTAAACGCTTTATCAAAAGCGACAAAAAAAGAAGAAATTATAGAAATAATAAAAAATAAGGAGAATGAATAACATGAAAAAAAAAGTAATAGTAGCATGTGGAGGGGCTGTTGCAACTTCAACAATAGCAGCAAATAAAGTAGTTGAATTAGGTAAGAAAAATGGAATAGAAATAGAAATTGCTCAGGTTAGAATTTCAGAAATAGAATCTAACTTAGATGGAGCTAGTTTAATAGTTACAACTTCAAGAGTAAAAAGAGATTTTGGAATACCTCTAATAACAGGAATGCCTTTTATATCTGGTGTTGGAGTTGAAAAAACAGAAAAAGCAATATTAGATGTTTTAAAAGGTGAATAAATTTATCGTAAAAATTAGGGAAAAATTATATTGAAATAAATCTAGTAATAACGGAGATAGGGAGGAAAATTTATGGGATTTTTAGGTGATATAATAAATTATATCATAGGACTTGGAGCATCAGTAATGCTTCCATTAGTTATAGCGATATTAAGTATTTGTTTAGGTGTAAAAGTAGGAAAAGCAGTAAGATCTGGTTTAATGATAGGTGTTGGATTTGTTGGTTTAGGTCTTATAGTTGATATGATGAATGCTCAGCTTGGACCAGCAGCACGGGCAATGTATAAAAACTTTGGTCTTTCAATGAGCGTTGTAGATATAGGATGGCCAGGAGCTTCTCCTATGACTTGGGCATCAAGTATAGCAACAGTAGCAATACCAATAGCAGTAGCAGTAAATATAATAATGCTAGCTTTAAAATGGACAAAAACAGTAAATATAGATATATGGAATATATGGCATATGACTTTCACAGGAGCAATAGCTTACGTAGCAACAGGTAACTTCTGGATAGGAATATTAGGGGTAATAGTTCATGCAGCAATAGCATACAAATTAGGTGATATATGGGCACCTTTAATGACAGATTATTTTGAATTAGATGGCTTAACAGTACCACATGGTACATCAGCTTACCTAGCTCCAGTAGCTTGTGTAATAGATGCAATAATAGAAAAAATACCAGGATTAAACAAAATAGATATTACAGCAGATTCACTACAGGAAAAAGTTGGAGTATTAGGAGAACCTATAGTTATAGGTGGAATACTAGGAGCAGTAGTTGGGTTCTTAGCAGGATATGATTTTTCAACATCTTTACAGTTAGGAGTAAAAATGTCTGCGGTTATGGTTTTAATGCCTAAAGTTGTTAAATGTATAATGGAAGGTTTAATGCCAATATCTGAAAGAGCAAAAGAAATATTATCTAAAAAATATGATAACTCAGAATTCTATATAGGACTAGACCCAGCTATATTACTTGGAGATTCTCAGGTTGTTACAGCAGGATTAATATTCATACCACTTACAATATTAATAGCAGTTATAGTTCCAGGAAATGTTATATTACCATTTGGTGACTTAGCTACAATAGGATTCTTTATAGCAATAGCTGTTGCTGTACACAAAGGAAACTTATTTAGAACTGTAATATCTGGTTCATTTATAATGTACTTCACTATATGGATAGCTAATCAGACTATACCTTGGGTAACTAAGCTTGCTCAGGTAACAAATTCTACAAATGGTGCAGCTCAATTAGCAGCTCTTGATCAAGGTGGAGCACCAATAACTTATGTTTTCACAGAAATATTTACAAGAGATAATATACCAGGAATGTTAATAGTTGGAATAATATATGCAATATGTTTAGTATTTGCAGTAAAAACATCAAAACAGCGTGCAAAAGAACTTAATGAAATGAATTAATTTTAAGCAAATATATAAATACTTAGTAGCGTTTTTTATGAATCGCTACTAAGTATGGTATATATTTTTTTTATACCTTTTTATAACGTTTTAAAGAAAAATAAGTTCAGAATACTAAAAATTAGGAGGAAATATAAATGGCATTAGTAACTACAAAAGAGATGTTATTAAAGGCTCAAGAAGGAAAATATGCAGTTGGAGCTTTTAATGTTGAAAATATGGAAATGGTTATGGCAGTTATAGAAGCAGCTCAAGAATTAAATTCACCTGTAATAATGCAGACAACTCCATCAACAGTAAAATATGCAGGACTAGATTATTATCTAGCAAATGTAAGTGCAGCAGCTAAAGAAGCTAGTGTACCAGTTGCAATACATTTAGACCATGGTAGCAGTTTTGATTTAGCTATGCAGGCATTAAGAAAAGGATATACATCAATAATGATAGATGGTTCTCATAGTGTTTTTGAGGAAAATATAGATATAACAAAAAGAGTAGTTGATGCTTGTAAAGCATCTCTTATACCTGTTGAAGCGGAACTTGGCAAGGTTGGTGGAAAAGAAGATGATTTAGATGGAGGATGTGGAGGATACACAGATCCAGAAGAAGCTAAGATATTTGTTGAAAAAACAAATGTTGATTCATTAGCAGTTGCAATAGGAACAGCACATGGAGTATACTGTGGAGTTCCAAAATTAGATTTAGATAGATTAAGTGAAATAAGAAAAGTTGTAGATATACCTCTAGTTTTACATGGTGCTTCAGGTCTTAGTGAAGAAGCTATAAAAGAAAGTATAAAAAGAGGAATATCAAAAGTTAACTTTGCAACAGAGCTTAGAATAGCTTACACAGAAGGGGTTAAAAATTATCTAAAAGAAAATCCAGATGCAATAGATCCTAAAAAATATGGCTCAGTAGCTATGGAAAAAGTTAAAGAGATAGTAAAAAGCCGTATGGAAATGTGTGGAAGTATAAACAAAGCTTAAACTAAAAAAGGGAAGAAGGTATGTTATCATGATGAAAGCAGGAGTTGTTCACGGGTTAAAAGATATTAGATTTGAAGATATAAATAAACCAGAACCAAATGAAAATCAGGTACTTATAAAAGTTAAATATACAGGAATTTGTGGTTCAGATGTTCCTAGAGTTAACGAAGGAGCATGTCACTTTTATCCAAATGTATTAGGACACGAATTTTCAGGAGTAGTTGAAAAAATTGGAGAAAATGTAACTTCTTTAAAAGTAGGAGATAGAGTTGCTGGAGTACCTTTAGTTCCATGTATGGAATGTGAGGATTGCCAAAAGGGAAATTATTCTTTATGCAAACATTATAGTTTTATAGGATCTAGAGAATTTGGTAGTTTTGCAGAGTATGTTGTTGTTCCAGAAAAAAATGCAGTTAAATTTGAAGACGAAGTAAGCTTTGAACAAGGAGCATTTTTTGAACCAGCTACAGTTGCACTACATGGATTACAGAGAGTAAATTATGAAGGTGGAAAAACAGTAGCGATACTTGGTGGAGGAACAATAGGATTATTCACTATGCAGTGGGCTAAAATATTTGGAGCTAAAAAAGTAGTTGTATTTGATATAAATAATGAAAGACTAGAATTAGCTAAAAAATTAGGTGCTGATGATGTAATAAATACATTAGAAGAGAATTTTATGGATAATGCATTAAATCTTACAAATAATAAAGGATATGACTACGTATATGAAACCGCAGGAAATACTATAACTATGAAAATGGCATTTGTATTAGCAGGAAATAAAGCTGGAGTTTGCTTTATAGGAACACCTACAAAAGAACTTTCATTTACGGTTAAAGAATGGGAACAGATGAACAGAAAAGAATTTACATTAACTGGTTCTTGGATGTCATATAGTGCACCATTCCCAGGAAAAGAATGGGAACTTACAGCACATTACTTTAAAACAGGAGCTTTAAAATTTGATGATTCTTTAATCTATAAAAAAATACCTTTAAAAGAAATAGATAGTGCCTTTGAAATGTATAGAGAAAATTTAGTAAAAGGTAAACTATTAATAGATAGTGAAGGTATATAAGGAAGGTAATACTCATGATTACAACTGTAACATTAAATGTTTCGTTAGATAAAGCCTATAGAATAAACACTGTTGTTGAAAGTGGAAAAGTTATAAGAGTATCTAGTTGTAATAATACTGCTGGAGGCAAAGGATTAAATGTATCTAGGGTTGTAGATATATGTGGTGAAAAAGTTCTAGCAACAGGGTTTGTAGGTGGAAATATAGGAAATCTAGTAGAAGAATTATTAGAAAAAGATAATATAGATAATAAATTTGTACATGTAAAAAGTGAAACAAGAAATTGTATAAATATTTTAGATGAGAATAATATTTCAACTGAATTTTTAGAATCTGGAGAGATGATTTATGATAATGAAGTTGAAAAATTTATATCTGAATTTGATAAAATCATAGATTTAAGTGATGTAATTACAATATCTGGAAGTATACCTAAGGGTGTTCCTATAGATATATATTCAACACTTATAAAGATGATTAAGGAAAAAGGTAAGAAAGTTATATTAGATACATCAAATCAACCTCTTAAGGAAGGAATAAAAGCTCTTCCAACTATGATTAAACCTAACAGCGAGGAAATAGAAATGTTGTTAGGTTTAAGCATAAGTAACAAAACTGAGTTATTAGAGAGTGCTGTAAATCTTCATAAAAAAGGAATAGAACTTGTAGTTGTATCTCTTGGAAAAGATGGAGCATTGTTAGTTTGTGATGAGGGAATATATCATGGAAAACCACCAAAGCTAGAAGTTGTAAATACTGTAGGATGTGGAGATTCTATGGTGGCAGCATTTGCTGTTGGTCTTAGTAGAGGGTACTCTTATAAAGAGTGCTTAAAATATGCGGTATCTATATCTGCTGCAAATGCAATGTCTTTATCGACAGGAAGTTTTGAAAAAGAAACAGCAGAAGAAATTTACAATAATGTCGAAATTAAAGATATAGATTTCAATATAGAATAAAACTTAATATTAAAAAAAAGTCATCTTCTATGATAAAAATATCGTAGAGGATGATTTTTTTTATATAATGAGAAAAATAACATTAAAATCATTAAAAAAGATAATTATTATCGTTGTTAAATAGTATAATATAAGATAGGAAAATTATACGTTGAAAGGAGTGAAATTTTTGAAAGGAAAAATAATGTTTCAAGGAACTGCATCCAATGTAGGAAAGAGTATAATCGCTGCAGGTATGTGCAGAATTTTTGCTCAGGACGGATACAAAGTAGCTCCTTTTAAACCACAGAACATGGCATTAAACTCTTTCATCACAGATGAAGGACTAGAGATGGGAAGAGCTCAGGTATTTCAGGCAGAAGCAGCAGGGATAAAACCAAAAGCAGACATGAACCCAATCCTATTAAAGCCATGCGGAAATCATAGAAGTCAGGTGATTGTTAGAGGGAAAGTTGTTGGAGAGATGCACTCCTCTGAATATCATGAATATAAATTAGAGTTAGTAGATATTTTAAAGGACACATTTTCTGATTTAGAAAATGAGTATGACGTAATTGTTATGGAAGGGGCAGGAAGTTGTGCCGAGATAAATTTAAAAGAAAGAGATATCTCAAATATGGGTATGGCACAAATCGCTGATGCTCCAGTTGTTTTGGTATCTGATATAGATCGAGGTGGAGTATTTGCCTCTATTGTAGGTACACTTGCACTTTTAACTGAGGACGAGAGAAAAAGAGTGAAAGGTGTAATTATCAATAAATTTAGAGGAAAAAAAGAGTACTTTGCTGAAGGTGTGAAGATGCTTGAGGATATTATACATATACCTGTTTTGGGAGTTGTTCCATATTCTGATATTAAGATTGAGGACGAAGACAGTGTAACTACTAGATTCAAAAGGGCAACAAAGAAAAATGATATAAATATCGAAATAGTTAGGACTCCACATATGTCAAACTTTACAGATTTCAATATCTTTGAAACACAGAGCGATGTAAGTCTTAGATATGTTGATTTTGGTGAGTCTATTGGAAATCCTGATATGCTAATCATTCCAGGAACTAAGAGTACAGTAGATGATTTAAAATATTTAAGAGAAACTGGACTTGAAGAACAGATAAAGGAATGTGCTAGAAGAGGAAAGCTAGTATTTGGAATTTGTGGAGGATACCAGATGCTTGGCAAAAAAATTGTAGATAGATATGGTGTTGAAAGTGACAATTTAGAGGTAGAAGGAATAGGACTTTTAAATACTGTTACAGAATTTGAAAAAGAGAAAACTACTGTGCAGACAGAGAGAGTTATTTCTGATAATGTGCAAGGCTATTTAAATGATGTATCAGGAAAAAAAGTTAAAGGTTATGAGATACACATGGGAACTACAACAAAACTAGATGAATGTGTATATGAAATATTTGCGAGTGAGCCTACAGGTTTAATAGATAAAAATATTGAGAACTGTTTAATAGGATGTTCAAATTCAGAAGGAAATGTTGTAGGTACTTACATACATGGAATTTTTGATGAGATAGATTTTACTAGAACTCTTCTAAACACAATAAGAGCTGAGAAGGGATTAGAAGCTATAACTAGTGAGGTAAAATCATTTAAAGAGTTTAAAAATAGAGAATATGACAGACTTGCGGATATGCTAAGAGAAAACTTAGACATGGAAAAAATATACGAAATAGTTAAAAATTCAAGCAAGTAAATAGTTAATGCTATTAATTAATAGGAGATTTTAAATATGAAAAAAATTATGATTGCAGGGACTTCAAGTGGAGTTGGAAAGACTACAATTTCACTTGGGATTATGCGGGCACTTACAAAGAGAAATCTAAAGGTGCAGCCATACAAGGTTGGGCCTGATTATATAGATCCGTCTTTTCATACATTTATAACTGGCAGAGATTCTAGAAACCTAGATTCTTATATGTTAGACGATGAAAAGATTAAATACATAGTAAATACTGCATCAAAGGATGCCGATATTTCTGTGATTGAGGGGGTTATGGGGCTTTATGATGGATTTGGAACTGATATAGATAACTGTAGCAGTTCTTATACGTCAAAGATTACCAAAACTCCAGTAATACTAGTGATAAATGGAAAGGCAATGGCTGCATCTGCTGCAGCGACAGTACTTGGTTATTTAAACTTAGATAAAAATGTAAATATCATAGGTGTTATTGCAAATAACGTAAAAACTGAAAGCCACTTTAATATAATAAAAGAGTCTGTAAAAAAATACTGTGGGCTAGAAGTTTTTGGATACTTCCCACCAAATGATAAATTTGCACTTGAATCAAGACATCTAGGTCTTGTTCCAATGGATGAGGTTGAAAAATTATCTGAGAAATTCTCATCTCTTGCGGATGAAATTGAAAAGTATATAGATGTAGATAGAATTATAGAATTATCAGAGAGCGAAGAGGTTGTCAGCAAATTTGACTTAGCTGAGGAAATGGAAAAGAAGAATTTATTTGAATTAGCTGAGGGAAAAACTGTTGCGATTGCACATGATAAGGCATTTAACTTCTACTATAGAGAAAATATAGAGATATTTGAAAAACTTGGAATAGAAATAAAATACTTTAGTCCTCTTGAGGATGTAGAGGTTCCGACGTGTGACTTTGTCTACATTGGTGGCGGATTTCCAGAGATTTTTGCTGAGGAATTAGAGAAAAATGAGTCTATAAGAAAATCAATATTTGACTTGTACGAAAACAATACTCCAATATATGCAGAATGTGGAGGACTTATGTATTTAGGAAAATCTATTATAGATAAGTCTGGAGTTGAAAGAAGTATGGTTGGGATTTTTGAAGGTGTCAGTGAAATGACTCCTAGACTTAGAAGATTTGGATACTGTGAAGGAAAAGCCATAGAAAAGACAGTTATCTCAAAAGAAGGAGATTGTATAAGAGGGCACGAATTCCATCATTCAATATTTAAAAGTGACGAAAAATGCGCTTATAAGATGAGAAAAATTAGAGATGGAAAAGTTGTAGATGAATGGGAAGGAGGATATAGCAAGAAAAATACACTTGCGACATATCTTCACACTCATTTTTACAACAATTTGGATTGTATAGAAAATATACTTAAAAACTGTGAAAGATAATAGAAGGAAATTTTGATTATGGGAAATTTATTTACACCACAGGTAACAAGTACGGTTGTTTTTACTGTGATTGGATATAGTTTTGCAAATATACTTATTATGATTCTGGGGTACATAATGGACTTGGTGTTTGGGGATCCGTATTGGTTTCCGCATCCAGTTAGATTTATAGGTAAGTTGATAAGCAAGACAGAAAAATTTATAAGAAAGCATGCGAAATCAGAGAAATCTCTAAAATATTGGGGAATTTTGATGTGGTTAGTGCCTGTTGTTACAACAGCGCTTGTTACAGCATTGATTGTAAAGATTGCAAGCTTCAATAAATATGTAGAAATTTTTGTTAGTGCATTTATAATCTACACAACACTTTCTACAAAGTGTTTAAAGGACGAGGCTACAAAAATTTACAACGTACTTGAAACTGGAGATATAAAAAAATCGAGAGTGCAGCTTTCATATATAGTAGGTCGTGATACTACAAATCTTAGCCAATCTGAGATAATAAGGGCTACAGTTGAGACAGTTGCCGAAAATACTGTAGATGGAACAATTTCGCCGATGTTCTACGGATTTTTATTCGGCCCTGTAGGAGCAATGACTTATAAGGCGATAAACACATTAGACTCAATGGTTGGATATAAGAATGATAAATATTTAAACCTTGGATGTGTATCTGCAAAATTAGATGATGTAGCCAACTTTATTCCAGCAAGATTAACTGCGATATTTATGCCTTTAGGAGCATTTTTATGCGGTATGAATGGATTAAACTCGTTTAAAATAGCGATTAGAGATAGAAAAAATCACAAAAGTCCAAACTGTGCATTTGCAGAAGGTGCAGCAGCTGGAGCTATTGGAGTACAGCTTGGTGGAACAAATATCTACTTTGGGAAGGAAGTATACAAGCCTACTATTGGAGATAAGAAAAGAGAATTAGAAAACTACGACATAGTTAGAATGAATAAGCTTATGTATGCGACAACAGCTAATGCACTTTTAATTTTATCAGCGTTGTTTTGCATTATGATATAATATATTAATACTGTTAAAAGGAGAGTTTGGAAAGAATTGATGGAAAATAATTTGAATAAAAAAAATAAATCTACCAAAGAAAAAGAGTTCAATAAAGAAAAAGTTAATATAAACTCAGTTCATGGGGCAGATATCAATTCAGCAGCCGAACTCTATGGACTTGAAGCAGATAAAATTATCGACTTTAGCTCAAATATTAATCCATTTATTGTAGATAGTATGGATAAGATTGTCGCAGCTGGAGTAGGTAGTTTACAAAAATATCCAGATATAAAATACAGACGACTTAGAAAAAATATAGCAGACTACCTTGGAGTAGATGATAGTCAAGTTATTCCTGGAAATGGAGCAACGGAGATAATCTACCTCCTTATGAGAAGTCTAAGTGGAAGACTTGCTATAATCAATCCAACTTTTTCTGAGTATAGAAAAGGTGCAGAGATTGCAGGTCTAAGTGTAGTAGATTTTGTGATGGATTGGAAGAAAGATTTTAAACTTGATTTAGACGAAATTTACAGAAGAAAAGACGAATTTGATAGTATATTTATTTGCAATCCAAACAATCCAGATGGATCTGTTAGAGAAATAAAAAAACTATTGGAATTTGCAGAAAAAGAAGGAAAGTTGCTTATAGTGGACGAAACCTTTATCGAATTTGCTGACTCTGAAAAAGAGATAAGTCTTGTAAATATGGTCGAAAAATCAAAGAACTTATTCATAATTAGAGCAGTCACAAAATTCTTTGGAATACCAGGAATTAGGCTAGGTTATGGAATAAGCTCAAATAGGGAATTACTTCAAAAAATGTACGATGAGAAAGAGCCTTGGACGATAAACTCATTTGCAGATTCTGCATCTGATTTTATATTTAAAGAGGAGGAGTACATAAGAAAAAGCAAGGAGTATTTTTCTAAAGAAAGAGTATGTATGATAAATGAAATAAATAAAATAGATGGAATAAAGGCATTTAATTCAGATGCGAATTTTATTCTAGTTAGATTTGAAAATAGAAATGTATTGGATGTGAAAGAAAATTTATTAAAAAGGGCAGGTCTTCTCATTAGAGATGCGTCTAATTTTATTGGTTTAGATTCTAGTTTTGCTAGAGTAGCTATTAAAAATCATGAACAAAATACTGTACTTGTAGATGCACTTAGATCTGTATTGGGTGAATAGAGTGAAAGGTTATGCAAAATGCCCTGCTTCTTGTGGAGAGTTTGTTCAGGGAATGATAGGAAATGAAGAGTACCTCTGCTCCTATGCTGTAAATCTTTTTTCGGAAGTTTACCTTGAAGAGAGAAAAGATGGTGAGGAAGAGGATTTAACTGAAAGAGTTAAAGGAACAGAAAAGAAAATATACATAAGAAATGTAAAAAAATCAAGATTGGCTATCAGAAAAGTATTTGAAAAATACGATATACCAGTTGAAACGCTAAACAATTTATCTGTAAAAATAATAAGTGAGGTTCCTGTAAGCAAGGGAATGGGTAGCTCAACTGCAGATATAGGAGCTGCTATAGGAGCTGCATTAAATCTTATAGGAGAAAAGATGACTCCAGAAGAAATTGCAGAAATAGCATCATCAATAGAGCCTACAGATTCTGTATTTATGGAGGATAATGTAATATTTAATCCAGTTAAGGGTAAAGTGAAGGAAAAACTTGGGTATATAGATGATATGAAAGTTTTACTTCTTGAGCCAAATAAATATCTAAATACTGTGGATCTTAGAAAAAATAGAATGTATAAAGAGGCAAAGATGAGAAATAGAGAAATCATCGAAAATGCCTTCAAGATGCTAAAAAAAGGATTCACTGAAAAAGATAGAGAGATGATTGGTAGAGCTTGTACTGCTAGTAGTTTAGCCAATGAAAATATCTGTAAAAAAGAGTATCTACATGAGATTATCGAGGTATCTGATAAATTTGGTGGATTTGGAGTAAATGTTGCACATAGTGGTACAATAGTCGGAATTTTAGTGGATAAAGACTTTGATTGTACTGAGATGATAGCTGAATTAAAAAGAAGAGAAATAGACAAAGTTTATTCAGATATGTACACATTAGATATCATCAAAGGTGGAATAAGATACGAATAAAAAATAAAAGGAGGGATTTTTTTGGATTATATTAAAAACCCTATGAAGATTGAAGAGAGAAGTTTTGAGATTATACAGGGAATAATAGACGATATAAGACCTGGATATGAGTACAAAAGTGAAATAGAAGAAAAAATAATAAAAAGAGCGATACACACAACTGCCGATTTTGAGTATTTAGATATTCTAAAAATATCTGATAATGCGGCTGAGATAATAAAGGATGCTCTTGAAAATAAGGCTAGTATTTACACAGATACTACTATGGCTTTAAGTGGGATAAACAAGAGAAAGCTAGATAAATTAGGTTGTAATTATGCTTGTTTAGTTGCAGATGAGAGAACTGTTGCAAGAGCTAAGGAAAAAGAGATTACAAGATCTATGGCTGCGGTTGAGATAGCAGCTGAGGACAAAGGAAGAAAGATTTTTGTTCTTGGAAATGCGCCAACAGCATTGTTTAAGGTTATAGAAATGGTAGAAGCAGGAGAGATGGAAGTGGATGCTGTTATAGGTGTTCCAGTTGGATTTGTTGGAGCAGCTGAGTCAAAAGAAAGACTTGCAGAAACAGATATACCATACATACTTTCTGAAGGAAGAAAAGGTGGAAGTAATCTAGCTGCTGCAATAATCAATGCTATACTTTACAGCATAGAGAGATAGTTTGTATTATGGAAGAATTTGTATATATAGACGGAAAAAAATACAGAAGAGGATATACAACAGGATCTTGTGCAACTGCAGTTTCAAAGGCTGCTGTGTATATGCTTTTAACTAATGAAAAAATAGATACGGTAAATATAGACACACCAAAGGGGATATACTTATCTATTCCTGTTGTTTCTAGTGAGATTAAAAAGAATGAGGATACGGGAGAAATTTATTCAATCTGCTCTGTAGAAAAAGACGGTGGAGATGATATAGATGCCACAAATGGGATAGAGATATTTGCAAAGGCAACTTGGGTGTATGAAGATGAGATAGATAAAAGCGAGAAAAATTTTTCTTTTGAAGGAGATGGATTCTGTGTGTTTTCTGGAGATGGAGTAGGAATTATCACTAAAAAAGGTTTGAGTGTAGAACCAGGTAGACCTGCGATAAACCCAGTTCCACAGAAGATGATTGCAAAAGAAGTAGAGTCCATTTTAAAAGCAAGTGGAGAAAATGTATTAAACGATAAAAATAGTTTAGATAATCGAAAAAAAGTAATAAAGATAACTATTTTTATTCCTAAGGGAGAAGAAGTTGCAAATAAGACATTCAACCCTAGACTTGGAATTGTAGGTGGGATATCTATAATTGGAACAAGCGGCATTGTTGAGCCAATGAGCGATGATGGTTGGAAAAAGTCGCTTTCAATAGAGCTTAATATGAAAAAAGAGCTTGGAATGGATAAGATTATACTTGTTCCAGGAAATCATGGAGAGAGCTTTATTTCAGATAGGATTGGAGAAAATAGTTCTGTTGTTAGGACGAGCAATTTCTTAGGATATATGTTAATGGAAGCTAAGAGAATGGGATTTAAAAAAATTCTTTTGGCTGGACATATTGGTAAATTTATAAAATTATCTGCAGGAATTTTTAACACTCACAGCAAGGTCGCAGATGCTAGAAATGAGATACTTATAGCAAATTTAGCATTGATGGGTGCTTCAACAGAGTTAGTGAGAAAGATTGATTCTTGCCTTACAACTGAGGAAGCTACAGATATTGTATATGAAAATGGATTTGGAGAAGTTTTCGATATAATTTGCGAAAAGTGTAAAAAAAGAGCAGAGATGCATGTAGATAATGAGATTGAGATAGAAGTATTTATTTTTAAAATGGATAAGACAGTACTTGGAAAAAGTAAAAATGCCGAGGAAATGTTGGACAGTTTTAGAAAATAAAATGTTGATAGAGTTTTAATTCTTTGGAGGAAGATATGCTAAATGTAGTTGGGATAGGACCTGGAAACGATGGCTATATAACTGAGGTTGGCAAAAAAATTATCGCTGAATCTGATGTATTAATCGGTGGTAAGAGAAATCTTGAGATTTTTGAGAATTTTTGTGGCGAGAAAATTGTTTTAGGTGCTAATCTAGTGGAAATAAAAAATTATATAAATGAAAATATAGAAAAAAATATAACTGTTATAGCATCTGGAGATCCGTCTGTCTACGGAATAGGTAAATATCTGAGCAAAAATGTAGATAATGAAAAGATGGAAATAATTCCAGGGATTAGCTCAATGCAGTATATGTTTTCGAGAATAAAAGTAGATATGAACGATTTATATATGACTAGCAGTCATGGAAGAGAGCCGGATTTTGATTATCTGCTATCTCACAGTAAAGTGTGTATGGTTACGGATTCAAAGATTGGGCCTAGAGAAATTGCCCGGGAAATAATCAAAAGGGATTTGAAAAAAACTATGGCTGTTGGCGAAAATCTTTCATACGATAATGAAAAAATAACCATTGGAAAACCAGAGGATATTTTAAAAATAGAAAAATACGATATGAATATTGTTGTAATATTAGACGATGAGCAATAGTTGATATATTAATAATAGACATATAAATTGAAAGTAGATTTTACGGAAATAGGTGAAACTTAATGAAAAATAGTAGCTTTATTACAGGTAAAGTGCCAATAACAAAGGAAGAAGTTAGGGCGATTGCACTTTCTAAGCTAGAAATAGAAAATGCCAAAAGTTTTCTGGATGTCGGAGCTGGAACAGGGAGCGTATGTATAGAAGCAGCGTTAAAAAATCCTGAGATGAAGGTCGTAGCTGTTGAAAGACACGAGCATGCAGTTGAACTGATTGAGGCTAACAAGGAAAAATTTGGTGTGAAAAATCTAGAGATTTTAGAAGAATATGCTCCTTTTGAAACAGATGAAAAGTTTGATGCTGTTTTTATAGGAGGGACTGCAAAAAAATTAGAGGAAATAGTGGATTGGACATATGAAATTTTAAACGAAGGTGGAAAATTATGCGCCAATTTTATTATAATAGACACTTTTTATAAAGCATTAGAGCTTTTAAGAAATAAGGGATTTAAGGATATAGATGTAAGCATGGTGTCTGTATCAAAATTAGAAAAATTGGGTAGTGGGGATTATTTTAAACCACAGAACCCTATTTTTTTAATATCAGCGGAAAAATAAATTAATTTGGAGGTTTGCTATGAGTAAAGTTCATTTTGTCGGAGCTGGACCTGGAGATAAAGAGCTTATAACTTTAAAAGGTTACAAGCTTTTAAAAAATGCAGATATAGTTATATACGCAGGTTCTTTAGTAAATCCAGAGCTATTAGACTACTGTAAAGAAGATTGTGAGATATACAATAGTGCAGTTATGGATTTAGGTGAAATAATAGATGTTATGGAAAGAGGAGTTAGAGAAAATAAAGAGGTTGTAAGACTTCAGACTGGAGACTTCTCTATATACGGATCAATAAGAGAACAGGTTGAGGAGCTAAATAAAGTCGATGTAGGATTTGACTGTACTCCAGGAGTTAGCTCATTTTTAGGTGCATCTTCTGCACTTGGAGTTGAATACACAGTGCCTGAAATTTCTCAGAGTGTGATTATAACTAGAATGGAAGGAAGAACTCCTGTCCCAGAAAAAGAGTCTATACAGGAATTTGCAAAGCATCAGACTTCTATGGTTATTTTCCTATCTGTTCAGGAAATAGAAAAAGTTGTTGAAAGATTAATCGAGGGTGGATATCCAGAAGATACTCCAGTTGCAGTAGTTTATAAGGCTACTTGGCCAGATGAAATGGCTCTAAGAGGAACACTTACAGATATTGCAGCAAAGGTAAGAGAAAATGGAATAAACAAGACTGCTCTTATAATGGTTGGAAGATTTTTAGGTCAGGACTACAACAACTCTAAACTATACGATAAAGATTTTGTACACGAGTACAGAGGAAATGAAGATGGAGAAAAATAAATTCGATTCAGATGCGATTTCTATAGAGAGAAATATTGATTTAAAGAATGAAGTAGACAGGATTTTAGAAAATGGAATATCTAAAAAAGATATCGTCATTGCTAAGAAAAATATAAGAATAGCTATTATAGCTGTTACAGAAAAAGGGAAAAATACTGCAGAAAAAATAGCTTCAGAGCTAGAAAATGTAGATGTATTTTTCCAAAAGAGAGGGATAAAAGAGCTTACAAGAGAGCTTTTTAATAAATACGAATGTATAATTTTTGTATCTGCCTGTGGGATTGCGGTTAGATGTATTTCTCCATTTTTAAAGAGTAAGTTTGAAGATCCAGCTGTGTTGGTTGTGGACGATAATGGGAATAATGTGATTAGTTTACTAAGTGGACACATAGGTGGAGCAAATGAAATAACTTTAAAAATAGCAGATGTTTTAAACGCAAATCCAGTGATTACAACATCTACAGATACTAATAAAAAGGGTGCTTTAGATGTTATTGTGTCTAAAATCGGTGGATATGTGGAAAACCTTAGAGAATCTGCAAAGCTTGTAAATTCATATCTTGTGGATGACAAGCGAGTGGGGATATATTTTGATTCGGATTATGAAAGTGAAAAAGATAGTCTAAATCTATCTGGATTTGAGTTGATAGATGAAAAAACTGAGATTGATGCAATAGCAAAACTAGATGTACTCGTTTCAGTTACTGATAAGCTTAGATGTTGGGTAGATGAGATTATTTATAATATAAAGAAAGATAATGAAGAAAAAGAAGATTTAATCTATATAAAGCTAGTTCCAAGAAGAATTGCACTTGGGATGGGGTGTAGAAAGAATACAGAAACTGAAAAAATGATTAAAGAGTTTTCTACGTTTTCTGCTTTGAACAATATACATCCAGCTGCAATTGTAAAGACAGGGAGCTTGATTATAAAAAAAGACGAAAAATGTATGATAGATTTATCAAAAGCTCTTTGTGCAGAGTTTAATCTATTTGATGTAGATGAGATCTGCACTTGTGACTATATGTTTGATAAATCGGAATTTGTAAAGAAAAACACTGGGGTTTATTCTGTTGCACAGCCTTCAGCATATCTCCTAAGTGGAAATGTTATTTCGGATAAGTATAAAAATAATGGAACAACTTTTGCTTTTGGCAGAATGAAAGGATAAAGTTATGATTTACGTTATAGGAATTGGTCCTGGTGGAAAAGAGTATATGACTCTTGAAGCTATTGAGGCGATAAAAAATTCAGATGTAATAGTTGGATATAAGACATATATTAATTTAATAGAAGATATGATTTCTGATAAGGAAGTCGTACAAAATGGTATGAGAAAAGAAATTGACAGATGTAAGATGGCTGTAGAAATAGCTAAAGAAGGAAAAGATGTAGCTGTTGTAAGTAGTGGAGATTCTGGAATTTACGGAATGGCAGGACTTATTCTTGAGCTTGTTGTCAAAGAGGACGATGATATTAAGGTCAAAGTTGTACCTGGTGTAACTGCAAGTATTGCAGCGGCTTCTGTTTTAGGTGCGCCGATAATGCACGACTTCTGTCATATAAGTCTTAGTGATCTTCTAACTCCTTGGGAAGTTATAGAAAAAAGATTAAGACTTGCAGCTGAGGCAGATTTTGTAGTTTGCCTATACAACCCAAGAAGCAAGGGAAGAAGTGAACATCTTGCTAGAGCATTTGAGATAATGGGAGAATTTAAGGATGGAAGCACTCCTGTTGGAATTGTAAAAGATGCAGGAAGAGAAGGCGAAGAAAAATATATCTGTACATTTGATACAATGAATTTTGAAATAGTTGATATGACTACAATGGTAATTGTAGGAAATAAATCGACATTTATAGATAAGGATATGATGATAACTCCTAGAGGGTATACAGTTTAGAAAAGGGAGTGATTTTTTGGTACTAGTTTTAGGTGGTACTTCAGACAGCATAAAAATATGCGAATTAATAAATAAAAAAGGATTTTGTAATAGATATATACTTTCTGTAACAACTGAATACGGAAAAGATTTAGCTGAGGGAAAGGTGCAGCAGATTCATCTTGGTAAAATGACAGAGAAAGATATGGAGAAATTCATTATGGAAAATAAGATTTCGTTCATAATAGATGCAACTCACCCTTATGCTACAGAGGTTTCAAAAAATGCTATAAAAGCTGCTGAAAAGACGGATACAGGATATATAAGATACGAGAGAAAATCCTTACTTAAAGAGATAGATTATAAAGGATGTCGTTTTGCAGATAGTATTGATGAGATGTGTGAAATGGCTAAAGATGGTGGATATAAAAGAATACTTATAGGAACTGGAAGCAAGAATTTAGCTAGATATAGAGAAAATTTACCTGAAATAGAATTATTTCCAAGAGTGCTTCCAACATCAGAAGTGATTATAGAATGTGAAAAACTTGGATTCAATGCAGATAATATAATTGCGATGAAGGGTCCATTTTCAAAAGATATGAATGTAGAAATGATCAAGCACTACGACATAGACCTTATGCTAACTAAAGAAAGTGGAGCTGCAGGTGGATTTTTAGAAAAAATCGACGCCTGTGAGGAATGTGGGATAGATGTGCTTGTTCTTAAAAGACAGAGAATGAACTATCCAAATCAGACTAGTGAATTAAAAGATATTGAAGAGATACTAGATATTTGGAAAGACGAAGCAAAATTTGATTGCTAGTTTTTTGAAAGATTAAATAAAATTTTATTAAATGAATGGAGATTAGGTACATGAAAAAAGCGATACTTGTTGTAAGTTTTGGTACTAGCTACCACGATACTAGAGAAAAAACTATACATGCAGTTGAGGATAAGATAAAAGCTGCTTTTGAAGGATATGATTTCTTTAGAGCTTTTACATCTAATATGATAATAAATAAATTGAAAAAAAGAGATGGAATAGAGATAGACAATCCAATTCAGGCTATGGATAGACTTTATGAAATGGGATACGAAGAAGTAGTTATTCAAACATTACACATAATATGTGGACACGAATATGTGAAATTAAAAAATCAGATAACTGAGTACAAGGATAAATTTAAGAGCATAAAATTTGGTAGACCGCTTCTTTTTGGAATAGAGGACTACAAAGAAACTGTTGAAGCTGTAAAAGAAGTAACAGATGAAATGGACTCAACTGTTGTTCTTATGGGACATGGTACTGACCATGAAAGCCACAGTGCATACCCTGCAATAGAGTACTATTTTAGAGATATGGGTGCAGATGTTTATGTTGGTACTGTTGAAGGTTATCCAGAAATAGACAGTGTAGTGAAAAGATTAAAAGAAAGAGATGTTAAAAAAGTACACCTTATGCCACTTATGCTTGTTGCTGGAGACCATGCACAGAATGATATGGCAGGAGATGAAGAGGACTCTTGGAAAACTGTAATAGAGTCTGAAGGAATAGAAACAGAAGTTCATTTAAAAGGACTTGGAGAGATAGAAAAAATTCAGCAGAAATTTGTACAGCACGCATTAGAAGCTGAAGAGGTTTAGAGGAGAAAAGAATGGCAAAATTTTACGGAATAGGTACAGGGCCTGGAGATAGCTCGTTACTTACGATAAAAGCAGTGGAAACTTTAAAAAAGATAGATATATTATTTACTCCAGAGCCTAAAAAGGGTGGAGAAAGTTTAGCTTTGTCGATAGTTAAGGACTATTTACCAGAGGATTTAGAGATAAGACAGAGACATTTCCCGATGAATTTTAACGGAGAAGAGAAAATAAAAGCTTGGGAAGAAATAGCTCTAGAGATAGAAGATGAGATAAATATAAATGGAAAAGATGTAGGATTTGTAACTCTTGGAGATCCAATGATTTACAGTACTTATGTTTATATAATGGAAAGACTTAGCGAGGATGTGGAAGTGGTTACAATACCTGGAATTTCTTCGTTTTCTAATATAGCATCTTCTAATAATTTCCCTCTAGTTATGGATACGGATGCACTTGTTGTAACTCCATGCACAATAGAAGAGGAAAAGTTAGACTTTATACTTCAAAACTACAACTGTATAGTTTTGATGAAGGTTTATAAGAATTTTAAGGAAGTAATAGCTAAGTTAGAAGAGTATGGATTAATTGACAATGCAATACTTGTCAGCAATTCATCTCAGGAGAGAGAAGTTGTATATAAGGATTTAAGAGAGGCTGGACTTGAGGATAAGATTTCATATTTCTCAACAATTCTAGTAAACAAAAGCTATAAAAATAAATAGAAAGGCGATAAAAATGAAGATACGAGTAGGAACTAGGGGAAGTAATTTAGCGCTTATACAGACAAATTGGGCGATTGATAGATTAAAAGAAAAATTCCCTGAGGTTGAGTTTGAAGTTAAGATAATAAAAACAAAGGGAGATAAAATCCTACATTTATCACTAGATAAGATAGGGGATAAGGGACTTTTTGTTAAGGAGATAGAAAGTCAGCTACTAGAAGGTGAGATAGATTTAGCTGTTCACAGTATGAAAGATATGCCAGCTGAGGTGGTTGAAGGTTTAAAATTTGCAGCAGTTCCAAAGAGAGAAGACCCTAGAGATGTAATTATACTTAGAGAAGGGTTAAATAGTTTTGATGAACTTCCAATAGGAGCTACTATAGGAACTGGGAGCAAGAGAAGAAAATATCAGCTTCTGAGAAAAAGACCAGATTTAAATATTGTTCCAATAAGAGGAAACATAGAAACTAGAATATCTAAAATCGAATCTGAAAATTTAGATGGGATAGTTTTAGCTGCATCTGGTGTAATTAGAGCAGATTTAGAGGAAAAGATAACAGAATTTCTTCCTGTAGATTTAATGATACCAGCACCAGCACAGGGAGCTCTTGCCTTAGAAATAAGGGAAAATGATGAAGAGCTTGAAAAGATGATAGATGCTATAAAGGACGAGATTTCTCAGATTCAGACTGATGCAGAGAGAAGTTATCTTGCTGGAATAGACGGAAGCTGTCATATTCCAATGGGTGCATACTGTGAAGTAGACGGAGAAAAATTGACTCTTACTGGAATTTTTGGAGATGAGGACGGAGAAAAGATAACTGTTGCATCTCTTGAAGGGGATAGAGATAATCCAAAAGAGCTTGGAAGCAATTTGGCTAAGCTTGTTTTGAAAAAGCATAGAGAAGAATAAACTAAATTAAATAGATAGAAATGAGGATTTTTGATGAAAGGAAAGGTATATCTTGTAGGTGCGGGGCCTGGAGATACAAAACTTATGACTTTAAAAGGTCTTGAGTGTATCAAAAAGTCCGACGTAATAATATACGATAGACTTGCAAATGATAAATTTTTAAAAGAGGCCAAAGAAGATTGCGAGTTTATTTATGTTGGGAAGAAGTCGAGCAATCACATTCTTCCACAGGATATGATAAATGAAGTAATCGCTCAAAAGGCACTTGAAGGAAAGATCGTAACTAGATTAAAGGGTGGAGACCCTTATGTTTTTGGTAGAGGTGGAGAAGAAGCCGAGGTACTTTACGATGAGGGGATAGACTTTGAAATTGTACCGGGGATAACTTCTGCAATAGGTGGACTTTGTTATGCAGGAATACCTATAACTCATAGAGATTATGCGTCTTCGTTCCATGTAATTACAGGACATCTAAGAGAAGACGAGGATAAGGAAATTAACTGGAATGCACTTGCTAACTGCAAGGGAACACTAGTATTTTTAATGGGTATAGGAAATCTTAAACATATAAGCGATAGACTTATAGAAGAAGGCAGAGATCCTAAAACACCTGTTGCTTTTGTAAGCTGGGCCACTAGATACAATCAGAGAACAGTTGTTACAGATTTAGAAAATGCGTATGAAGTTGCACAGGAGAAAAAGGTAAAAGCTCCATCGTTAATCGTTGTTGGAGATGTTGTAAAGGTTAGAGATAAGCTGAATTTCTTTGAAAATAGAGATTTATTTGGCAAGAAAGTGGTTGTGACTAGAGCTAGAAAACAGAGCAGCGACCTTTCTGAAAAAATAAACTCTCTTGGAGGAAAGGCAGTAGAGCTTCCAGTTATCAAAATTGAGAAAAATGACGATACAGAGCTTAGAAAAGAGATAGAGAATTTAAGAGATTATACACATATTGTATTTACAAGTAGAAATGGTGTTGAACTATTCTTTGAAACTTTAGACGATATGGGACTTGATTCAAGAGTATTCTTTGGAGTGAAAGTCTGTTCAATAGGAGCAGGTACTTCTGAGGAACTTATGAAGAGAGGTATAAAAGCTGATATAGTGCCTGAAAGATTTGTGGCAGAGTCGCTGTTTGAAGAGATGAAAAAGACTGTGAAAAGCAGCGATAGAATTTTAATTCCTAGATCTGAAAATGCTAGAGAGTTTTTAGCAGATAAGTTGAAGGAAATATGTGAGGTAACAGAGGTATTTAGCTATAAGACTGTTATAGATGAGAAGAGTAGAGAGATTGCAGAGGATGTACTGAAATCTGATGTGGATTATGTTACGTTTACAAGTAGCTCTACTGTTAAGAATCTTGTTGAGATTGCTGGAGAGAATTATAAGGAGTTGCTTGAAGGCAAGAAGCTTGTGTCTATTGGTCCTGTGACTAGTAGGACGATAGAGGAGTTTGGGCTTGAGGTATATAAAGAGGCTGAAGTAAGTACGATTCAGGGAGTTATGGACGTGCTTGTAAATGATAAATAATATTAAAAAATACTGTCACAAGGACATCTTTTAAGAGATGCTTGTGGCAGTATTTTTTTTAGTTTGTGTATTCTTTTTTTAGAAGCATTAGAGCTTTTCTTTCTATTCTAGATACTTGTACTTGAGATATACCCAGGATTTCACCTGTTTTTGCTTGGGTGAAGTCTTCAAAGTATCTCAGTTTCATGACCTTTTTTTCTAGGTCTGGTAGTTCGTCTATTATCTCATTGAGCTCTATTAGTTCTGTGTATGGAATGCTGTCTTCCATGATTATGTTGTTAGATAGATCTAACTGTGTGTATTCGCTATCAGATTCGTATATGTTGAAGTATTCAACAGGTGATAGTGCTATTAGAGCTGATTGTATTTTTTCTATTGGTATGTTTAGCTCTTTGGATAGAGCTTGTAGACTGGCTTCTTTGCCTGTTTTTTTGAAGTATTGTGTTTTGTATTTTTTTGCTTTCCAACCTATGGTCTTTAGTTCTCTAGATATTTTGATTATTCCATCATCCCTCAAAAATCTTTTTATTTCGCCCTCAATTAGTGGAACTGCATAGCTAGAGAACATATTTCCTAGATTAGGATCAAACCTTTCAATAGCTTTTACTAGTCCTATACAGCCAAGCTGGTATAGGTCATCATTATCTAAGCTGCTGAAAGAAAATTTAGATACAGCCTTTTTTACTAGACCTATGTTTAGTTTTATCAGTTTGTTTTTAGATTTTAAATCTCCTTTTTGAGCTAGTGAGATTAAAGATAGAATCTCATCGTAGCTGACAACTTTATTATAGAATTTGCTTTTCTTAGAATTTATCATTGTAGAAACTCCCTATTAAAAAATTTCTAAATGATGATTGTGCACAATTATCGATTTAGTTTATATATATATTTTAACAAAAAAAGAAACAAAAGTCTTTGTAGGAATTTGTCGAAATTTGTCGAAATTGGGTCTGAAACAGAAAATATTCTGAAAATAATAAATTGTGAATATGAAAAAGAGAAATGACCATAATAAAAGTAGAATAACTTTTTATTTGAGATTTGGAAGGGAGAGATGACATTGAAAGTTGGTATACCTAAAAAAATATCAATAAAATACAATGCATATTTATTGGATGAAACAGATTCTACAATAACAATAGAAACATCCGAGGAAAGCCTGGAACTCATACAAGATATACGTTTGGCTACTGGTAAAGAACCGATTATAGTAAAAGGTGATGAGGAAGAAATCAAAAGGAAAATAAGTGTAAGGTATGATTCTAGAATGGAAAATAATGATGATAGGGCTCAAAAGTTATTTAAGAATATGACAGAATTTGCAATAGAGCAAAACATAAGTGATATACATATAGAACCTTTTGAAGAAGAATTCAGAATTAGGATGAGAAGAGATGGAAAGCTAGAGCTTTATGAAAATATATCAATGGCTTTTTATCCTGAAGTAGTATCTTTTATTAAATTAAAATCAGGAATGGACATAGCAGAAAAGAGATTACCACAGGATGGAAGGCTGGAAATATTGGATAAAGATAATAGTGTAGACGTAAGAGTTTCATCTATACCGACTGTAAACGGTGAAAAAATAGTTATGAGGATTTTAAATAAGAAAATATTTATAGAAAATATCTCAAAACCAGACTTTACTGAAGATGAAATGAAACTTGTATCAGAGATTATATCTAAGAAATCGGGAATAATACTCATATGTGGACCCACAGGAAGTGGAAAAACAACAACAGTATATTCAATTATTAAAAAACTTATGGACTTAGAGAGAAATATCACTACAATTGAAAACCCAATCGAATATAAGATAAAAGGTATAAATCAGATTCAAGTAAATGAGAAAATAGGATTAACCTTTGAAAAAGGGCTTAGATCAATACTTAGACAAGATCCAGATATAATAATGATAGGAGAAATAAGGGATACAGAAACAGCTGAAATAGCTGTCAGAGCTGCTATAACAGGACATTTAGTTATAAGTACAATTCATACAGAGGATGCGGTGTCTACAATAATAAGATTAAATGATATGGGAGTAAAAGCGTATCTTATAAAATCATCTTTAATAGGTGTTATTTCTCAAAGATTAGTTAGAAAAAAATGCGGTCATTGTAAAAATATACCTGGACTTGTTGAAAAATGTGGATTCTGTGATGGAAGAGGATATATTGGTAGAACAGCTATACATGAAATTATGGAAATAAATGAAGATATAAAAGAAACTATAAGAGACAACTTTGATAAATCTAGAATAAAAGATGTAGCAAATAAGACGGGCATGATTAGCTTTGAAGATAGTATAAAAGAACTTTTAGAAAATGGTGTATTAGATGAGAGAGAAGTACGGAACTTGGTTTAAAAAAATTAGATTTAAGGAAATAGATAATTTGGATTTATCTACATTTAGTAAATTAAAAAAAGAAAAGAAAATAAAAAGTAAAGATCTTAGGATAATATGTAGTCAAATATCAATACTTTTAGATTCTGGTACAGGTATAGATAAAATACTTGAAGTAATATCAGAACAGCAAAAGAAAAAATTTAGAGATAACCTTTTGTTGACTGTAAGGAATATAAAAAAGGGATATTCAATAGAAAATTCTTTTAGAAGTAGCGATTTATTTAGTGAATTCTTTTGCAATATGATAAAATGTGGAGAAAATTCAGGGAAACTAAGTAGTGTACTAAAAGATATGTCCAACTATTATGAAAGAGATTATAGGATTAAATCAAAATTAAAGTCAATAATGATATACCCAGCAATACTATTAATTATGATGTTTGTTGCGCTTATTTTTATAATGTATGCAGTTATACCAAATTTTGCATTGGTATTTGAAAGTAACAATATAGAGCCACCATTTTTTAGTTATTTAGTTATAACAGTAATGATGTTTTTAAAAGAATATATGAGTATTCTAATTCCTATGTTTACTATAATAATTAGTCTATTATATATATCTATAAAAAACAGCGAAGATTATATAGAAAAGTTAGATAGATTAAAAAGTACTTTTCCTATATTGAAAAAGTATTACTTAATGTCTATGACAGCAGCTTTTTCGAGAAATATGTATATTATGCTAAAAAGTGGAATACCTCTTGTAGAGGCAATAGATATAGCATCTGATATAACAGGAAATGTATATATACAAAGGAAATTAGAAATATCTATTAGGTATATCAATAAAGGAAATAGTATCTCCAAATCTATAGAATTATCGAGTATATTTCCCGATATGTTTGTATCCATGATAAAAAATGGTGAGGAAAGCGGAAATATAGAAAGAAGTTTTCAATATATAAATGACTTTTTTGAGAATGAACTAGACATAATGACAGACAGAATTGTCAGATTGGTAGAACCAATAATTACAATAATAATGGGAATTGTTATAGGCGCATTGATAATTGCTATAGTGATGCCTATGTTTGACGCAATAACAGCTATTTAAAAAGTTATTCTATTAAAATTGTAAAATCATGACTAATAAGAAATATTACTGTAGTATCCGGCGATTGATTAAATCGCCGGATAAAAATCAGGAGGGATTAAATATGAAATTTAATAAAATTCTTAGCATAAGTAATGAAGAAATAAAGACTAATAAAAGACCTGGATTTACATTGGTTGAAATGATAATAGTTGTAACAATTCTTGGAATTTTGGCAAGTGTTGCAATAGTTAAATACGGGAAAGTAGAATCAAATGCAAAGAAAAATATAGATTATACAAATGCATCTAATATAGCATCAGCAGCTATAATTGCTATGAGTGAGGGGATACCATCAAGTCAGATAACAGTTAATAATTTAGTTACTAAAGGTTATTTGAATAGTGAGCCTAAACCACAAAGTATAGACGCAGAAGGGTTTGTCATAGAAACAAATGATGATGGTAAAAATATTACAGTTAAAGCTGGAGAAAACATAATGTATCCAAAGCCTGAAACAAAGATAGACAATAGTGTTAAAGAATAAAATATAAATTTGTGTATTGGAGAAAAGAATATGATAGGTATAAAAGAAGTTGTTCATTTGAATATATATCCAACAAAATATAGTTGCAAGATAATATTTTTTAAAATAGATAATAATAAAATAGAAATATTATCTGAAGTGGATAAAAAAATTTTAATGGATAATAGGGTTTTTATAGAAAAAAATGCTAGAGAAGATTATATAAATGAAATTGCAACATATATTTTAAATGAGAAACTAAAATATAAAAAATGTGAATCTATATTTATAAATATACAAGAAAATGATATTATACTAAAAAATATAAAGATAGATTCTGATATAAAGAAAAAGGCAATAATCAAAGCTGTAGATATAGAAATTAAGGAATTTTGTAATAGCTCTATAAACAACTATTGTATAGATTACAAAAAGATGTATAATGATGGTGTGGATACAGAGGTACAAGTAGTATTATTTCCAAAGAAGTACATAGACCTATTTTCTGAAATATGTGATCGAATAGGGATTGAAAAAAGAGCTATGCACACCAACTTCAATCTATTGGAAAGATTATTGTTAAAAAAGAATGTGATGGAATCAATGAATAATTTAGAATTTGGTGTAGTAGAGTTTAGAGAAAAGGATTTAGTAATAAGTATATTCTCAAATAGAATGATAAAAAACAGCTATGTCATAAAAAAAGATGAATTTACGCAGGAAATAGGAGAAAGTCTATTTGGAAAATGTAAATCAATACTAGTATTAGGCGAAAAATGTATCGATGATATAAAAATGGTTCAAACATTTTCAAAAATAATGGAGATAGACTTTGAAAATGATATTGAATATATAAGAAACTATAAAAGAGTATCGCCTAAAGAATATTTCAACATAACCGCTAAAATAATTAATTGAAAAATTAGGAGGGAGAAAAATGAAGGATAAAGAATTAGACTTTCCACGTGAATTAAAAGACTTCAAAACAAAAGAATTAAAACACCTATCATCAGGAAATGTACGGATTGTTATGTTCAATAAGGAAGAGGTAAATATAGGGGTATATTTAAACAAAATATTATACAAAAAATATAAAGTGAAAAAGAAAGATCTCACTTATGAAGTAATATTGTATATTTTTAGCGATGTTGAAAAAGTATATGGATTTGGATGCAACACTATTGATGATATGAAAATATTTGAAATGATTGCAGAATCAAAAGGTATAGATCTTCAAAATGATTTAGACTCTTATTCTGCAATGAACTTAAGTGGCTTTGGTGACGAAATAAAAAGAAAATTAAACTAATATATTAAAGGATTAAAAATATTGCCTATATTTTTAATCCTTTAAATTAAGAAAATATTTGAATAGCGGTGATTATAATTATGTTGAAGAAAAAAGACGAATATAAATTAAAAAATTACTTTGAATATAATAGAAGAAATAGCATAAGTATAACTAGAATACTATCATTAGTTCTTATAGGTGTAATAGCGTTTAATATTTTTAGCAGCATACAGGAAATAAAGGATATGCAGAGCTATATTTTGGGAAATAGTGATAGCGAGTCACTATTACTCGATTCAAAAGAAGAACTAAAGAGCATAGAAAATACTAATGATAAAAATATAGATATAAATAATGTTAGGAAAATATTTGAAGTAGCTGGATTAGAAAATATAGATAGTCTATACATAGACCAAAATACTACTAATATTATAGGCAAGACTACGGATATAAAAACAATAGAAAAGCTTATGAAAAATAAATTACTAAAAGAATCTCATGTAAAAAGAATAGAAGGCAGAGATTTATATAAATTTGAAATAGATTCTGGAGAGGGTTTTTAGTATGAAAAACAATAAAAAACAGATTTATAAACTTATATTTCTAATCATAACACTAATGGCTACAAAAGTATGTGTAATAAATCCTATAGAAGAAAAGAAAGTTATATTAAAAAATGAAAAAAGCAAAATTACTCAAGATATAGAAGATGTTGAAAAATATAAAAAACAAGCAGCAGAACTAAAACAGCTTGAAAAAATAAAAAATAGCAAAAAACTATTCTCTGAAAAAGACGATGTAATTGAAATACAAAATGCGATAAACAAGATTGTATACGTAGAAAGCATAGAAAATCTAATGGAAATTGATGAAAATGGTTTAGAAGTATCTAAAATAAATCTAAAATTCACCGGAACATATGACGAGATATTTAGAGGTATAGATACTCTAAAATCAAAAGGACTGTCAGAGATGATAAAATCAATATCCATATCTAAAATATCAAAACCAATAATTCCAGACATAGAACAAATAGACCAATCCACAGACAACGCACCTAAAAAAACTACAAAAACAACATTTGAATGTACTCTAAAACTGTATAAAAACTAAATTAACATTCCTTGTCAAATGAAAACGAAATAATAGTAGATTGATTACCAAAAAAATGATAAAATATAAAGATGTGTAAAAAGTTATAAAAAATGATAAGGGAGTGAAAAAAATAGTGCTATTAAATAGAAATGATAAATGCTACTGTGGAAGTGGAAAAAAATATAAAAATTGTTGTATGGAAAAAGATATAGAAATAGAAAGATTTGCAAGAAAAGTAAAAATAGTAGAGGATGCGCAGGCTAAATATGCTGAAACATACATAAAAATACTAAACTTCTCTAAAGAAGAAAGATTTGCAGAATACAGAAAAAGTGCTGAAGACATATTCTACATACTAAACAGTGAAAGTGTAAAAAATAAATTTGGAAAATTCTTCAACACATACTTCATAAGTGACTGCTTATTAGAAGGAAAAAGTACATTAACACAGATATATGCAGCAGAAAACGAAGCAACTGACAAAGAACTAAGAATAATGAACAGCCTTATAAATTCTTACGTGAGCATATACACAATAGAAAAGAAAGAAAACGACAGAGCTATATTAAAAGACTGTCTACTAAATGAAACAGTATCTGTAGATGATATAAAACTTCTAAAAGACTTCTCAGAAGGTGATAGCATAATAGCTAGAATAGTAGAAGTAAATGGATTAAGAATACTAATAGACATAACTGTAAAAATAGATGAAGGATCTAAAGAATTTATGGTTAATGATATGGGTGGATTCTATGAAAACAACAAAGAAGACTGGCCAAATGAAAAAATATTCTTAGCTTACAATACTCATATATTCTACAAATACCTACAGCAGTTACTAGACGAAGAAGTATCTAGCTATGTAAGAGAAACATTAAATGCTGAATCAAAAGAAGTAGAAAACACAGAAGTATCAAATGAAGTAGAGGATGATGGAAGCATAGCATCAATAATAAATAAACTTGCTGATGAAGACTGTAAAGAAGAATGTTTAGCATTCTGGAAAGAATATGAAGCAAGCCACGATGATATAAAAGGATCTGAAGCAGGATGGGCTGCAGCAGTAGAATACTTAATTAAAAAAGAAAATGCAATAGCAGCAACTCAGCAGCAGATATCTGAAAAATATAAAATAAGCCCAAGTACAATAGGAAAAAGAGCAAAAGAATTAAAAGCTTAGTATAAAAAAATTGGCGTAATTGTAAAACACTTGTAAAAACAATTAAAAAAGTCAAAAAAGAAAATTTTTTATATCAGTACTAAAGATGTTATAGTATAATGTAGTTAACTAGATAAACTAGATAACATCTAAAAAGAGAGGGTATAAAATTATGAGTTTAAAATTAGGAAATGCCATAGCAGTGGCAACAGATTATATAAAATCAAATCCAGCTGTACCAGTTTACAAAGATGGAGAAAACCTATATGCAGTAATATACCATATAGAAATTGGTTACAACAAAAACCACGAATCTAACGTAAAACAGTACATAATAATAGATTACAAAGACTTTTCTTTATCAGAAGCAGAAAGAGCTGAACTAATAGACTTAGCTAAATCTTACTGCGAATCAAAAGGTATAGAAAACGACGAAAATCTTGAAATAAACTTACTTGACAATGAAGAAGCAGAAAACTTCATAGAAAAAGTATTTAACAACATGAAAGTAATAAGAGGTCTTATAACTAAGAAGTGTTAAGGTCGTCTAACTAGTTTGTATTTAATTAATGTCGAATGGCATGATTGCTGTTCGGCATTATTTTAAATACCGATTTTTAGACGGCCTTTTTTAAGGTAGAAATTTAGAAAGGAGAAAATTATGCTAAGAGTATCAAACTTAAAGCTTACAATAGATGAAGAGATAAGCATACTAAAAAAATTAGTAATAAAAAAACTAGGCATAAAAGAAAATGAACTATTAAAATACAGCATATACAAAGAGTCAATTGATGCTAGAAAAAAAGGCAATATGATGTTTGTATATACTGTAGACGTAGAATTAAAAAACGAAGAAAAAATATTAAAAAGAAAACATAAAGATGTAGTACAGGTAAAACAGAAGTCATACATAGGTGTTAAGAGCGGAAATATAGAGCCAAAAGGAAGAATTGCGGTAATAGGTAGTGGACCTGCTGGGTTATTTGCATCTTTATTATTAGCTCAGAATGGATACTGCCCTATAATGATTGAAAGAGGATCAGATGTAGATAAAAGAACTGACGATGTAAACAATTTCTGGAAAAATAGAATCTTTAATAAAAAATCAAACGTGCAGTTTGGCGAAGGTGGAGCAGGAACATTCTCAGATGGAAAGCTAACTACAAGAGCTAAGGACATAAGATGTAGAAAAGTTCTTGAAGAGCTTGTAAACCACGATGCTCCAGATGAGATATTATATTCTCACAAGCCACACGTAGGAACAGATATACTAAAAAATGTCGTTAAAAACATAAGAGAAGATATAAAACACCTTGGTGGAGAGGTTAGATTTGAAGCTCAGGTGACAGATATATGCATAGAAAACAATAAAATAACTAGTATAACAATAAATGACAGCGAAAAAATAGAAGTAGAAGCAGCTATACTTGCAATAGGACACAGTGCTAGAGATACTTATGAGATGCTTTACAAAAGAGGAGTTACAATAATTCAGAAACCTTTTGCTATAGGTGCGAGAATAGAACATCCTCAGCAGATGATAAACAAATCTCAGTACGGTGAATATTTCAACCATCCTAGACTTGGAGCTGCGGACTATAGATTAATTGAGCATACATCTAATGGAAGAACAGCTTACACATTCTGTATGTGTCCTGGTGGAAGTGTAATAGCATCTGCATCAGAAGAAAATGAGGTAGTAACAAATGGAATGAGTGAGCACAGTAGGGACAAAGAAAATGCAAACAGTGCACTATTAGTAAACGTATCTCCTGAGGACTTTGACAGCGATTACCCACTAGCAGGTGTTGAATTCCAGAGAAAATACGAACAACTTGCTTTCAAACTAGGTGGAGAAAACTACAATGCACCTGCTCAGCTTGTAGGAGATTTCTTAAAAGACAAAGCTTCTACAAGTATAGGTGATGTCAATCCTTCATATAACCCAGGTATAACTCTAACATCTCTTGACGAATGTCTACCAGGATTTGTAGTTGAAACTATGAAAGAAGGAATTATAAAACTTGGTAGAAAATTAGAAGGATTTGACATGCACGACGCAATACTTACAGGAGTAGAAACAAGATCATCTTCTCCAATAAGAATTGTAAGAAATGAAGAAACTCTTGAAGCTATGAATGTAGCTGGACTTTTCCCATGTGGAGAGGGAGCTGGATATGCTGGAGGAATTGTAACTGCGGCAGTAGATGGAATAAAATGTGCTGAAAAAATAATAGAAAAATACAAAAGTGTAAAATAATAAATATATAATTACAAAGCAAAAAAATAAAAAAAGCAGAAATTACAATGTTAAATTTGTTATGTTCTCTTAACATTTTTAACATAGATTTAACTAAACTAATCTTTGAATTTGCTATTATAAAATTAATATGCATAAAGGAAAACGAATAGAAACAATCTATAACAGAGGAGGAGATTTTTTTGAGCATAGTAATAAGTCTAATGGGAGGACTTGGTCTTTTCCTATATGGTATGAACCTTATGGGGGAAGGATTACAAAAATCTGCCGGGACAAGATTAAAAGCGATTATAAAACTTTTGACAAGTAATATATTTATGGGAGTACTTGTAGGTACAGGTGTTACAGCGGTTATACAGAGTTCAAGTGCTACTACAGTAATGGTTGTCGGATTTGTTAATGCAGGAATCATGACATTAAAACAGGCAATTGGAGTTATAATGGGTGCTAATATAGGTACAACTGTTACTGCACAGTTGGTATCGTTCAACCTTAATGGTATGGCTCCAGTAGCTTTAGGTATAGGGATAGTACTTTACTTATTTGGTAAAAACCCAAAAGTAAAACACATATCAGAAATCCTTATAGGATTTGGTATGTTATTTACAGGTATGGAATTTATGAAAGACGCTGTTGAGCCTTTAAGAGATTATAAAGGATTTACAGATATGTTAGTTTCATTTGGACAGTATCCAATCTTAGGATTATTACTAGGATTTGGTATAACTGCTATAGTACAGAGTTCAAGTGCTTCAATGGGTATGCTAGTTGCATTAGCAGCTGAAGGATTAATACCTCTAAATGCAGCATTACCAATACTTTACGGACAGAATATAGGTACTTGTGTTACTTCACTTCTTTCAAGTATAGGTGCAAATAAAAATGCCAAGAGGGCTGCGGTAATACACTTGATATTCAACGTACTTGGAACAGTATTATTCTTAATATTCCTTAATAAACCAGTTGTTTCACTTGTTACAGGAATGGACCCAGGAAATGTTGCAAGACAGATAGCAAATACTCATACATTATTCAACATAATATCTGTTTTAATATTACTTCCATTCAATAATATAATAATTAAAATGGCTATGAGAATAATACCAGACAAAGCTGAAGATGAAGAAGATATCAAAACAGTCAAATACATCGACGATAAGATGCTTGAAATACCTTCAATAGCTCTTATCAATACTATAAAAGAAACATATAGAATGGGTAATAAAGCTAAAGAAAGTTTAGATTGCTCAATATCAGCGATAATTGAAAAATCTGATGAGTACTTAGGAAAAGTTTTCGTTAAAGAAGAAACTGTAAACGAGCTTCAGAAAATTATACTTAATTACCTTCTAAAATTATCAAAAACTGCAGCATTAGATGAAGACTCAAGAGAAGCTGTAGACAACCTATTCAACACAGTAAACGACATAGAAAGAATAGGGGATCATGCTAAGAATATAGCAGAACTTTCTCAGATAATGATAGATGGAGATTTAGAGTTCTCTGAACAAGGTAAGAACCAGCTAGAAGAAATATACAACTATGTAATATCTGCATACAGCAGTGCGTTAGAAGCATTTAAAAATGATGATATTAACTTAGCATATAAAGTATTCCGGATAGAAGAAAAAGTAGACATGATGGAAAAAACTTGTAGAGCAAGCCATATGTATAGATTAAACAACAACCTTTGTAGTATAGACAACGGTGTTGTATTCCTTGATATAATAACAGCTCTTGAAAGAGTATCAGACCACGCTGTTAATATAGCTAAGAGAGTAATTGCTCAGAAAAAACACTTTGTAGAATAAAATATAAATAATTGAGGCTGTTACAAATTTTGTAGCAGTCTTTTTTATTTTTTGAAAAACTCTCTCTTTTAAGTTTTAATTAAGCTAACGATAATATAATAAAACCATAGAAAAGATAGAAACAAAAAACTAATGTTTAGCGATAAAACAAACTAAAAAGAATGGAGTGAAAAAATATGAAACTAAAAAATAAGGGAATAGGATTAATAGCAGTAGTTGCGGTAATAAGTTCAATACTAGGTAGTTCACTTACATTATTCGCACTTAAAGACAAAATAGGAAGTAGTTCACAGTCATCAAATATAGTAGTTAGTGAAGGATCAAAAAGCCAGAACGTATATCAGGCAGTTGCTAAAAAGGCGACACCTTCAGTAGTTGGTATAACAACAACTAGTGTAAGTCAGGACAATATGTTTGCAATACCACAGGAAACACAGGGTGTTGGTACTGGTATAATAGTTGACTCAAACGGATACATACTAACAAACTCACACGTTGTATCTGATGGAGATGCAACAAGTGTAAATGTACTATTCAGCGATGGTTCAGATATAAATGGGAAAGTAGTATGGTATGATTCTCAGATGGACTTAGCAATAGTAAAAGTTGATAAAACAGGACTTACAGCAGCAGAACTTGGAAATAGTGATGATGTAGCTGTTGGTGATATTTCTATAGCAATAGGTAACCCACTTGGATTAGACCTTCAGAAGAGTGTTACTCAGGGTATAATAAGTGGACTTGATAGAACAATAAGCACAAGCCAGTCAACAAATATGACAGGTTTAATACAGACAGATGCAAGTATAAACTCTGGTAACAGTGGTGGACCATTACTAAACGAAAAAGGTCAGGTAATAGGTATAAATACAGCAAAAGCATCTCAGGGTGAAGGTTTAGGATTTGCAATTCCAATAAACACAGCTAAAAATATAATAAGTAAAGTTATAAAAGATGGAAACTATGAAAAAGTTACTCTAGGTATAAAAGGTACAGACCTTGAAACATATGAACAGGCTGTTGGACAGGATTTAACAGGAGATAGTGGTGTATATGTAGCAGAAGTTACTTCAGGATCTGCAGCTGAAAAAGCAAAAATGGCAGCAGGCGATATAATAATAAAATTAGGCGACACTGAAATAACTAGTATGAACGACTTAAATAAAGCTCTATATGGATATAGTAGTGGAGATAAAGCTGAAATAACTGTTTTAAGAAATGGAAAAGAACAGAAATTAACAGTAACATTTGGTAAATAATCAGATTAAGATATTTTATAAATAAAAAAATTATTTAAAAATGAAAATAAATATCTAAATACGACATCCTTTTTTTAAAATATATATAACTCTAAAAAGGCTACATAAAAAATACGACCACAAAATTTAAAAGATTATGTAGCCTAAAAATACTGTAATGTGTAAAAGCATTACAGTATTTTTTTTGTCTTTTAAAATTGTAAAAAAAACAGATAACATAAAAAGTTAAATGCCTAAAATGATAGAAATATAGTATTTCCAATGCTTTAAGAGTTTGTTTAAGAAAACGATATCTTTTTGTTATTAATAAAATAATAACAATATTATATTGGTATTGCAGGTTTGTCAAATATTATAGACTTTAAAAATATCATATGATAATATTCAGATATAAGGTTATTGTTTTAGATAAGCGCAATTGATTTGCAATTATTTTTTTATTTTCAAAGATAAATATTTTAGTAGTGATTATATTTATCTTTTTCTTTTGCCCAAAAGAGTTAAATAATTGTCAATAAAATTGCTATATAGAATATAAATTTAGGAGATGCATTTATGAAACCATTAGTTATTAACTTTCAGAAATGCAGCATACACGACGGACCAGGAATAAGAAGTACAGTATTCTTCAAAGGATGTCCACTAGAATGTGTGTGGTGTCATAATCCAGAAAGTCAGTCATATACAAAAGAAGTACTATACAACCGGGAAAGATGTGGAGCTTGTGGAAAATGCAAAAAAATTTGCCCACACGACGCAATCTACATGAAAGAAGGATGTGTAGGATTAAATAAAGATAAATGTGAACTATGTTCAACTTGTTTAGACTACTGTGTAAACAATGCTAGAGAGATTGTTGGAGATGAGTACACAGTAAAAGAATTATTAAAACTTATAGAAAAAGATAGAATGTTCTATGAAGAATCTGGCGGGGGAGTTACTTTATCAGGTGGTGAAGTAATGGTTCAGGATATAGATTTCATCTGTGAACTAGCTAGAGGATGTAGAAACAAAGGTATTGACGTAGCAATAGATACATGTGGATATGCACCTACAGAACACTACGAAAAAATACTACCATATGCTAATAGATTCTTATTCGATATTAAATTAGTAGACGAAGATAAACACAAGAAATTTACAGGAAAATCAAATGATTTAATACTTAAAAACTTAAAATTCCTAAACGATAATGGAGCATATATAAACATAAGAATACCATTAATCGGTGGGGTAAACGTTGACGATAATAATGAAGAGGTTATGAAAATGATAGAGCTTTTAAAACCTCTAAATATAAAAGCTGTCAACTTACTACCATACCACGATATAGGAAAACACAAATACACTAAACTAGATAAAGAATATGAAGGAAACGAATTTACTAAACCTTCAGATGAAAAAATGAATGAAATCAAAATGATTTTTGAAAACAATAATTTCCAAAATGTAAAAATAGGAGGATAATGTCATGGGAAGAGGAACTTTTGCAAGAACTAAAAAATTAAGAGAAGCAAGTGTAACAACTAAACCGCATATATCAATAGAAAGAGCGGTACTATTTACAGAAGCATACAAAAAATGGGAAGGTAGCGTTGAAATGCCAGTGTTAAGAGCTTTATCTTTCAAACACTTCATGGAAAACAGAACTCTTTGCATAAATGATGGTGAATTAATAGTTGGGGAAAAAGGTGACTCAGCTCAGGGTGCTCCTACATATCCAGAAATATGCTGTCATACAATAGAAGATATGAACGTAATGAACGATAGAGATATAGTTGACTTCTCAGTTACAGAAGAAGACAAGAGAATACAGGAAGAAATAATAATACCTTTCTGGGAAAAAAGACAGACTAGAAGAAAAATAGTTAACGCTATGTCTCCAGAATGGAGAAGAGCTTATGAAGCTGGTATGTTCACAGAATTCATGGAACAGAGAGCTCCAGGACACACTGTTTGTGGTGACATAATATACAGAAAAGGTTTCGCAGATCTTAAAAAAGATATAGAAACAGAAATAGCTAACTTAGACTTCTTAAACGATAGAGAAGCTTACGACAAAAAAGCTGACTTAGAAGCAATGGCTATAGCTTGTGATGCAATGATAGTATACGGTAAAAGATATGCAGAATTAGCTAGAAAAATGGCTGCTGAAACAACTGATGAACAGAGAAAGAAAGACTTATTATTAATAGCTGAAAACTGTGACGTTGTACCAGAACACGCTCCAAAAACATTCCATCAGGCAATACAGATGTACTGGTTCGTACACGTTGGTATAACTACAGAACTTAACACTTGGGATGCATTCTCTCCAGGTAGATTAGACCAGCACTTAAACCCATTCTATGAAAGAGATGTAGAAGAAGGAAGATTAACTAGAGAAGGTGCTCAGGAATTACTAGAATGTATGTGGGTTAAATTCAACAACCAGCCAGCTCCTCCAAAAGTTGGTATAACATTAAAAGAAAGTGGAACTTACGCTGACTTCGTTAACCTTAACACTGGTGGTATAAGACCAGATGGACAGGATGGTGTAAATGAAGTAAGTTACATAATACTTGATGTTATGGACGAAATGAAATTAATACAGCCAAGTTCAAACGTACAGATAAGTAGAAAAACTCCTCAGAAATTCTTAAAAAGAGCTTGTGAAATATCAAGAAAAGGATGGGGACAGCCAGCATTCTACAATACAGAAGCTATAATACAGGAACTTCTTAACGCTGGAAAAACTATAGAAGATGCTAGACTTGGTGGTACAAGTGGATGTGTTGAAACTGGATGCTTTGGTAAAGAAGCTTACGTTTTAACAGGATACATGAACTTACCAAAAATATTAGAATTAACATTAAACAACGGATTTGATAAATACACTGGAAAACAGGTTGGTTTAGAAACTGGTGATCCAAGAGATTTCAAAACTTACGAAGAATTATTCGAAGCTTACAAAAAACAGTTACACTACATGGTAGATGTAAAAGTTAGAGGTAATGCTATAATAGAAAAAATATGTGCTGAACATATGCCTTGCCCATTAATGTCTTCAATAGTTGATGACTGTATAGCAAAAGGTAAAGACTACCAGAGAGGTGGAGCTAGATACAATACTAGATACATCCAGGGTGTTGGTATAGGTACAATAACTGACAGTTTATCTGCTATAAAATACAATGTATATGACAATGAAAAATTCAGCATGGATACATTATTAAAAGCTATGGAAGCTAACTTCGAAGGATATGAAGCAGAACTTAACATGGTTAAAAACAAAACTCCAAAATACGGAAATGACGACGATTACGCAGATGATATAATGAAAGAAGTATTCAACTTATATCACGGAGAAGTAACTGGTAGACCAACAGTAAATGGTGGAGAATATAGAGTAGACATGCTTCCAACAACTTGCCACGTATACTTCGGTGAAGTTATGGGTGCTAGTCCAAACGGAAGACTTGCTGAAAAACCAGTTTCTGAAGGTATATCACCAGAAAAAGGTGGAGATACTAACGGACCAACAGCTGTTATAAAATCTTGTGCTAAAATGGACCACTTAATAACTGGAGGAACTCTATTAAACCAGAGATTTGCACCATCAGTTGTTCAGGGTGAAGAAGGATTAGACAACATGGCTAACTTAATAAGAGCATACTTCAATATGGATGGACATCATATACAGTTCAACGTATTCGATAAAAATGTATTATTAGCTGCTCAGAAAAATCCAGATGAATACAAAGATTTAATAGTTAGGGTTGCAGGATACAGTGACCACTTCAACAACTTAAGTAGAGCTTTACAGGACGAAATAATAGGAAGAACTGAACAGAGCTTCTAAGAATAAACAAAATTAGTAACTTTCAGGGGATAGTATTTCTATCCCCTGTTATTATATTTTTTACTAAATTATTAAATTTTACTTATGATATCAAAATGATATAAAAAGTTGGAAAACGATAATAAAGATGCATTGGATAAATGATACATACTTAGCTATAATAATATGTGTGAGGACAATGTCGAAATAAACTGTAAATAAAAAAAGTTTATATTTTTTAATTTTATTTTTTAAATTATACAATAAGGAGAGTTTTTGATTATGAAAACATTAGGATTAATAGGTGCAGGAAACATGGGAAGCGCTATGTTAGGCGGAATAGTTAAAGCTGGTCTTGTAAAACCAGAAAACATAACTGTTGCTGACTTATATCAGCCATCATTAGACAGAGTAAAAGCAGAATTAGGTGTAAATGTTACAACTGACTCTGCAGAAGTTGTTAAAAACTGTGACGCTTTTATAATAGCTTTAAAACCAAACGTTGTAGAATTAGCATTATCTCCACTTGCTGAATTAGTAAGAGAAGATCAGTTAGTTATGTCTATAGCTGCTGGAAAACAGATAGCTCAGTTAGAAGCTATAGTAGGAGCTGACAAAAAAGTTATAAGAATAATGCCTAATACTCCAGCATTAGTATCAGAATGTATGGCAGGTATATGTGCAAACAAAAACGTTACTAAAGAAGAATTAGAAGAAGTTAAAACTATATTCGAATCATTTGGTGAAGCTGAAATAGTAACTGAAAAATTAATGGACGCTGTTACAGGTGTAAGTGGTTCTGGACCAGCTTACGTATTCTTATTCATAGAAGCTATGGCAGATGCTGCAGTTCTTGAAGGAATGCCAAGACCTCAGGCTTACAAATTCGCTGCTCAGACAGTTTTAGGATCAGCTAAAATGGTTCTTGAAACTGGAAAACATCCAGGTGAATTAAAAGATATGGTTTGCTCTCCAGCTGGAACAACTATAGAAGCTGTTAAAGTTCTTGAAGATTTAGGATTAAGATCAGCTGTAATAAATGCTATACATGAATGCACAGAAAAATCTAAAGAATTAAGTAAATAATTATAATTGAAATATATGGGTGCCGTAGTTTTCTGCGGCATCTTTTTTTTTGCAGAAAATGAGGTTTATTTCTAGCTAGATTTCTTTTATAAATTTGATAGATTTTTCTGCAAATCCAATCTTTTTTTAAGCTTGTCAGAATGCACCAGCTCCTCTCCAGGCTTCGAACTTTGCATTTTAAAGCGGAGCTTTCAAAGCGTTGCAAAGTTCTGCAGATTGTCGAGTTTGCAAGGTGCAATTCTTCCAAGCCAAAAGATAGGATTTTGCTAGAAAAATCTATCTATTTATAAAAGTTCACTAGCTGAGAAATAAACCTATTATGATAATAAAAAGATTGCTCGCAGAAAACTGCTGGAAAGATATGATATAATTTAATTATTTATAATATATTAAGAAAAATACTAAAAATTTAGGAGAGTATTATGAGTGCGGATAGAGTTTCTTTATATTGGATATATTTCATTATTATGAGTTTTAGTGCTGTAGTTTGTGCAATTCTTGCGTTTTATAAGATAAAAATAGCAAAACGGGAGTTTTTTTATCCAAGACAACAAAAATGGGCTAAAAAGCATGAAGAAAGGTTAAATTTATTATCGAAAAGATTTTTTCTGATATTATGTATAGTTTTCTTTATGTTTGGAACATTGCCTTCTTGTTTAGATTTACCATATGTTTTGAGAGGAAATTATAAGGAAGTTTGTAGTGTTGTAATTAAAAAATCAGGAACATCAATAAATCTTGAAGATGGTGGTTATTATAGAGTTGGAAATACAAAAGGATGCAAAATAGGGGATGAGGTAAAAGTAGAATATCTTCCATTTACTAGATATGCGACAATTACCAATATATTTCATTCAAAATAATCTGAGAGGAGATAGGTTATGTATACGTTAGTTAGGAAAGAAGATAAGATAAATGGAAAAAAAGAGTATACTTTTCATATGCTAGAAAAACCAAGTTTAGTTGGATATACAAACTATAGGTATAATACAGAAAAATTTGAATGGAAAATAGTGAATAATCATATATGGGAATGGAGGCAAAGGAATAGAAATTATAGATTGATAGATTACATTCCTATTGTTAATACAATTAAATCTTTTGTCTTGAAATTAGAATATGAAATTTATAAGGACGGTGAGGTAATAGGTGAAGCTAGTTTTTATGGATTGGGTAAAAATAAGGATGAAAGAGATTTCTTTATTGTAAATGGTAAAAAATACTTCTGTTGTCAGGGAAATACTAACGTTATTAGACCTTTGAAAAAATATGAATGGACTATTGAAGACGAGGATCATAATGTAGCTGTAAAGGTGAATAAAGATGCTAGTAGACCTATTTACAGAATGCAAAAATTTGACTCTGATTTGGATATAGAATTATTTATCTTTCCTATAATGCATATGGATATGTCTGCATTCTCAGTAGAAGGTCAAACTAATACATTATAGAGAAACTATGATATAGATTTTACTCACAATAATTAGTAGATATAAAAATTAGTAGGTAGAAATTAAAAAACTTAAAACCTATTAAAAAATGAGAACCGATTTTTTACAAACGAATAACCAGGAAATAAACTGAATAAAAAGGTAATGGTCTGAATATCCAGCGACAATGCAACTTGATTGCCTGGAGCGGATATCAGACCATTACCTTTTTTATATCAGTATCTATTTTCTTTTATTCATTTGATCAAGTAAGTTCTCGTTTTTCATTGAGCAAGTTTTTAAATTTCCGCAAGCTGAGCAGTTAGCACAGCCTCCATTTTCTCCACCGCCACTACAACTACTGCAGCTGCTTCCTGGTCTAGTGAAGATTCTAATAAGTATAACGGCTGTAATTATTACAATCACTGCAGTTATAGCTATTTCTATTGGAGAATTTGCTGCAGCAAATGCACTACCAACTATATTCACTATTACACCAGCAACCCAAGCAAGTGCAAACTGGTAGAATAGAGAAGTGAACATCATCTTGTTTCCGTATTCTTTTCTCATTGTAGCTAGAGCAGCTATACAAGGAGTGTAAAGTGCTGTGAAAACAAGGAATGCATAAGCTGTAACACCTGTAAATACTGTAGGTAATACTTCTGGAAGGTTACCGTAAAGTATGCTAAGTGTATTTACAACAACTTCTTTTGCTCCAAGTCCAGTAAGAAGGGCAACTGAAGTTCTCCAATCGCTAAATCCTAGTGGTCTAAATATAGGAGCTATTACTTTTCCTATATAAGCTAGGAAAGAGTCGTTTATATTTTCTGTAAATCCGTTAAAGTTGAATGAAGAGAATGCCCAGATAACAACAGACATCGCAAACATTATAGTAACAACTTTAACTAAGAATCCTTTAGATTTATTCCAAGTATTTTTTAGAAGAGCGCTGATTGTAGGTACTTTGTACTCAGGTAGCTCTAATATGAATGGCTCAACCTCGTTTTTGAAAGTAGTTCTATTTAAGAACAGTGCAACTATTATCGCAGCCACAATTCCAACTAAGTAAAGTGAAGCTGTAACGATAGCCTGATTTTTAGGGAAGAAAACTGCAACAAATAATGCATAAACTGGTAATTTTGCACCACAAGTCATTAGAGGTGCTATAAGTGCAGTTATTTTTCTATCCTTTTCGCTTTCAAGAGTTCTTGTAGCCATTATTGCTGGAGAAGAACAACCCATACCCATTATCATAGGTATAAATGCTTTACCAGAAAGTCCAACTCTTCTCATTATTCTATCCATTAAAAATGCTGTTCTTGACATGTATCCACTGTCTTCAAACAGAGATATTCCAAAGAATAAAGTACATATTAATGGGAAGAAAGGAAGTGTTCCGCCAAGTCCACCAATTATACCGTCTACTATTAAAGATCTAAACCAAGGGCTAGAACCTGCAAGTGCGGCATCTGCTGGTGCGGCGATGTAGTTTTCAATAAGTCCCGCAAATCCTTCCTGAAGTGGGCCTCCAACCCAGTCAAATGTAAATTTGAAAAGAAGTAATAAAAGACCTATGAATATTGGATAAGCAAATATTGGATGAAGCACTATGCTGTCTATCTTATCGCTTATAGTCTTTTTATCTTCTTTTGGGAAATTTGTACAAAGAGCAAGTTTTTCTTCTATTATTTTGTAAGTTTCCTCTTCATTTCCCCAGTTAGTAGAGTAGATAAACGGCTTTCTTGCAGCTTCTCTTAGTTTAGAAGCTATGTCATCTACACCCTCTTTTTTCTTTGCAACTATTGGAATAACAGTCACTCCAAATTCACGAGCTAATTTATGAGTATCAATCTCCATTCCTCTAGCTTTTGCAACATCAAGCATATTTAAAAGTATAACTATTGGCTTGTTAAACTGCATAAGCTGAGTAGTTAAGTAAAGATTTCTAGTTAAGTTTGATGCGTCGACAACGTTTAAAATTAAATCGACGTCCTCTTTTTCAAGGAATGATTTAGAAACTTTTTCTTCATTAGAAAAAGTATCCATCGCATAAATTCCAGGAAGGTCGACAATTTTTATATCGTCTTCAAGAAATCCTTCTTTTTTCTCTATTGTAACGCCTGGCCAGTTACCCACATACTGGTTTGAACCTGTAAGTAGGTTGAATACTGTAGTTTTACCGACGTTTGGGTTTCCTAAAAGTGCTATATTTAACAAATTCTACCTCCTTACTGAAGAACTATGTTCTTTGCGTCAGATTTTCTGATAGCAAGATCAAGCCCTCTAAATCTTACAAGTATTGGGTCACCAAAAGGAGCAACCTTTTTTACTTCTATTTCAGTGTTGTTTATACAACCTAGAGCAAGAAGTCTTTTTGCTAATTTTTCGTTTCCATTTATATTATCAATGCGGCCTTTTTCGCCAACTTTTAAATCAAAAACTGTATTCATGCTAATTCCTCCTTAAAATTAATGAAATTCATTATCAATATCTTATTGATATTATATCTCAAAAACTTATGTATGTCAATTAAAATCAATACTTGAAGGGATATTAAAATTTTAAAAGAAGTTGAGAAATAAAAAAGATGATAAAATTTATCAGAAAAATTAAGGAAATACAGTGATATTTACGCAAAATTAGGGATATAAAAAAGCTGCTGAAGGAACTTTAATTACATAAAAGTAAAACTTCAACAGCTTTTTAATTTATATATATATTTAATGGTGATTAGTAACTTTTTAATCAATATTTATCTAGTTAAAATTTATAATTTTGTACTTTAAATCTATATTTCTCCAGCTACCTCGTACGCTTCTCTTATAGAGTTTATAGCACGTCTAGCTCTTTTAGTATCGCCTATAACGTGACAAGGGATAGATAGTTTTTCACATTCATTCTTAATTTCATCGTGAGCTTTAGCTTTAGCACCGATTGCCATAACAACGCTATCTGCAAGTATGTATTCTTCTTCGCCATCTCTATCAACAGCTATAAAACCATCTCCAATACGAGTAAGTCTTGCAGAAGTTTCCGCTTTGATATTACTCTTACTTAAAGATTCCATAACGCATATTTTTCTAATAGCACCTAAATCTTTTGCAACCTCGTCGTTCATTTCTACTATTGTAACGTCTAGGTCTAAATTTTCTTTGATAAATTCAGCAGTTTCAACACCTACAAGTCCACCACCAATTACTACACATTTGCCAAATGGAACAGATTTTCCATTTAATACATCGTGAGAAGAGAATACATTATCATTATCGTATCCATCCACAGGTATTTTTATAGGTACAGCACCTATTGCAGCAACTACCTCATCAGGCATTTCTTTTCTTATAAGTTCTGCATTTACAGGTGTGTTTAAATGTATTTCTATGCCTAGTCTTTCAGCTTTTTTCTCATAAGACTGGGCAGCAAGTAGCATTTCGTTCTTTCTTGGAGCTTTTCCAGCCGTTAAGAACTGTCCTCCAGTGTGGTCAGATGATTCATATACAACAACATCGTGTCCTTTTTCTTTTAAAAGACAAGCTACCTCAAGTCCACCAACACCAGCACCTGCAACAAGTACCTTTTTCTTTTCAGTTGGTTTAGATATAAAATCATCAGACTCGTGCCCAAGTAGAGGGTTTCTTAAACAAGTGATGAAAGGCACATTAGGATCTGTAAATCCATCGTAGCAACCCTGATTGCATCCAACACAGTACACTATTTCATCAAGTTTTCCGTCTTTTGCTTTATTACAGAATTCTGGATCGGCAAGCTGTCCTCTACCAACGACAACCATATCTGCTTTTCCATCTGCAATTATCTCATCTGCTAATTTTGGAGTATTAATTCTACCAACAGCTATTGTAACCATACCAGTTTCCTTCTTTATTCTAGCTGCGTTTTCTACATTAAATCCGTTTGGGATATCAATAGGTGGAACTTCATATTTTAAACCAGGTGTAATCATATTTCCTCTAGAAATATCTAGTGCATCTACACCAGCTTCTTTAGCCATTAAGCAGAATTTTATAATATCATCTATAGTAAGCCCGTTTTTGAAATAATCGTCGTGAGCATCAACTCTCATTATTAAAGGCATATCATTTGGTATATTTTTTCTTATTGCTCTTATACATTCAAGAGGGAATTTTGCTCTATTTTCAAGGCTACCACCATATTCATCATCTCTATTATTCATACCTGCGGTTAGGAATGAGTGTGGTAGGTAATTGTGTCCACAGTGGAATCCTATACAATCGTATCCAGCTTCAACACTTCTTCTAGCAGCTTCTCCAAAGCTATCTACAACCTCTTTAATTTTTTCAACACTTATTTTTGGGATAGTGTATTTCCCGTATTTAAAGTCATCTGCAACTAAAATCTCTGCACTAGGATCTAATGAAGATGCTAAACTTCCTTGCCAAAGCTGTACTCCACATTTTCCACCGGCATTGTGGATAGCTTCAGTAAATTTTTTATGTGATTCTATTAAAGAATCGCTGTGAATTGCTAAAAATCCCTTTGGTGCACTCGCTTTGTGGACAGAACAGACCTCACTCATATTAAGTCCACATCCACCTTTTACTCTGGCAACTTGGTAATCTATTATCTGCTGAGATACATTTCCGTCTTCCTCAGCCATTTTAGTCCCCATTGCTGGGAAAATTATACGGTTTTTAAGGTGTAAACCTTTTAAATCTATAGAATTAAATAAATTATTAAACATAAAAATCTCTCCTTTCGGGAAGAAATTATAGCACACGAAAAAAGCGAGTTTATGTCAATTTTAATACTTTTTTTATCATTTTTTAATATTTATATACTCTGTTGGAGAAATTCCATTGTATTTTACAAAAGCTCTTTGGAAGGTGGAAAGGCTCTTAAATCCACATTCACAAGATATCTGTAGTATTGTAAGTTTTGTTATTTTAAGCAAAGTGTAAGAAAGTCTTAGTCTGACTTTTTCAAGTTCCTCGGCAAATGAGGTAAAGTAGTACTCTTCTAAGATAGAGTTTATAGTATAAGTCTTGATATGTAGCTCTTTTGCGACATCTTCAACAGTTATATCTTTATAAAAGTGTAGGTAAATATACTGAATAACCTTTAAATATAAGTCTTTCATAGCGAAAAATCTTTTATTATCAACTATATTATCTTCTCTATATTCTATTGGAGATTTTCCTATATATTTTTCAAAAACTCTATAAAAAGAAGGAACGTTTTTAAAGCCTAAAAGCTCTGTTATATACGAGATTGATAAGTCTTCAAAATGCAGCAGTGAGCACGCATTTACAATAGTTCCAAAATCTTTTAGCTCTTTAAAAGTATAACCAGATTTCTTTTTTATCAGCTGATTTACGTACGACGGATTTAGTTCTAAATCCTTAGCTATATCGTCCAAAGAAGATTTATTTCCTTGATATAAAATAGCATCTTTTATATGGTTCCAAAGTTTATCCTCGTTTTTAAGATGCGAGTTAAAACTATTATAATCCCCGTATAATTCAAGTGAATTTCTGCAAAATAGAGTGTAAACCTCTAAAACAGCGTATAGGATTATATTTTCAGAGCCGAATTTATTAGAATTGTACTCGGATAATATATACTCAAATCTATTTTTTATGTATGGATCAGAGCATTTTTGATATGGCTCTGTTTCATGAACTAATTGATAATTCACACCTTTGTCGTGTTTTTCCCACATTGTGTGCATAAAAAGACCAATGTAGAATTTTATCGTATAGACTTTGATCGGCTTTACGACATCCACACTGTAAATATGGTATGGATATAGGCAAAGGAAGGTATCTTTTTCTAGCGGATAGTTTACTCCATTTATGTTTATAGTTCCTTCGCCATCGCAAACGTACCAAAGCTCGACAAGTTTATGTATTTTTAAATCTATGTTTTCAGTTATAGTAGTTTTTTCAACTTTTATATCTTTTTCAAAATAATTATCGTAATAATCTATTCCAGTAAACCAATTTTCTTTTTTCTTCATTAGCAAGACCAACCTTTGTATAGTATTTTGTTTAATTATAATATACTATGATATAATAGCAATTGTAACAAAATTATTAAAAAGGAGAACATTATGTCTGAGAAAAGAATAGAAACGAAAAAACTGACTTTCCTAGGACTTATGGTAGGGTACAGTTTGATTTTATATATAATAGAGGGGTTTATTCCTAATCCAATGGTTGCGGTGTTTCCGGGAGCAAAGCTAGGTCTTAGCAATATTATTACTTTGGTTGCTCTTATGACACTTGGGTTTAAGGATACTTTTATAATTCTTACAGTTAGGATTATTCTTTCTTCTATTTTTACAGGACCGATGTCTTATTTGATGTTTAGTATCGGTGGAGGATATTTGAGTCTTGTTGTTATGTATTTGTTTAGTAGGATTAAAGGTTTTTCTACTATTGGTATAAGTGTTGGTGGTGCGATAGGGCACAATGTTGGGCAGTTGCTTGTTGCGTCGGCGATAGTGAAGAATATTGCGATGACGACTTATCTGCCATTCATGCTAATAACATCACTGGTAACGGGGATTTTCGTAGGAATTGTTTCGAAGTTTACAATACCTTACGTAAAATCTCGGATTAAAAAATTATAGGAAATATATCTCTGTATTTTAGCAGAGCTTGAAAAAATCTATTTATACCCTCTACAGGCTTCGACGTGTGTGAGTGCAAACTGTTTTGTTGAAAATTTTTTGCACGTCTGCAGATTGTCGAGGGGTATGAATAGATTTTTTTTCAAGCTATTAACTAAAATTATAAGAGATTGTATTTTCCTATAATTTTTTTAAAATCGAGATTTATATAGTAAGGTGTTGTCTACTTCTTCAACAATTTACAGGTTTGGGAGTGATAGTTTTTTGTGATGGTTTGTGTGTGGAATTTTTAGATTATTTTGATATGGGAATATGTTTTTTGTAATGTTATTAGAATCTCGACGATGTTATTGTTATATAGTATAATGAATTGTATAGCAATGTGTTTTTTTATGTTGTTATTTTAATTGTCAAGAGATTTATAAATATGTATATTCAAATAGAGTGATTTAGGAGGGTTTTAAATTGGCAAATATAAAGATAGTTACAGATGGTTCATGTGATTTTCCTCAGGAGATTTTAGATATAGTTAATCCTGAGATAGTTAGAATTAACGTAGCTTTTGGAGAGGATTCTTATGTAGGTGGAGTTGATATAGATGAGAAGACTTTCTATGAAAAGATGAGAGGTTGTAAGGAGCTTCCAAAGACTTCAAGTCCTTCTTTAGAGAGATTTATGGAAGTTTATGGAAATGAAGAGTATGAGGAGATAATAGTTTTTACACTTACTTCTAAGTTATCAGGTACATACAGTAATGCTGTTATTTCTAAAAATATGTATCTTGAAGATCATGATTATAAGAGAATAGAGGTTATAGATTCTGAAAATGGTTCTATAGCAGTTGCGCTTATGATTTTAAAGACACATCAGTTAATAGAAGCTGGAAAGAATATGGACGAAATTTTAGAGGCTATAGAGCAGATGAAAAAAGATATGGTATTCTATGGTACTCTAGATACTTTAGAAAATGCTATAAAAGGTGGTAGAGTAAACCCTATCGCAGGTAAACTTATAAACGCACTTAATTTTAAAGTGATAATCAAAATAGATGAAGGTCTAGTTAAACCTATAGATAAAGCTAGAGGTGAAAGCAACAGTCTTAAGAAACTATTCACATATATCAAAAACTGTGTTGATATAAATGAAATAGAGCATAAAGACATAATAGTTGGGCATGCAAACTGTCCAGAAAAAGCAGAAAAAGTTAAGAAATTTATAGTAGACCACTATAATTTCGAGGAAACTCTTGTTGCTAATATAGGACCAATAATGGGAACATTTACAGCAGAAGGAGCTATTTTAATAGCAGTTCTTTAGTGTGTAATTTCCCAGGAAATATACAGGAGGCAGTTATGGGAATAGAAAGAAACAATATAGAAGAAAAATATAAATGGGACTTAGCAAAGATGTACCCAGATAAAGAGTCAGTTGATGCAGATATTGAAAAGGCAGCAGAATTAACTGATAAGATAGCGCAGTATAAAGGCAAATTAGCTCTTGGTAAAGAGAATTTATTAAATGCTTTAAAGACTTTAGAAGAAGCATCTAGAGTTATAGAAAAATTATATGTATATACTCATATGAAACACCATGAGGATACAAGAAAGAACGATAATCAGGCAGATTCTGTAAAATCTGAGATGATTTCATCTGATTTTGGAGTGGCTTCATCTTATTTAGTGCCAGAGATAATAGCTATGGACGAAAAAGTTTTAGATGAATATATGCAGGACGAAGATATGGCATTCTACAAAAAATTCATCGACGATATTTTAAGAGATAAACCACATACATTATCAGAAAGCGAAGAAAAAATACTTGCTTCAGTTTCGGAATTAACTGCAGTTCCTGAAAGTGTATATGATATGCTTGCATATGCAGATATGGAATTCCCAGAAATAGAAGGGGAAAACGGCGAAAAGATAAAGATAGACCACTTCAATTATTCTCTACTTATAAAGAGCAGAGATAGAAGAGTGAGAAAAGATGCTTTTGAAGGGGAATTTTCTACTTACAAAAAATTCCAGAACACTTACGCATCAAGTCTTTACGGAGCTATAAAATCAGAAATATTCTACGCAAAAATGAGAAAACACAACTCTGCAATAGAGGGATCATTATTTGCGGATAATATAAGTGTAGATGTGTACAACAATTTAATAGATGCTGTACACGAAAGCATACCTACATTAGATAGATATATAGAAGCTAAGAAAAAATTCTTAGGAATAGAGGATTTACATATGTACGACCTTTATGTTCCTCTAGCTGAAAAATTTGAATATAAGATACCTTATGAGGAAGCACAGCAGATTATATTAAAAGCACTTGCTCCTTTAGGAGAAGAGTATTTATCTATAATTCAGAAGGCATTTGATGAAAGATGGATAGATGCTTTTGAAAATGAAGGTAAAAAAGGTGGAGCTTATTCTTGGGGATGCTACGACTCGCAGCCATACATCCTAACTAGCTACACAGAAGACTTAAATTCATTATTTACATTAATCCATGAATTAGGACACTCTGTGCACAGCTACTATTCAAGAAATACTCAGCCTTATATATACTCAGATTATAGAATATTTGTTGCAGAGGTTGCATCTACAACTAATGAGTTATTACTTGTAAATTATTTATTAGAAAATGCAAAATCTAAGGATGAGAGAATTTACCTTTTAAATTACTACTTAGAGCAGTTTAGAACAACAGTACATAGACAGACTATGTTTGCTGAATTTGAAAAAATAACTCATGAACAGGTAGAAGCTGGAAAACCACTTACAGCAGATGATTTCACAGAAATATACTACGGATTAAATAAAAAATACTATGGAAATTCTACCAATGTAGATGAGTTAATAGGAATAGAATGGGCGAGAATACCTCATTTCTACTCTAATTTCTATGTGTATAAATATGCTACAGGATTCTCAGCTGCGAGTGCATTAAGCTCACAGATTTTAAAAGAAGGCAAACCAGCAGTAGATAGATATATAGAATTCTTAAAGAGCGGTGGCTCAGAATATCCTCTAGATCAGTTAAGAAGAGCTGGAGTGGATATGGAAAAGAAAGAATCAGTTGAAAAGGCATTAGACGTATTTGCAGAGCTTGTTGAAAAATTAGAAGCAGAAATATAATTTTGATGGAGAGATACCATGGGAAAGACACTATTTAAACTTTTTAAACTCCTTATATATACATCGGTTGGTGTTGCTATTGGGCTTAGTGTAGCATTTTTAGATTTAAGTATATTTGAGTTATCTGTTTGTTTTCTTGTGCAGTTGGCAGTTTTTGTTCTTATACACGAGTTTGCACATGGAAAGGTTGCAGAGATGAATGGGCTTAGATTTACAAAGCTATATGCAGGTCCAATTATAGTTATAAGGAAGGATAAAAGGTTTGTTAGAATAAAAAAGAACAAGCTTCAGGGAACTTATCTTGGTAGAGCAAATATAGAAAATGGCGAAATTAGAAGCGATTTGGAATTTGATAGACATGTAATTGCTTGGAAAAGGGCTATTTCTGCTGGACCTAAGAGCGATATTGTGCTTTCTATCTTGTGTTTAGCTGCTGGAATATATTTTAAATATCCGATAATTATTGTATCTACAATAGTGTTAGATTTGGCGATGTGTATTCCAAGTTATTTCTATGGAGATGGAACACATTATAAAAGTATGGAGAGAGATGATATATTCACAGTTTCTGTGATGTATTCTAACTCTATCATTGGAGAAGACGGAATTTCTCCAGATACTGAGAAATACTTAGTGTCTAAGCTAGAAAATGAATTAGAAAAAACTGAAATAAATGACGATACGATAGTTTCTCTATCTATTGCAGCACGGACTCTTCTTTTCCAGAAGATTTTGGACGGAAAATATTCTGGGTATAGGATTGAGGAGATTATTTGGGATGTCAGAGATGGCAATCCTGCTAGGTTTAAGAAGATGACTGATAGGATGTATTTTAGAAATCTGATAAATACCGCTGTGCTGTATTATACTTGTATTGAGAATGATTTGAAGAAAGCTCAGATTCTGTTTAGATCGATAAAGAATACTAAGCATGTCAATTATGTTGAGAAGAATGATTTTTTAAGATCTAGGTATGTGCTTGGTATGCAGAATAATAAAGAGGAGCTTGTTTCTCACAAGTATAGAAATCCGATATTTAAGGGATGTAAAAGCCTTGAAGAAGCGGAGGATAAAATGGATGAGATAGTTATTGAATATGTAGATAAAATGGGATTTTATTAAAACTCAAAAACTATGTTGTACTCCTCTCCGGTCCTCGCCATGAGTGGTGGTAATCTGTTCTGGTTATAGATAACTGCATGGCTGTGGATTGTCGAGGGTGTACAACATAGTTTTTTTCGTATAATATAAATCACATTTTCTACATATACTAATAACTTAGATGAAAGTAGAATAGGTAAGAGAGTTTAAATAATATTATTATTTGCTAGAAATTGACTATTTATAAATTTTATGATATATTGTTTATATAAAATAAGATATGTATCTTAATATGTAAGTATACCGCTGACCAATATGCGGAATATAAATAGTTGGGTTGTAAGTATACCGCTGACCAATATGCGGAATATAAGTGGTTGGGTTGTAAGTAATATCCCTCATCTTTTTAGATGGGGGATTTTTTTGGGGGGATACTGTGAAAAAGAATGGGTTTTATATTATAAAAGATGAGTTTTTTAGAGATTTCCCAGATCCGTATCTTAGGGGAAATAAAAAAGAAAATAGACCACATTATTACTGTATAGAGGATAAAAATGGTATATTTTGGATGATTCCAATGTCAACTAGAGTAGAAAAATATAAGAAGATTATTGATGCGAAAGAAAAAAATAATAAGAAGTGTGATGTGCTACATATATTGAAGTTATCTAATGGTAAAAATAATGTCTTTCTTATAGGTGATATGTTTCCTGTCACAGAAAATTACATTGAGAGAGAATATACAATAAAAAATAATCATTTAATGTTATACAATGAATCAGAAATTATTCTTATAGAAAAGAAGGCAAAAAAAGTAAGAGAAATGATTAAACATGGTGTTAAATTTACAAGAACTCAACCAGATGTAATGAAAATATTTGAAAAATTAGTAAGTTTAGATAAAAAATAGTGTATAATGTTATTAATTAAAGTTGCTTAAAGTAATTATTTAACTATTAAGTACTAGGTCGGATTTATATCCGACCTTTTTATTTGCCTAGGTGTAAGTCTTTTACTAGGTATCTGTTTAGTAGTTCTTGTTTTGCTTTTTCTATTAGGTTTTCTAAGTTGTCTGTAAATATTAGTTCGTTTATGGCAGCATCTTCGTCTCTTAGTCCAAATTGTTCTTTTCTTATGAAGTATAGGTTATATACGTTTGTTTTGTATATGTTTATGCTGTTTACCATTATTTCGTCAGTGAATATGTCTGAGAATGTTGGCGGTTCTAAGTCGTTTATTTCAAGTATGTCCATTAGTTTGTTGTAGTTTGGCACGCTAAAACCAGAGTACAGTACAAGATCTTTTAGGTCGTTGTTGTAGAATTCTAGTTCTTTTTCTAGTAGATAGTCTTTGATTTCGTCATAATCACATTTATCCAATAGGATAATAAATTTATCTGTTGAATTAGTAAGTTTATTTTTCATTTATAGTCACATCCTTTTATAAGATACAAATTTTTCAAGTATATAAATCTTTTGAATAGGTAAATTCGATAATTTTAGTATATTATATCTTATTTTGTTGAGAAAAGTGATAAGTTTTAAGGAATTATTAAATATATTTAGATTACTTAACAATTTTTACTCTTCGTTAACGCCAATCTAATATTCTTTTAATACGTCTGCTTTATTATAGATACTGTAATAATTAATAAATAACTTATAACAAAGCGGAGGATTTTAAGAAATGAAAAACAGAAGATTAGCACTTTTATTAGCAGGTATATTAACTGTAGGATGTTTAGCTACAGGATGCGGAAACTCAGGTGGAGGAGAAGGAGATGCAGCTGCTTCTAAAGAAACAGCAACAATAAGCGTATCAGGATCAACTTCAGTAGGACCATCAATGGAAAAAATAGCTGAACGGTTTGAAAAAGCAAATGAAGGAGTTAGTGTTGAAATACAGCAGATAGGTTCATCAGCAGGTATAAAAAATGCAATAGATGGTGTATCTGAAATAGGTATGGCATCAAGAGATTTAAAAGAAGAAGAAAAATCAGCAGGACTTCAGGAAACAAAAATAGCTATAGACGGTATAGCAGTTATAACAAATAAAAACAACCCAGTTAAAAACCTTACAACAGATCAGGTAAAAGATATATACACTGGAAAAATAACTAACTGGAAAGAAGTTGGCGGAAATGATGCTCCAATAGTTGTTGTATCAAGAGAAGAAGGTTCTGGTACAAGAGATGGATTCCAGGAAATAATAGGATTTGAATCTACAGAATTATTAAAAGATGCTCAGGTTAGTGATGGTTCAGGAAACATAAAATCAACAGTTGAAGGAAATGATAATGCAATAGGATACATATCTTTCGGATACGTTGATGACGCTATAAATGCTTTAAATGTAAATGATGTTGAACCAACAGCAGATAACGTAACTAACTCAAGCTACCCAATAGCTAGACCATTCTTACTAGTTGACAAACAGGATGGATTATCAGAAAATGGTAAAAAATTAATAGACTTCGTATTAAGTGATGAAGGTCAGCAGATAATGGAAGATGAAGGATTCATCAAAATAAACAAATAATAGAAAGAAGCGGAAAAGAGCAACTTTCTAATAAATATACCTAGAAAGAAAATAGGCAGGTTGTAGAATAGATATAAATTAACTCACTCTAACACCACAATATATATCCAATCCCACAGAAACTCCCTAGAGATTAATTTCTCTAGGGAGTTTTATTTTTTTTGTAAATATAGATTTTTAAAATGAATAAATAAAATTAGTTTTAAATTATTTAAACAACAACTTTTTTATTTAAAAGGTTGATATTTTAAAGAAAATGATATATTCTATATAGTATAGAAATGATTTAAAACAAAAGGAGGGGATTTAATGGGATTTGTAGTGGTTATTCTCATTATAGTTGCATTTATTATTTACAAAAAAAGATCTAAAAAGGAAAGTGAAGAGATTTGTAATGAGGAAAGTTTATTAGCTACTGTTAATGAACTAAATGATAAGATAGTTGAGAGAAATAATATTATTAAAGAAATTCAAGAAGCAAACTCTAATTGTGAGAAGAGAATGGAAGGAATAAAAAATGCTATTTCTTCAATGGACGACTCTGTAGCTGAAGAAGATAAAGAAGTTTTTAATGAAAAGTTAAAATCTATAGAAAATGAAATTAACAGAAATAATACTAAGATAAAAAATATAGAAAAAGAAATAGAAGATTTGAATAAGGAAATTTTAACTAAGAACGAAAAAATAGAAGAGTTAAAGAAAAAAGAGCTAGAAGCAGCAAAACAAGAGGAATTAAATAAAAAGAATTCAAGCGAGGGAAGCGACACTATGAGTAAAGAAAGTAATACCGATAAAAATGGAGTTAAAAAAGATACAGATAATAAGTATTTGAATAAAGAAGAGAATACATCTAAACTTAAAAAGGTATTTAGAAAAGAAGTAATAATTCCATTTGTAATAGGTCTTTTAATAGGGGCATTCTTCTTTACTTCTGGGGATACGTCAGAGTATGAGGATCAAATAGCTCAGCAGCAAACTCAGATAGCTGAAAAAGATAAGAAGATTAAGGAATTACAAGGTAAAGTAGATGAAGCAGCTCCTTGGTTTGAAATGACAGCTGCAGAAAAGGAAAAGAAAGAAGCTGAGTTAAAAGCAGCTAAGGAGGCAAAAGAAAAGGAAGAAGCAGAAAAATTAGCTGCAGAGAAAAAGAAAAAAGAGGAAGAAGAGAAAAAAGGTTACGATACTGGAATAACATATAGCCAGTTGGCAAGAACACCAGACGATTATTTAGCTAAAAAAGTTAAATTTAGTGGGAAAGTTTTACAGGTAATGGAAGATGGAGATTCAATAGGAATAAGATTAGCTGTAGATGGAGATTATGACAATGTAATACTTGGCACATTTGACTCTAGTATAATATCTGAAAGAATCCTTGAGGACGATTATATAACTGTATACGGATTAAGTGCAGGTATATACACTTATGAATCTACAATGGGAGCAAGCATAAGCGTACCATCTATGACTATAGATAAAATATCAAGATAAATTATTTATTAAACAAATTTAATAACATTTAAACAAGGAAGCTAGGTTTAAATATCAGCTACTCCAGCGACAATACAACTTGATTGCCTGGAGCGGATAGCAGATATTTAGCTTAGCTTTTTTTATTGTTAAATTTATTAAAAATATTTAATAAAATTATCCTTACTTTAACCGTAATTAAATATAGATTTAAAAAACAAATATTAAAATAGATATTGTATTTGAAGAGAGGCAATAATTAATATTTATAGCAATAATTAATATTTTATAAAAATTTAGGAGGAAAGAAAATGACAACAAACACAGAAGTAGTGGGATCTTCTAGGACAAGAGAAAAGAAAATAAAAAATTTAAATATGAAGTACAGTGCTGACAGATTTATGAAGTACGTATTTTTAATAAGTGCGCTAATATCTATAGCAAGCTTAGTAGTTATAACAGGATTCGTATTTTATATGGGATTAAAACCATTCTTAGCAGAAGGATATTCTTTAGGAGCATTCTTAACTGGTAGCGAATGGGTTCCATCAGCGGATTTATTCGGAGTTGCGCCAATGATAGCTGCTTCATTATTTGCTACAGCAGGATCAATAGTAATAGGTACAACAGTAGGTATCTTAACAGCGATATTCATAGCAGAAATAGCACCTGCTAAAATATCTGGAAAAATATCAGCAGCAGTTGAACTTCTAGCTGGTATACCTTCAGTACTTTACGGGGTATTCGGACTTGCAGTAATAGTTCCAGGAATACAGAATATATTCAACCTTCCAAAAGGACAGAGTTTACTTGCAGTAATACTTGTACTTTCAATAATGATGTTACCAACAATAGTTTCAGTATCAGAAACAGCAATAAGAGCTGTAGACCCAGCTTACAAAGAAGGTTCTTATGCATTAGGAGCTTCAAGAATAGAAACAATATTCAAAGTTGTTCTTCCAGCTGCAAAATCAGGAATACTTGCTGCAGTTGTTTTAGGTATAGGTAGAGCACTTGGTGAAACAATGGCGGTAATATTAGTAGCTGGTAACTCTCCTGCAATGCCAACAAGCATAATGGACAGTGTTAGACCACTTACAACAAATATAGCTCTTGAAATGGGTTACGCATACGGAACTCATCAGGAAATGCTATTTGCAACAGGAGTTGTACTATTCACATTCATATTAATATTAAATGTAGTACTTAATAAGTTAACTAAGAAAGCGGTGAAATAATAGATGAACGGAGCAAGAAAGAGAAAAGACAATATATTAAATGGATTGATATACGGATCAGCATTCATAACAGTTGCAATGCTATTCGTAATAGTAGGATACATATTCTACAAAGGATTTGGAAACATAAACTTTAACTTTATATTCAGCGATTACCAGGCATCAGGTGATGGTGGGGTTTACCCAATGATATTAGCAACAGTTTATACAGTAGTAATTGCAATATTAGTATCTGCACCAGTTGGGATACTTGCAGCGATATATCTTCAGGAATACGCAAAACAGGGTAGACTTGTTTCAGCTATAAGATTCTGTACAGAAAGCTTAGCTGGTATACCTTCAATAATATACGGATTATTTGGTGGTATATTCTTCGTAACATTCATGAAAATGGGATACTCATTATTATCAGGATCTTTAACAGTTGCGATAATAATTCTTCCAGTAATAATAAGAACTACAGAAGAAGCTTTAAAAACAGTACCTCAGAGTTACAGAGAAGCATCATTTGCACTTGGAGCTACAAAACTTCAGACTTTATACAAAGTTATCGTACCTAGTGCAATGCCTGGTATAATATCAGGGGTTATACTTTCAATAGGTCGTGTTGTTGGGGAATCAGCTGCGATACTACTTACAGCAGGTACAGTTGCAAAAATGCCAGCAGGAATAATGAGTAGTGCTAGAACACTTACAGTTCACTCATACTTATTAACAAAAGAAACTGGTGATATAGCAACAGCATCTTCAATAGGTATAATACTTATAGTTATAGTGTTAGCACTTAATACATTAGCTAAATTTGCAGGTAAAAAACTTAGTAAAGCAAAATATTAATTGGTAAAAATAAAATATTAGTTTTTAAATATATTAAGGGAAAAATAAAATGTAAATTTTAAATAAATAAAATTCAGTAAACAAAAGCAAAACGGGAATTAATTAGAATAGAATTTAAGGAGAAAATTTTAAATGGAAGTATACAATAAGACTAAAATAGCTGTTAGAAATTTAGATCTTTACTACGGCGAAAAACAGGCATTAAAAGACGTTAACATGAATATAAAAGAAGGAAAAGTAACTGCACTTATAGGACCTTCAGGATGTGGTAAATCTACATTTATAAGAACTTTAAACAAAATGAACGATTTAATAGACAACGTAAAAATCTACGGAGAAATAGATTTAGACGGAGAAGATATAAACAAACAGAATGTTATAGAATTAAGAACAAAAGTTGGTATGGTGTTCCAGAAACCAAACCCATTCCCAATGAGTATATACGATAATATAACTTACGGACCTAAAATACAGGGAATAAAAGATAAGAAAGAATTAGACAAAATAGTTGAAGAAAGTTTAAAAGGAGCTGCTATCTGGGATGAAGTAAAAGATAGATTAAAAAGTTCAGCACTTGGTTTATCAGGTGGACAGCAGCAGAGACTTTGTATAGCTAGAGCAATAGCTATGAAGCCAGAAGTAATATTAATGGACGAACCTACTTCTGCACTTGACCCAATATCTACAGGTAAGGTTGAAGAGCTTATAGAAGAGTTAAAAGGTAAGTATACTATAGTAATAGTTACTCACAATATGCAGCAGGCAAACAGAATATCTGATGATACTGCATTCTTCTTAAATGGTGAAGTTGTAGAATTTAACGACACAAGATCAATATTTGAAAATCCAATGGATAAAAGAACAGAAGATTATATAAACGGAAGATTTGGTTAAAAATCTCAAGAAAAAATACAGAAGATGTCGCAGAAATTTTTAGTGGCATCTTTTTTAGTTGAAAAATAGTAAATCTCCTCTCCACGGTTCCGACGCCTATTTAAAGAACAAATAGGTAGGCGTCTCCAAGTGTCGAGTGTGATTTACATATTTTTCAACCAAAAAAATTCAATGCCCCTTGAAAAATTTCCGCAACATCAGTCTGTATTTTTTTATTGAGTTTTATAGCCCAAATCTGTAGTTTATATAATTCTTTTGAAATGAAAAATGGTAATTTTATATTTTTTCTAATACTTTAAGTGGTGTGAAAGCAATTAATACAAATATTAAGTAATCAAATTTAGTATTGAAAAAATTAGGTTCTTTAATGGTAAATATACATAGAAGTATAAGCGCCGTAGAGATAATTACTAATAAAGATTTTTTGAAAGATATTGTTCTTTTGTTAGTACAAAATTCTAATGCAAGCAAAAGTAATAGTAACACAAATATATTAAAATTTCCTGTATAGAATTTGTTTAAGCATATAAATATTATGCTTAGTCCTGATAATATACTTAAAATTGGACTGTATTTTTTTCTTAAGTTTGATATGTTCATTGAAACACCACCGATCATTTTTTATATTGGATAAATTAAAATTATGTAAATAATATCGATTTTTTATCTTGGTGTCAATATTTTTTTGAAATTTGAGAAAAATGATGAGATAAGAATTTGTAGAAGTGTTGATGATGTAATGAAATTGAGTTGTTTTTCCTTGACATAAGTAAAGATAACTGTATATAATTAAGGTATTAATTATATACAGACGTTGAAGAAGAGGAGTATTCAGTGACTTCCATCAGAGAGAGAAATCCATTGGCTGAGAGGTTTTTTAGGAGTAAGAGCTGGAGAAGGTAGCTTCGGAGTTTCCAAGCTGAGTTTAGTAGGTTTGGACGGGTGGAACCGTTATATTCTGTAGAGAGTCGAGGAATTTTTCCTCGGAATTAAGGTGGTAACGCGAGCTTTTCGTCCTTATGTAGGATGAAGGGCTCTTTTTTTATAGGCGAAATAGTAATAAATATTATTTCGACACAAAAATGCGAGATAAACCTTTGGTATATTTTGGTAAAATACGAAAATTTACTAAAATATTTAAAAGGAAATCGATAATAAAATATATTATAGGGAGGATTAGAAAATGGAAACAAATCTAAATAAGACTTATGATCCAAAAGAGTTCGAGTCAAGACTTTACGATGAGTGGATGGAAAAAGGTTATTTTGCTTCAAAACCAAATAAAGATAAAAAACCTTTCACAATAATGATGCCGCCACCAAATATAACAGGACAGTTACATATGGGGCACGCATTAGACCATACACTTCAGGATGTTTTAATAAGATGGAAGAGAATGCAGGGATGTGAAACACTTTGGTTACCAGGTACTGACCATGCATCAATAGCTACTGAAGTTAAGGTTGTCGAAAGAATTAAAAAAGAAGAAGGCAAAACTAAATACGAATTAGGTAGAGACGAATTCATGAAGAGAGCTTGGGCTTGGAAAGAAGAATTCGGTGGAAAAATAGAAAATCAGCTTAAAAAATTAGGGGATTCTTGTGACTGGGATAGACAGAGATTCACAATGGACCAGGGATGCAACGATGCAGTTAAAGAATTCTTTATAAAATTATATGAAGAAGGACATATATACAGAGGTCATAGAATAATAAACTGGTGTCCAAACTGTAAGACTACTCTTTCAGATGCAGAAGTTGAACACGAAGATCAGCCAGGTAATTTCTACCATGTAAAATATTTCCTAAAAGATAGTGATCAGTTCCTTGAAGTAGCTACTACAAGACCTGAAACTATGCTTGGGGACTCTGGTATAGCAGTAAACCCTAACGATGAAAGATATGCTGACATAGTTGGAAAAACTGCAATACTTCCATTAGTTGGTAGAGAATTACCAATAGTTGCAGATGAATATGTTGATATGGAATTCGGTACTGGTGTTGTTAAAATGACTCCAGCTCACGACCCTAACGACTTCGAAGTTGGTTTAAGACATAATTTAGAAGAAATCAACGTTATGAACGAAGACGGTACAATGAACGACAAATGCGGTAAATACGCAGGTATGGACAGATATGAATGTAGAAAATCAATCATAGACGACCTAAAAGAAGAAGGATTCTTAATAAAAATAAAAGAACACGACCACGCTGTTGGTACTTGCTATAGATGTCATACAACTATAGAGCCAAGATTATCTGAACAGTGGTTCGTAAAAATGGATAAATTAGCAGAACCTGCTATAAAAATATTAAACGATAAAGAATTACAGTTTGTTCCTGACAAATTCGATAAAACTTACTTACAGTGGTTAGAAAACATAAGAGACTGGTGTATATCAAGACAGTTATGGTGGGGTCATCAGATACCAGCATACTACTGCCAGGAATGTGGAGAAGTTGTTGTTGCTAGAGAAATGCCAGAAAAATGTCCAAAATGTGGATGCACTCACTTCAAACAGGATGAAGACGTACTAGATACTTGGTTCTCATCTGCTTTATGGCCATTCTCAACACTTGGTTGGCCAAACAACACAGAAGAATTAAACTACTACTATCCAACAAACGTACTTGTAACTGGATACGATATAATATTCTTCTGGGTAGTAAGAATGGCATTTGCAGCAATGTTCTGTATGAATGAAAAACCATTCTCTCATGTATTAATACATGGTCTTGTTAGAGACTCTCAAGGTAGAAAAATGAGTAAATCTTTAGGAAATGGTATCGACCCACTTGAAATAATAGACCAGTTTGGTGCAGATGCTTTAAGATTTACATTAATAACAGGAAACTCTCCAGGAAACGACATGAGATTCTACATGGAAAGAGTTGAATTTGCTAGAAACTTCGCAAATAAATTATGGAATGCATCAAGATTCGTATTCATGAACTGGGACGAAGAAATGATGAATGGCGTAACAAGAAGCGATGTTGAAGCTAACTTAACATTAGCAGATAAATGGATAATATCAAGAGCTAACAATATAGTTAAAGATGTTACTCATAACATGGATAAATTCGAATTAGGTATGGCTCTTCAGAAAGCATACGACTTCACTTGGTCAGAATACTGTGACTGGTACATAGAAATGGTTAAACCAAGATTATACGGTGATGATGTAGAAGCTAAAAAAGCAGCTCTTTACACATTAACTTATGTTCTTGAAACAATATTAAAACTTCTTCACCCATTCATACCATTCATAACAGAAGAAATATTCGACCATCTTCCAACTGCAAACGGAATGATAATAGTATCTGAATGGCCAGAATTCAAAGAAGAAGACAACATGGCTAAAGAAGAAGCTATGATGGATGTAATGATGGACGGTATAAGAAACGTAAGAAACGTTAGATCAGAAATGAACGTTCCACCATCTAAAAAAGCAAAAGTTATAATGGTTCCTAGTGAAGATAAACTAGAAGCTGTTGAAGCAGGAAAAGACTACTTCAAAACTTTAGCATCAGCATCAGAAGTTGAAGTTAGAGCAGATGAAGTTGGTATACCTGAAGATGCAGTAAGTGTAGTTATAGACGGTGTTAAGATATTTATACCTCTTGACGAACTTGTTGACTTCGAAAAAGAATTAGAAAGATTAAACAAGGAAAAAGCTAAATTAGAAGGCGAAATTAAGAGAGTTAATGGAAAACTTTCTAATCAGGGATTCCTTGCAAAAGCACCTCAGAAATTAGTTGACGAGGAAAAAGCTAAAAAAGAAAAATTTGAAGAAATGATGAAATCAGTAGAGGAAAGATTAGCTAGTATACAGGCAAAACTTTCATAAAATAAAAGGCTGTCGTAATAAATAAAAGGGCAAGAGCATAACCACCTTCCACTCCTAGCTAAGACGCAAGACGATAAAAAGTTTTGGTTATAGTCTTAGTTGTGCGTCCACGCACAGTCGTTGGATAGGTGGTTATTTCTCTTGCCCTACTTTTTTATACGGCAACCATTTTTACTTTTAAATGTTTTGCTTGTAGCTAAAAACTTTTTAGAGTAGAAGAGTGCTGCTTAGAAGTAAGTAAAATATGAAAATAAAAGTTTCTATTAGATTTATTGGAGGTAAATATGAATTATAGTGAAGCTTTAGATTATATACACAGTAGTCATAGGTTTGGTATGAAGCTTGGGCTTGAGTCTACAGAGAAGCTTATGGAGCTTCTTGGAAATCCTCAAGACGAGCTTAATATTATCCACGTTGCAGGTACTAATGGTAAGGGTTCTATTTGCTCATTTATCGCAAAGGTGCTTGAAAAAAGTGGCTACAAGGTTGGGCTATTTACATCTCCATATCTTGAGGTATTCAACGAGAGAATTAGGATAAATGGGGAAAATATTACAGATGAGCATATTGCAAAGTCTGTGTCTGAGGTTAAATTGCGGATAGATAAGATGCTTGCTGAGGGGTACGATTCTCCAACTGAGTTTGAGATTGTGACTGCTATGGCATTTTTAATATATAAATGGGAAAATGTTGATTACGCGGTTATGGAAGTTGGGCTTGGTGGTAGATATGACTCAACAAATATTATAAAAAATCCACTTGTTAGTGTTATTGCATCTATAAGTTTAGATCATACTAGAGTTCTTGGGGACACTATTGCAAAAATTGCATACGAAAAAGGTGGAATTATCAAGAAAAATTCTGCGGTTGTAGTTTATTCTCAGGGGGATGAGGCTGAGGATGTGCTTAAGAAAATTGCAGCTGAGGAAAATGCAGAATTTATTGAAGCTGATTTTAGCAGTATAAATGTTAAGAAAGACGATGTTCATTCACAGATATTTGATTTTTCTATTAATGGAAAAGAGTTTAAGGATATGGAAATCAAGTTAATAGGTGAGCATCAGGTTAGAAACTGCGTGACTGCTTTAAATGCAATAGATTATCTTAGAAGAAGTGGCAAGGTAGCAAATATCACAGATGATAGTGTGAAAGCAGGTATTTTAGAGACAAAATGGCCTGGTAGGGTTGAGAAAGTTATGGAAAATCCTACATTTATTATAGATGGGGCACACAACGAGGATGGTGCGAGATCTTTGAGAAAGGTGCTTGATAAGTACTTTGCTGATAGAAATCTTGTGCTTATGCTTGGAATGCTCGAGGATAAGGATATCGACACTGTGCTTGAGATTTTGATGCCTGTTTTTGATAGGGTTGTCGTTACTGAGCCAGATAATCCGAGAAAGATTTCTGCGGATAAGTTAAAAGCTAAGATTGAGAAGTACACAGGTAATGTGGAAGCTGTGGAAAAGATTGAGGATGCTTTGGAAAGAGTGTTAGAAGTTGCTGAAGAAGGGAATGTAGTAATAAGTGCGGGATCTCTATATATGATAGGAGAGGTTAGAACGCTTTTAAGAAATAGATAACTGGGAAGAGGGGCGATATACTCCATTTGTGACGCGCAATCAAGTTGCGACAGTCACAAAAGGAGTATATTCGCCCCTCTTTTTCAGTTTATCATTATTTTTAAAAGTGTTATTTTGGGGAAAGAACGCTAGAGGTATATCTTTGGTTAGTTTGAAAATTTTGTTAGTTATAAGTGATAAAAATATAATTTGTAATATTTTATTAGTTATAAACGATAAAAAGATATATTCTTAGTATTTTGTTAGTTATAACTAATAAAAATTGATTTATTGCCTTGTTTATCAGTTATAAGTGTGATAATTTATAACTAAGATGAAGAAGGGGTGATGTTGATGATTAAGAGAGAAATGTATATGAGCCGCATTAGACCATTTATTAATACAGATTTGGTAAAAGTTATGACTGGGATTAGACGTTGTGGTAAGTCAGTTATGTTAGAGTTGATAAAAGAAGAGCTTTTGCAATCGGGAGTAAATAAAAGTCAATTTATTTCGATAAATTTTGAAGATATGTCATATGCACATATTCAAACAGCTAAAGCACTAAACGATGATATTATAGAAAGAGCTAATAAAATAGAGGGAAAGGTGTATCTTTTCTTTGATGAAATTCAGGAAGTGAAGGATTGGGAAAAGTGTATAAATTCACTTAGAGTTTCTTTAGATTGTGATATTTATATTACCGGATCTAATGCTAAGTTGTTATCCGGAGAGCTTGCAACTTATCTTGGAGGAAGATATGTTGAATTTGTTATATATCCATTTTCGTTTGCTGAGTTTGTGGAATTATATAGAGAAATTTATCCCGACGAGCCAATAAATATGATTTTTCAGAAGTATGTAGTATTCGGGGGGATGCCATATTTATCTAATATACGATTTGAAAAAACTGCATCAATCCAATATTTACATGATTTGTTTAACTCTGTGCAGCTTAAAGATATTGTAAAAAGAAATAATATTAGAGATGTGGACTTGTTAGAAAGAATAAGTGCATATGTAATGGCAAATGTTGGAAATACATTTTCAGCAACATCAATATCAAAATTCTTTAAAAGTGAAAAGAGAAATGTAGCTCCAGATACAATTTTGAATTATATAAAATATTGCTGTGATGCGTATTTATTCTATCAAGTGAAGCGTGAAGACTTACAAGGTAAACAGATTTTGGCATCAAATGAGAAGTATTATATAGCAGATCATGGTATCAGAGAAGCAGTTTTTGGTGGAAATATGAAGGATATCAACCTAATTTTAGAAAATATTGTTTATATGGAGCTTCTTAGAAGAGGATATGAGGTTAGAGTTGGTAGAAGTGGCAATAAGGAGATTGATTTTGTATGTTATAAGAGAGATGAAAAGATTTACATACAAGTAACTTATTTGCTTGCATCTGAGGAAACAATTCAGCGTGAGTTTGGCGTGTACGATGATATACAAGATAATTTTCCAAAGTATGTTGTATCGTTGGATGAGTTTGATATGAGTAGAGATGGTATAAAGCATAGAAATATTAGAGATTTTTTATTAGAAAAAGAGTGGAACTAGGGATTAAAAAGAATAAATATAAATCAAGAGAGGAGAAGCTTTTAAAAGCTTCTTCTTTTTTTAATTACAAGGATATTATAATACTTCAAATTCTGTGGAAAACCTGTGTATTAAAGTAATGCCAATATATTCGAAAATTTAAAAAATGACAAAAACAAACTAAATTTAATGTAAGAATTGAGTTAGTGTTATAATATAATAAAGGTCGCAATTGTTATATATTGCGAAGCAAAAGGATAGGAGCATAGCTCCTATTTTTTATTTTATCTATAAAGTATATTGTGATTTTGCTAGAAGTGAATCGGAGTGCTTTACAGTAAATATAGTTTATGGTATTATTAAATACATTAAAATATGAAAGGAGTTGTAGTTATGAAAAATTTATATATAATGCTTAATAAATTAAAAAAAATATACATTACTCCTGGGTATATTATAAATTAGATAGCATATGCTTAATATACAAATACCCTGGAATATCGACTTATATTCTAGGGGATTTTTTATAATGTTATAGCTCTGCGCTATTTAATATTAATAGTTAACATAGAGAGTATAAATAATGAAAAAATTTAAAAATATCTTCGTTTGAAAATAACTACTTAATAAAGATGCAAAAATTATAAACAAATATTTAAAGCTTATTATATGAAAAATAGGAGGAAATAAAATGATTATGAATGGTGGAATAGCGTCAATAAGATTAAGAAGATAGCGCACGAGTTGTGGCTATCGTTAAACAAATTTAATATAATGTCATAACTCCGTGCTATTTAAAGAGTAAAAATAGTGAATTAAGGAGATTATGAATGAAAGCTAAAAGTAATAATTATAGAGGAAAAGTTGATATTAGTGTATCGCAAAATTTTATTACTAGTAAAAATACTATATATAAATTAATAAAAAAAACAAATATATCCAAAAATGATTTTGTTATTGAAATTGGACCAGGAAAAGGTCATATAACAGAAGCTTTATGTGAAAAAAGTTATTGGGTTACAGCTATAGAACTAGATAGAAGTTTATATGGAAATTTAATAAATAAATTTAAAAGTAAAAATAATGTTACTCTTATTAATAAAGATTTTTTAAATTGGAAATTACCTAAAAAAAGAGAATATAAGGTATTTTCTAATATTCCTTTTTATATAACAACAAAGATTATTAAGAAATTATTATTAGAAGAGTTAAATTCACCAACTGATATGTGGCTAGTTATGGAGAAAGGTTCCGCAAAAAGATTTATGGGAATACCTAGAGAGAGTAAATTATCATTACTTTTAAAAACTAAATTTGATATTAAGATAGTGCACTATTTTAATAGAGAAGACTTCCATCCCATGCCTAGTGTAGATTGCGTCTTAGTATATTTTAAAAGAAAATATAAATATGATATATCTAAAGATGAATGGAATGAATATACAAGTTTTATATCTAAGTCTATTAATAACTTAAGAGATGTATTTACAAAAAATCAAATTCATGCAGTAATTAAATACCTAGGTATAAATCTTAATAATATTAGTGAAGTTTCTTATAATGATTGGATACAGTTATTTAGATATAAACAAAAGATAGATTAGTAATAGTAGATTTAAATTAGGAGGTGTTAAAATGATTATGAATGGTGGAATAGCGTCAATAAGATTAAGAGGATAAGTCACGGGTTGTGGCTATTATCTTAATTTAATAAAGAGTCATAATCCCGTGATATTTAAAGTTAATATTTAAATATAAAATTACAGGAGATTATGAAGATGATAAAAAAAGGAATAATTGTAGGAATTAATATAAATAATAAAAATAATTTTGATGAATCTATGGAAGAATTAAAAAATTTATGCTTAGCTTGCAAAATAGAAACTGTTGGTCAAATTAAGCAGAATTCAAAGAAAGTTAACTCTACTTTTTATATGGGTAGTGGGAAGATAGATGAATTAAAAAATTTAGTAGAAGAAAACAATGCAGATATAGTTATATTTAATAATGAATTATCAGCGTCACAAGTTAAAAATATTGAAGAAGAAATAAATTGTAATGTCATAGATAGAACTGCGTTAATATTAGATATCTTTGCAAATAGAGCAAAAACAAGAGAATCTAAATTACAAGTAGAGGTTGCGAAGCTCCAATATGAATTACCAAGATTAGTTGGTTCAAATGAAGATTTAGGTCGTCAAAGTGGTGGAGTAGGGACTAAAAACAGAGGCGCAGGAGAAACAAAATTAGAATTAGACCGTAGAAGAATAGAAGATAAAATTGCTAATTTAAATAAAGAGCTTGAAGTATTAAAAAATCAAAGAGAAGTACAAAAAAGTAAAAGGAAAAAATCTAATATTCCTAATGTAGCTTTAGTAGGATATACAAATGCTGGTAAGTCATCTGTTATGAATGCTTTAGTAGAGAAGTTTATAAATGATGAAGATAAAAAAGTATTTGAAAAAAATATGCTATTTGCAACTTTAGAAACTTATGTTAGAAATATAAAATTAGATAATAATAAATCTTTTTTATTATCAGATACAGTGGGATTTGTTGGGGATTTACCTCATAGTTTAGTAAAAGCTTTTAGGTCTACTCTAGAAGAAGTTTGTGATGCGGACTTATTACTTCATGTGATTGATATATCTAATCCTAATTATGAAAATCATATAAATGTAACAAATGAAACATTAAATCAAATAGGGGCGGATAATATTCCTGTGATTTATGTATATAATAAAGTTGATTTAATGGAATTAGATACATTCAATATAGAAGGGATGCTGGTTTCAGCTAAAAAATATATAGGTATAGAAGAATTATTGGAATCTATATGTAAAAATATATTTATGGATTATATAAAATGTAAGGTTATGGTTCCTTATAAAGATGGTAAAATGACATCTTATATAATTGATAGTTCAACTGTTCTAGAAACTGAATATACTAATGAAGGAACTTTATTTAGTATAGAATGTAGTAAAGAGGATTATGTTAAATACCAGTCATATATAATCTAGAGTGATTCTAGGTATCTATATAAACAATGCATAAATGAAAGAGGATGTCGCATACCAATTGAAAATTGTTCATGTGATAGCCTCTTTTATATTTGATAAGTAATTAGAAATGATTTTATTGTATGTGTTTATTGCAACAATAAAGTAAATAACTACAAATGATGCTAAAGACATTAAAATAGGATAAATAAATACTTCCAAAACCAATTAAGCTAGAGATAAATATACTTGTAAGAATGACTTTGTCTTTGTACGACTACGATGGGGAAAATGTGTATTAAAGAAATAACAAAAATACTTTAAATGAAATGTGTAAATTAAGTTAATGCTATAATATAATAAAGTGAACAATATTAATATATTGCGAAGTAGAAGGATAGGAGCTATGCTCCTATTTTTTTATATTTTTTATATCTAATTCAACAAATTTGATATAATTAAATATAGAAAGAATTAAAAAATAAAAATATTCTTCAATCAAGAGAAAAAATAATTCTTTCTCAAAAATAAAACTAGAGAGGAAACCATATGGGAAAAGAAGATATAAAACTACAAATAGATAATCTAATAGACAAAATAAACTACCACAGTGACAAATACTACAACCAAGATACTCCAGAAATCTCAGATTTCGAGTATGATATGCTTATGAAAGAACTAATCAAGCTCGAAGCAGAAAACCCAGAGTTCAAGAGAGTGGACTCTCCTTCTAATAGAGTTGGGGGGATGGCACTTGACAAGTTTGACCAGGTTACGCACAAAAATCCGATGCTTAGTCTATCAAACGCATACTCTGCTGAAGATTTAAGAGATTTTGACAGAAGAGTGAGAGAGATGACTGACGGGGATGTAGAGTATGTTGTTGAGTTTAAGATAGATGGACTTTCTGTAGGGATAACTTACGAAAATGGAGAGTTTAAAAGTGCTGCAACTAGAGGAAATGGGATAATTGGAGAGGATATTTCTAAAAATGTCATGACGATAAAGAGCATTCCTTTAAAGATTGACGATAAGAGAGAGATAATCGTCAGAGGAGAGGTTTACATATCTAAAGAAAATTTTGAAAAGGTCAATGAATATCAGGAAGAGCACGACCTACAGATATTTGCCAATCCGAGAAATTTAGCAGCAGGATCACTAAGACAGTTAGACTCAAAGCTAACTGCAAAGAGACCTTTAGACATATTTGTATTTAACCTAGAAAATATCAACGAATTAGATGGAATAGATACACACTCTGATTCATTAGAATACCTTAAAAAACTAGGCTTCTCAGTTAGTGAAAACTACAAAATCTGTAAATCAATAGATGAGGTTATAGAGTTTATAGAGTATTGGACAGAAAACAGAGGAAGTTTAAAATTCGATATAGATGGTATGGTTGTTAAGGTAAACAACATTGAGCAGAGAAATGAGATGGGATTTACAGCTAAGAGTCCAAGATGGGCTATTGCGTACAAGTTCCCAGCTGAGAGAAAGAAGAGCAAGATTTTAGATATTGAGGTAGAGGTTGGTAGAACAGGTACAATCACTCCAACAGCTATTCTTGAGCCTGTTAGACTAGCAGGTACTTCTGTTAGTAGGGCGACTCTTCACAACGAGGACTTTATCAGAGAAAAGGATATAAAATTATTTGACCATGTTATAGTTCAGAAGGCTGGGGATATTATTCCGCAGATAGTTGAGGTTGTGAAAGAGGATAGAACAGGGGATGAGAAAGATTTTGTCATGCCTAGTGTCTGCCCTGAGTGTGGTGAGCCGACAGTTAGACTTGAAGGTGAAGCTGCAGTTAAGTGTATAAATATCTCTTGTCCAGCTCAGATTAGAAGGGGAATGATCCACTTTGTTTCGAGAGAGGCTATGGATATAGATGGTATGGGTGAGTCAATAATCACATTATTCCTAAAAGAAGGTCTAATAAAAGACGTTTCTGATATATATTATCTAAAAAAAGAGCAGATTGTGCCACTTGAAAGAATGGGAGAAAAATCTGCTGATAATTTAATTAAAGCAATCGAAAAATCAAAATCAAACGACCTATGGAGATTGATAAATGGGTTAGGAATTAGATTTGTAGGCGTGAAAGGAGCTAAGATACTAGCTTCAAACTTCAGCAGTTTAGACGAAATTATAAACGCCGATGTTGAGAGATTACAGCAGCTTGAAGAGTTTGGAAGTATTATGTCTGAGAGTGTTGTAAAATTCTTTAGAGAAGAACAGAATTTAGCAGTTATTCAGAAGTTAAAAGATGCTGGGGTAAATACTGAAGCAGGTGAGGACAAATCTGAAGGTATACCACAGTTATTTGAAGGGATGAAGATAGTTCTTACTGGTACACTTCCTACATTAAAGAGAAATCAGGCTAAGGAGATTATAGAGCTTAGAGGTGGAAAGGCTACTTCAAGTGTTAGCAAGTCTACTACATTTGTGCTTGCTGGAGAGGAAGCTGGCTCAAAATTAACTAAGGCCAATGATTTAGGAATAAAGGTAATCGACGAGGATATGTTCTTAAAATTATCTGAAATGGGAAGCAAGGAAGATGTATTATCAGAACTTGGAATGTAATAAATAGCAAATAATAAATTAGTAATTTTAATATAAAAAAACTAAATAAGAGGTGATTTCACAGTATGGAAAGATTAGGAAATAGAGCAAATGACGAGATAAGACCAGTCAAGATAACTACGAATTTTACAAAATACGCAGCAGGATCTGTGCTTATCGAGATGGGAGAAACTAAAGTGATATGTACTGCAACAGTTGAAGACAAAGTACCACCATTTTTAAGAAATACAGGTACAGGTTGGATAAATGCAGAGTATTCTATGTTACCAAGTTCAACTCAGCAGAGAAAGATAAGAGATTCAGTTAGAGGAAAGATAGATGGAAGAACTCAGGAAATACAGAGATTAATAGGTAGAGCAATAAGATCTGTTATAGAATTAGATTTATTAGGAGAGAGAACTATATGGGTTGACTGCGATGTTATTCAGGCAGATGGAGGTACTAGAACAGCTTCAATAACTGGTGGGTTTGTTGCAGCAGCTCAGGCAATTTACGGACTTTATCAGAATAAAGAAATTAAAAAACTTCCTATTAAGAATTTCGTATCTGCAATAAGTGCAGGTGTTTTAAATGATGAGCATATATTAGACCTTTGTTACGAAGAAGATTCTGCAGCTAAGGTAGATATGAACTTTGTAATGACAGACAAAGGAGAGTTTGTAGAAGTTCAGGGAACTGGAGAAGAAGCTCCATTTAGTAGAGAAGATTTAAATAAATTATTAGAATTAGGGGAAAAAGGAAACAAAGAGCTAATAAAAATACAGAGAGCTGCAATCCCAGAAATAGGAGATGCTGTGCTTGGTATGGACTACGGAAAAGACGTGGTAATAGCTACAGGAAATAAACACAAATTACAGGAAATAGGGGATATACTAAAAGATTTCGACTATAATGTTATGTCTTTAAAAGATGTTGAATTAGACGGAATAGAAATAGTAGAAGACGGAAAAACATTTGAACACAATGCTTTGATAAAAGCGAGAACAATTTCAAAATTAACTAAGAAAATATCTATAGCAGATGACTCTGGTTTAGTTGTTGATTGTTTAGGAGGAAAACCGGGTATATACTCAGCGAGATATGCTGGAGAACATGCAACTGATGAAGAAAATAGAGTAAAATTATTCGAAGCTATGAAAGATGTTCCAATGGAAGATAGAACTGCGAGATTTGTAAGCGCAATAGGTGTTGTACTTCCAGATGGAAAAGAGTTTACTGTTAGAGGAACTGTTGAAGGTAAGATAACATTTGAGGAACATGGAGAAAATGGATTTGGATACGACTGCATGTTTATGCCTGATGGATTTGATACTACATTTGGTGAAATAGATCCAGAAATCAAAAACAGCATGAGTCACAGAGCAAATGCACTTAAAAAGATGAAAGAAGAATTTATTAAAAGGGTTGTGAGATAATGAAAATAGGTATAGTTAGCGATACTCATAGATTAGTTAGAAATATGGATAAAGCAATTCCGTACTTAGAGAATTGCGATTTAATAATTCATGCAGGGGATAACTACTCAGATGCGAGATATATTTATGGAGAAACAGGAGTAAATGTTATGGCTGTTGTAGGAAACTGCGACTTTGAAGATGCAGAGGACGAATTATTATTTGACTTTGGTGGAAAGAAATTTTTCGTGTGCCATGGACATAGATACGATGTAAAATACGGAACAAAATTTTTACAGACTAAGGCAGAAAGAGAAGGCGCAGATATAGTTGTGTTTGGGCACACTCATGAAACTTTTTCTGAAGTAATAAATGGAACACTTTATATAAATCCAGGTAGTCTTTCTCTTCCAAGAGGAGGCAGCAAAAGAGGATTTGCTATATTAGAAATCGACGGAGATAATATAAAAGTGAAGGAAGTAGAAATTTAATTTGAAGAATATCTATGACTTTTGAAAAAAGCTAAAAAAATAGCCAAATAATTGAAATATAATCATAAGAAAGGTTGTATTTAAAAAAAGTTATGTGATATAATTGAATAGTTATATAGAATTATGATGGATACAAATACCATAAATTGTAATATCAAAAGTATATTAGGAGGATTTTTAAGAAATGAAAGCAGAATTACTTAAAAAAGAAGGTAACGTAGTTACTTTAAAAATAACAGTTGACTACGATAAATTCAACGGAGCAGTTGAAAAAGCTTACAAAAAAACTAGAGGTAGATACAGCATACCTGGATTCAGAAAAGGTAAAGCTCCTAGAAAAATAATAGAAATGAACTACGGTGAAGGAATATTCTACGGAGATGCTATAGATGCATTATTCCCAGAAGTATTCGTACCAGCAGTAGAAGAAACTGGAATACTTCCAATAGGTGCTCCATCTATAGATGTAGATGAAATAAGCAAAGAAAACGGATTAGTTATGTCTGTAGAAGTAGAAGTTAGACCAGAAGTTAAATTAGGTGACTACAAAGGTGTAGAAGTTACTAAAGATGTTCCAGAAGTAACTGATACAATGATAACTGAAGAATTAGATAGAATGGTAGAAAAAAACTCTAGATTAGTAGACGTTGAAAGAAACGTTGAAGACGGAGATATAGTTAACATAGACTTCAAAGGATTTGTTGATGGAGAAGAATTCGAAGGTGGAAACGCTGAAGGATACGAATTAACAATAGGATCTCACACATTCATAGACAACTTTGAAGAACAGTTAGTTGGAAAAGCATTAAACGAAGAAGTAGAAGTTAATGTAACATTCCCAGAAGGATACTCAAGAGAAGATTTAGCTTCTAAACCAGCTAAATTCGAAGTTAAAATAAACGCTATAAAAGTTAGAGAAATGCCAGAATTAAATGATGAATTCGCAGCTGATACTACAGAATTCGAAACTTTAGATGAATTAAAAGCTGACATAAGAGCTAACTTAGAAGAACAGGCTAACAACATGGCTGAAAATCAGTTAAGAGAAGAATTAGTTAATAAAATAGCTGATGCAGCAGACTTCATAACTCCAAACGCTATGGTTGAAGATCAGTTAGACAGAATGATGCAGGATCTTAACTACCAGTTAATGAGCCAGGGATTACAGATGGAAATGTTATTAGAAATAACTGGTAAAGACTTAAATGGATTAAAAGAAGAAAGAAGAGAAGATGCTGAAAAATTAGTTAGAGGAACTCTTGTATTAGATGAAATAGCTAAATTAGAAAACATAGAAGCTTCTGAAGAAGACGTTGACGCTGAAATAGCTAAAATGGCTGAAATGTACAAAATGGAAGCAGAAGAAATGAAAAAAGCTTTAAGACCAGAAGATTTAGAAGACATAGCTGGTCAGTTAAAAGTTAGAAAAACAATAGACTTCCTAGTTGAAAATGCTACAATAGCATAGTTTTATAAATAGTCTATAAATATTTGAAAAAACAAGGCTGTCTAAAGCGATATTTGATATCTTAGGCAGCCTTATATTGAATGCAAAAAAAGAAAGGGGTTACATAAAATGGCATTAGTACCTTATGTTGTTGAACAGACAGGAAGAGGGGAAAGATCTTATGATATATTCTCTAGATTATTAAAGGATAGAATAATATTCTTATGTGATGAGGTAAATGATGATACTGCAGGACTTATAGTAGCTCAGCTTTTATTCTTAGAAGCAGAAGATCCAGATAAAGATATACATCTTTACATAAATTCACCAGGTGGAAGTATAACAGCTGGTATGGCTATATACGATACAATGAACTATATAAAACCAGATGTTAGTACAATATGTATAGGTATGGCTGCATCTATGGGTGCATTCTTACTTTCTTCAGGTGCAAAAGGTAAGAGATACGCACTTCCAAACAGTGAAATAATGATACACCAGCCACTAGGTGGAGCTCAGGGACAGGCAACAGAAATAGAAATCCGGGCTAAGAGAATAATAAGAATGAAAGAAAAATTAAACCAGATACTTTCTGAAAATACAGGTCAGCCTTTAGAAAAAATAATGGCAGATACAGAAAGAGATAACTTCATGGAAGCTGATGAAGCACTTGCATATGGTTTAATAGATGAAGTTATAACAAATAAACCGTTATAAGAGAGGAGAATTTTAATGGCAAAATTTGACGATAAAAAACAGCTAAAATGCTCTTTCTGCGGAAAAACTCAGGATCAGGTAAGAAGATTAATAGCAGGTCCAGATGTTTGTATATGTGATGAATGTGTTGAACTTTGCGAAGACATAATCAGAGAAGAATTTGAAGAAGCTAACGAAGAAACAACATCAATAGATTCATTACCAAAACCAAAGGAAATGATGGAAATATTAAATGATTACGTAATAGGACAGGAAAAAGCTAAGAAAGCTTTATCTGTTGCAGTTTACAATCATTATAAAAGAATATACAGCAATTCTGAAAATGATGTAGATATACAGAAAAGTAATATATTACTTTTAGGACCAACAGGTTCTGGTAAAACATTACTTGCTCAGACACTTGCTAAAACATTAAACGTTCCATTTGCTATGGCAGATGCAACAGCTCTTACTGAAGCTGGTTATGTTGGGGAAGACGTTGAAAACATACTTCTTAAACTTATCCAGGCTGCAGATAACGATGTAGAAAAAGCTGAAAAAGGTATAATCTACATAGACGAAATAGATAAAATAGCTAAAAAGTCAGAAAATGTATCTATAACAAGAGATGTCAGCGGAGAAGGTGTTCAGCAGGCACTTCTAAAAATATTAGAAGGAACTGTAGCTAATGTTCCACCACAGGGCGGAAGAAAACATCCAAACCGGGAATTTATCAAAATAGATACAACTAACATACTATTCATATTAGGTGGAGCATTTGACGGATTAGAACAGATAATCCAGAGAAGATCTAGTGAAAAAACTCTAGGATTTGGAGCTAAGATAGAAAGCAAGAAAAACCTAGACTTAGGAAAAATATATGAAAATGTACTACCAGAAGATTTACTAAAATATGGTATAATACCAGAATTTATAGGTAGAATCCCAGTAATAGCTACATTAAATATGCTAGATGAAGATGCATTAGTTACAATACTAAAAGAACCTAAAAATGCATTAGTAAAACAGTACAAGAAATTATTCGACATAGAAGATGTTGAGCTAGAATTTGAAGACGATGCACTAAGAGAAATAGCTAAGAAAGCTATAGACAGAAACACTGGTGCCAGAGGTCTAAGAAGTATAGTTGAAAACATAATGATGGATACAATGTATGAAGTACCATCTGAAGAAAATGTTGAAAAAGTAGTAGTAACTAAAGAAGCTGTAATAAATGATGATGTACAGCCAACTATAGTTTACAAAGAAAATTAATATGAAACGCAAAGAAGGGATGTCATATTTTTACGGCATCTCTTTTTTATTGCTAACTTTTAAATTTTTATTTGTATTTTTCTGAGTTTATTTACAAGAAATTCGCACGATGCTGTCCTTATTCTCCAGGCTTCGAACTTTGCCACCTTTTTAGCTGTTAGCTTTGCCAAGCTAACAAAAGGATGCAAAGTTCTGCAGATTGTTGAATATAGGACTAGCATCGCACAAATTCCAAAAGTAAGTTAACATTTCAGAAAAATACAAATAAAAATTTTAAAAAGTTAGCAAACATAAAAAAGAGAGATGCCATTAAAAAATATGACATTTCTTACATTTGCGTCAGCATATAAAATTTTCTGAACAAAAGTTGAGTACAGAGTTATATTTTTAAAAGATAAAAATAATGGCAGTTTATAAAATGGATATAAGAAGTATCAAAGGTTAATCTATTGGTGGTATTTTTTAAAATATAGATAGTGATGAATATAGAATTTTTTCTAAAAGAGTGATAAATGTAAAATAAAAGAGTGTTCAAGAGAAATGAAAACGACTATCTGCAGAGCTTTTTTTCCTATGAGCATTATGCTTGTAAAGCTAATGCTTATATAGGAAAAAGCTCGAAGCCAGGAGTCGAATTCTCTTGAACACTCTTTTTTAAGTTTACTTACTTTTAGAAAAAATTCTATATTCGTCTAGAGTTTAAAATAAGGCCATAAATATTCCAATAGCTCCAAATATGAATACTATAGCTATTGATCCAACTTTTTCTTTCTTTAATAAATATAACGCAACTAAGAATGCGATTATATCATATGCCCCCCAAGTAATTTCTTTACCAGAAGACACAGCAGCTGCAAGTATAAAACCTAGAGTTATAGGTCTTAATACTGTAAGCAAGTTTTCTACCTTTTTATTGTCCTTAAACTTATCCAATAAATGAGAGATAATTGTAAGTCCAACAAGTGAGAATATTACAACACCAACAGATGCAGCAAGTGATCCCCAGAAACCTGCAGTTTTAAAACCGACAAATGTAGCACTGTTTATCGCTATTGGCCCAGGAGTTGACTGAGATATTGCAAGCAAGTCTAAAAATTCCTGGTTAGTTATGAAGTGGTATTTATTGATAAATTCCTGCTGTATAAATGGAAGCATCGCATAGCCACCACCAAAACTGAATGCCCCAATCTTTAAGAATATTAGGAAAAGAAGTATTATTTTAGACATAAGCTATATACACCTCCTAATAGTATTAAATATATTGGACTTATATTTAAGAATGCTACAGCCACAAAAGAAACTACTAAGAAAATAATATTTCTTTTAGTTTTTGGAAGTTTTTCTAGCATTTTTATGAATGAGTATAATATAAGTGCTATAACAACTGGGTTGACTCCTCTAAAGAAACCGTCGAGTATTTTAGATGATGAGTTGGCAAAGTATAAATATGCTAAGGCTATAACTATACAGAATGAAGGCATAGTTGCACCTAATAGGCAAACTAAAACACCTTTTATACCGTTTATTCTATAACCTAAAAGTATAGAAATATTTGCTGCTAAAACACCGGGATAGCTTTGAGCTATAGAAAGATAGTCCAAAAATTCTTCCTCGCTGACTAATTTTTGTTTCTTTACAAGCTCGTCTTGGATTAGAGGAACCATAGCGTAACCTCCGCCGAAAGTAAATGCACCAATTTTAAAAAATGTTAAAAAAAGTTTGAGCATTTTAATCCTCCTTGTAAAAATAGATTTAATTTTTTTTAAATTTCAAATCAATTTCTATTATAACATATAATATATAAGTTAATATTATTTTTAAAATTACAAAAGTTATCTAAATAAAATGATTTTAATCTATTTATTGTAATTTATGACACTAAATAGGGTATAATAATAAATAGAGGCGTGATAGTAAAAATAATAATTGCAAATAAACCGAGATAAGGATATAATAATCTATTAAATGATAAAATTTAAAATATTTTCGGTTGAAAATTAATATCTGTAAAGATATAATAGAAAAAGCAGTAAAATTCTTAAAAAAGGAGATGAGGGCTGAATATGAGTAATAAAAATACTAAAATAGAACGTGAATTACCAGTAATACCTCTTAGAGGATTAACAATCTTTCCATATATGGTATTAAATTTTGATATAGGTAGGGAAATATCTCTAAATGCATTAGAAGAAGCTATGTTAAATGATGAGGTTATATTCCTTACTACACAGAAGGATCCAGAGATAGATGATCCAGATGAGGATGATTTCTACAAAGTAGGTACTATAGCAAATATTAAACAGATGATAAAATTACCTGGAGATGCTGTTAGAGTACTTGTAGAAGGGGTTACTAGAGCTACAATCAAAAGTGTAGATAAAGAAGAAGGATACTTTAAAGCTGTAGTAGAAGAAGTGGTAGAGGTTAAGGATGACGAAACTGAAACTGCTGAAAATGAAGAAGAAGCAAAAGAAATACAGGCGCTAGTTAGAAGTTTAATGGCTGCTTTTGAAGACTATATAAATATAGGAAACAAAATGTCTCCTGAGATATTAATAAGTCTTTCAGAAATAGACGATTACGGAAGATTAGTGGATACAATAGCTGCTAATATATATCTAAAAAATGATAAAAAGCAGGAAATAATAGAAGAATTCGATGTTAAGAAAAGACTAGAATTAATGTACTCTATCATATTAGAAGAAGTAGAAATAATGAAGATAGAGAAAAAAATAGCTTTAAGAGTAAAAAAACAGATGAGCAAAATCCAAAAAGAATACTACTTAAGAGAACAGTTAAGAGCTATTCAGAAAGAGCTTGGAGAAGACGAGGATACATCATCTGATGCTGAAAAATATAGAAAAAAATTAAAAACTCTAAAAGCACCAAAGGAAACAAAAGAAAAAATATCTAAAGAAATAGAAAAATTTGCTAGAATGAGTCCATCTTCACCTGATTCAGCAGTTAGTAGAAACTATTTAGATATGATATTCTCACTTCCTTGGAATAAGGAAACAAAAGAAAAATTAGATGTTAAAAAAGCAGAAGAGATATTAAATGAAGAACACTACGGATTAGATAAGGTTAAAGAAAGAATACTTGAATATTTATCAGTAAGAAAATTATCTAAATCTCCAAAAGGGCCGATAATCTGTCTTGTTGGACCTCCAGGTGTTGGTAAAACATCTATAGTTAAGTCTGTAGCTAAAGCATTAGGAAGAAAATATACTAGACTTTCTCTTGGTGGGGTTAGAGATGAAGCTGAAATAAGAGGACATAGAAGAACTTATGTAGGTGCAATTCCAGGTAGAATAATAAATGGAATGAAAGAAGCTGGTAGCAAGAACCCAGTATTCTTACTAGATGAAATAGATAAAATGGCATCTGATTATAAAGGTGATCCAGGTTCAGCAATGCTAGAAGTTCTAGATCCAGAGCAGAACAAAGGATTTGTAGACCATTATATGGAAATACCTTTTGATTTATCAAAGGTACTATTTATAACAACTGCAAATACTTTAGATACAGTACCTAGACCATTATTAGACAGAATGGAAGTTATAAGAATTTCTGGATATATAGAAGAAGAAAAATTAAATATAGCTCAGAAATACCTTCTTCCAAAACAGATAAAAGAAAATGCGCTTGCTGAAGGATTCGTTACAATGGACGAAGATGTTATGAGAAAATTAATAAATTCATACACTAGAGAAGCAGGTGTTAGAACATTAGAAAGAACAATAGGAAAAGTTTGTAGAAAAGTAGCTAAGAAATACGTTGAAGATCCAAGCTTAGAAGGATACGATGTTAAGATGGAAGACCTTCAGGAATTCTTAGGTAAAGAAATATTCAAATATGATTTAGCTAAAGATGAGCCAAGAGTAGGTCTTGTAACTGGTCTTGCTTGGACAGAAGTAGGTGGAGTTACTCTTGAAGTAGAGGTAAATGTGCTTAAAGGTAAGGGAGAAATAGTACTTACAGGTCAGCTAGGAGATGTTATGAAAGAGTCAGCTAGAGCTGGTATATCATACATAAGATCTAGAGCTGATGAGCTAGGCATAGATCCAGAATTCTACAAAAATACAGACATACACATACATTTACCAGAAGGAGCTACACCAAAAGATGGTCCTTCAGCTGGTATAACTATGGCTCTTGCTGTAATATCAGCGCTTACAGGTAGAGGAGTACCAGGAGATATAGCTATGACTGGTGAAATAACTCTAAGAGGTAGAGTACTTCCTGTTGGTGGAGTTAAGGAAAAATTATTAGCAGCACATAGAGCTGGTGTGAAAAAAGCACTTCTTCCAGTAGAATGTGAGGCTGATTTAGACGAAATACCAGAAAATGTAAAAGCTGATATGGAATTCGTATTAGTTGAGACAATGGACGATGTTTTAAAAGAAGCGTTAATATAATAGACTAATATAATTAGTGAAAAGATGTTTTTAAAAGAGCTATCTTTGGTATAAGATTGGCTCTTTTAAAAATTATTGATATGAGTACTAATATAATTATTGATATTAGTAATTACGATTTATAAATTTTAGAAAAGGACGGTGAAAGTATGAAAATAAGAAGCTCAGAGATAACAATGAGTGCTGTACATAGACACCAGTATCCTACAGACGGAATACCTGAGATAGCACTAGCTGGAAGATCTAATGTTGGGAAATCATCACTTACAAATGCTTTACTTAACAGAAGAAATTTCGCTAGAACAAGTTCTACACCAGGTAAGACAAGAACAATAAACTTCTACTTAATAAATAAGGAATTCTTCTTTGTCGATTTACCAGGGTATGGATATGCAAAGGTTGCTAAGTCTGAAAAGGATAAATGGGGACAGGTAATGGAGAGATACCTTCAGGATAGGGACGAGCTTTGTGCGATATTCCTTCTTGTAGATATAAGACACGAACCTACTGCAGATGATAAGATGATGTACGATTGGATAAAATACTACGGATATGATTGCGTTGTTGTTGCGACAAAAGCAGATAAGATATCTAGAGGACAGTATTTAAAACATTTAAGCGTTATAAGAAAGAAACTTCAGTTAGAAAAGGATGAAAAGATAATACCTGTATCTTCATCTAAAAAAACTGGAATAGAAGAACTATGGAGTGAAATAGTTGAGCAGTATAGAAAACATGGATACGAAATAACTGAAGATTAAAGTGAAGTAATAATTTTATAAACTTCATATTTTTAGACAAAGGAACAAAATTTATATTGTTATCCGCTCCAGGCAATCGAGTTGCATTGTCGCTGGCTAACAATATAAATTCTTGTTCCTTTTTTCATCCAAAAATCTGTGCGTTTATAAAATTATTTACTTAGACTGTTTAATCATAAGTTATTTCGTAGCAGTTTTCTATACTGTTTTAATGTGATGATATATGTTATAATGTAATCAACAGAACCCACCACGCCTCTGATTTCAAGCGCAACCCGGTGGGATTTTTTAGTATAGAGGACCGCAGTGTGTTAAAAACTAATATAGTGTGGTTCTTTTTTTATGCGGTAAAGTAATTTATATTAGTATATAGTTTATTAAGCGATTTTTGATTTTAGACATTGATATTTTAGTTTAATGATGTATAAAATTATTAATTGTCATATTTTTTTAAAGAATTGTGTTATTTAGATATAATTTGTTTAGATAAATGAAGTATTAAGGTTATTTAGATATATTAGTTTTAGTTTAGACTGGGGGTTTTTAGATGATAGATAAGAGTAGAATTAAGGCAGTTGCTTGGGCAGAGATAGATTTAGATGCTTTTAAGAGAAATTTAAAGAGCATAAGAAAGGTTTTGAATAACGGGGAGAAGATTTGTGGTATTGTAAAGGCTGATGCTTATGGTCATGGTTCTGTTGAGATTGCAAAGACTTTAGAGGAAAATGATGTTGAGTATCTTGCAGTTTCTAGGGCAGAGGAGGCTATGGAGCTTAGAAGAAAAGGTCTTGAGCTTCCAATTTTGATACTTGGCTACACTCCAGAGCAGAGATATAGAGATATAATCAGAAATGATGTTATGTTTACTATTTATTCTATGGAGGATGCGGTGAAGTTAAATGAAGCAGCTGAGGAGCTTGAGATGGACGCAAAGGTTCATATAAAGATAGATACAGGAATGAATAGACTTGGGTTTAAGGTTACTGAGGAGTCTATTTGTGAGATTAAGAAAATAAGCGAAATGGATAGAATTAGTATTAAGGGGATATTTACTCATTTTGCTGCAGCTGATGAAGTTGACAAGAGTTTTACAGAAATGCAGGGTGAAAAATTCAAGTATATGTTAAATAGATTAAAAGAAGAAGGCGTTGAAGTGCCACTAGTTCATGCAGCAAACAGTGCAGCCATAGTGGATTGCGACGATTTGAAATTTGACATGGTAAGAGCTGGGATAATTATGTATGGATGCTATCCTTCAGATGATATTATGAAAGAAAGAGTGCCTGTTGAGCCTGTAATGACTATCAAAACTAGAGTTTCTCACATAAAAACAATAGAGCCTGGCGAAAAAATAAGCTATGGATGCACTTATGAAGCAAAAGAAAAAGAAAGAATTGCCACACTTGCAATAGGATATGCGGATGGATTTGTCAGAGGAAGAAAAAATCCAAAAGTTTGCATAAACGGAAAAGACTATGAAGTAGTGGGAAGAATATGCATGGATCAGTGCATGATAAAAATAGGAATGGACGACGACATAAAAGTTGGAGACGAAGCTGTAGTATTTGGAAAAGGTGGAGTAAGCATAAGTGAATTTGCTGAAGACTGCGGAACAATATCACACGAAATAATGTGCAACATCTCAAGAAGAATACCAAGAGTATTCATCGAACACGAAGACATAATAAAATACGACGACTATTTAAGATATTAGTATTTTAAAAATTTAAAATAAAAAATTTTAACAACTAAGCAAAAAAATTAAAAAGACTGACAATAAAACATTATACAAAATATAAACCAGTGTACAAAAGCACGCAAATTTGCAGTCAACAATTTTGTTAAAAGTTATATATAATCATATAAGCATAGTATTTATGGTGAATGAAAAAATTTAAATAGGTAAGCTTACTCGACGATGCAACTTGATTGCCCGGAGAGGAGGTTACCTATTTATTTTTTCACTACAAAAGTACAAGCTTATAGATTATATATTTTTTAACAAAATAATGTTGACAAAAATTATCTAGTTTGATAAGATTAAGACATAGTAGGTGATGGAAAATGTTATTTACAAGGGAAAGCGACTACGCAATAAGAATTGTTAGAGCGCTAAAAGACGAAGAAAAATTAACAATTAAAACAATATGCGAAAGGGAATTACTACCAGAGGCATTTGCTTACAAGATTATCAAAAAGCTTGCAAAGAGCGAGATAGTAGAGATAAAAAGAGGAGCAAATGGAGGATATAGTTTAAAAAAAGACCTAAACGAACTAACTCTGTACGATGTAATAATCGCAGTTGATCCAGATTTTGCTGTTATGGAGTGCATACACAGCTTCTGCAACAGAAATGGTTCAAATGGGATGTGCAAAGTACATAAAGAACTAATATATATCCAAAATCAGGTAGAAATGCTGCTAAAGAGAAGAAGTCTTGAAGAAATATTAGAGGATAGAAACTTTGAATGTAAGTCTAAAGACTTCGATAGTAGAAAAAGTATATTGTAAAAAAGAGTATTAAAAAGTTAAATTTTGCATTATAAAAAATAAAAAAAGCTTGTATAACTTCAAGCTAAAAAATTTTTAGAATTAAAGTGGACTAAAATAGTCCAAATAAAAAATAAACTAAAATTTTAAAAAATGCAGATTGGCAAATAAAGCGTCAAACAAAATAACAAAATTCATCAAGTTTTTAATCGAAGCAATAATAAATTTTTAAATTAAAGACAATTAAAAAACAAAAACAAGAAAAAAATAATTAAAAAAATTAATTTCCAATATCAGGAGGTAAAATTATGAATCATAAATGCTATGGCTGTAATACATGTAAAAGTGCAGACAAACCTTTAGAAGGTTACATCAGAAATCTTCCATTTGAAACATCTCATCACAGAGTAGACACTCAGAAAACTAAATGTGGATTTGGTTTACAGGGAGTTTGCTGTAGACTATGTTCAAATGGTCCTTGTAGAATAACTCCAGAGTCTCCAAGAGGGATATGTGGAGCAAATGCAGACACAATAGTTACAAGAAACTTTTTAAGAGCAGTTGCATCAGGATCAGGATGCTACATACACGTTGTTGAAAATACAGCTAGAAACGTAAAAGACGTAGCTCAGAAAAAAGGCGAAATAAAAGGAATAAATGCGTTAAACAAATTAGCAGATATATTTGAAATACATGAAGAAGATATGCACAAAAGAGCAGAAATGGTTGCAGATGCTGTATTAGCTGATTTATATCTTCCTGAATTTGAAGAAATGAAATTAATCAAAAAAATGGCTTATGCTCCAAGATATGAAAACTGGAAAGAACTTGGAATACTACCTGGTGGGGCAAAATCAGAAGTATGTCATGGTGTTGTAAAATGTTCAACAAACTTAAACTCAGACCCAGTTGATATGCTAAAAGACTGCTTAAAACTAGGAATTTCAACAGGTATATACGGATTAACTCTTACAAACCTACTAAACGATATAGTTTTAGGAGAGCCAGAAATAAGACTTGCTCCTGTAGGAATGAGAGTTGTAAACCCTGATTACATAAACATAATGATAACTGGACATCAGCACTCAATGTTTACATACCTTCAGAAGAGATTAACTGAAGAAGATGTTGTTAAAAAAGCTGAAGCAGTTGGAGCAAAAGGATTCAAATTAGTTGGATGTACTTGTGTTGGACAGGACTTACAGCTAAGAGGTGCTCATTATGAAGATATATTCGATGGACACGCTGGAAATAACTACACAAGTGAAGCAATACTTGCAACTGGTGCAATAGATGCAGTTATATCAGAATTCAACTGTACACTTCCAGGAATCGAGCCAATATGTGACGAATTAAAAATAAAACAGATATGTATAGATAGCGTTGCTAAAAAAGCAAATGCAGAATTAAAAGAATTCGACTTCGAAAACAGAGAAGCTGTTTCAGAAGAAATAATAGACAAAATAATAGAATCTTATACATCAAGAAGAGGAAATGTTGAATTAAATCTATTTGAAGATCATGGATTTGACAATGCACTAACTGGTGTAAGTGAAGGTTCATTAAAAGATTTCTTAGGTGGAAACTGGAAACCACTTATAGATTTATTAGTAGCTGGAGAAATAAAAGGTGTTGCAGGAGTAGTTGGATGTTCAAACTTAACTGCTGGAGGACACGATGTTTTAAGTGTTGATTTAGTTAAAGAATTAATATCAAGAGATATAATAGTTTTAACTGCTGGATGTTCTTCAGGAGGAATAGAAAACTGCGGATTTATGAATCCAGAAGCTGCTAAATACGCTGGACCAAAACTAAGAAAAGTATGTGAATCTTTAGGAATACCACCAGTATTAAACTTTGGTCCATGTCTAGCAATAGGAAGATTAGAAATAGTAGCTACAGAATTAGCTGAAGCTATAGGCATAGATTTACCTCAGTTACCACTTGTATTATCAGCAGCTCAGTGGCTAGAAGAACAGGCACTTGCTGATGGATGCTTCGGACTTGCTCTAGGATTACCACTACACTTAGGATTACCTCCATTTGTAACAGGAAGTGATGTAGCGGTAAAAGTATTAACTGAAGATATGAAACAGTTAACAGGTGGACAGGTAATAATAAACCCAGATGCAAAAGAAACAGCTGATATTCTTGAAAAAATTATAGAAGAAAAACGTGCTGCACTTAATATCTAAGGAGGGCGCCTATATGAAAAGAATAATTGTAGACTACGAAAAATGTGACGGATGCAAAAACTGCTCAGTAGCATGTATGCAGGCTCACAGAAAAGATGAAGGCGATGTATATACACTAAACCTTCTTGACCCAGAAAATGAATCAAGAAACTTTATATATAAAGACGAAAAAGGAAATTATCGTCCAATATTCTGCAGACATTGTGATGAACCAGAATGTGTGATGTCTTGCATGAGTGGTGCTCTTAAAAAAGACCCAGACTCAGGACTTGTTACATACGATGAAAAAAGATGTGGTTCTTGCTTTATGTGTGTAATGAACTGCCCATTTGGTGTATTAAAACCAGATAGAATAACTAAGACAAAAGTTATAAAATGTGATTTCTGCTTAGAACATGGTGGAGAGCCAAGTTGCGTAAAATCATGTCCTAAAAAAGCAATTCATGTAGAGGAGGTGTAATCTGTGAAGTATGTAATTATCGGTGTAGGGGCTGCAGGTATTACAGCAGCTGAAGAATTAAGAAAATTAGACAAATGCTCTGAGATTACAATGGTTTCAGAAGATCAGTTTGTACACTCTCGTTGTATGCTACATAAATATATATCACATGAGAGAGATGAAAAGACTCTAAACTTCACAAGAGAAGACTTTTTCGAAGTAAACAATATAGATTGGAAAAAGGTTGGAGTTGATAAAATAGACACAGCCAATAAGGAAGTTGTTCTTTTAGATGGTGATGTTGTAAAATACGATAAGCTTCTAATTGCAACAGGTGCAAATAGTTTTATACCACCGGTTGGAGATTTTAGAAAGGCATCTAATGTGTTTGGGCTTAGACATTTAAGAGATGCTCAGGCAATAGATAAGATGGCTGAGAAATCAGAAAAGATACTTATCGTTGGATCAGGTCTTGTTGGACTTGATGCTGCACATGGACTTCTTGAAAGAGGTAAGGATGTAACAATAGTCGAAATGGCTCCTAGCATACTTCCTGTTCAGTTAAATCTACATGCAGCTGAAGAATACCAGAGAAAATTTGAAGAAGCAGGTGCAAAATTCTATCTTGGATGCAAAGCTGATAAAGCTGAGTGCTCTGAGGATGGAAAGATTCACGCAGTTACATTTGATACAGGAGAAACAGTTGCTTGCGATATGATAATCGTTGCAGCTGGGGTTAGACCAGCAGTAGGATTTTTAGAAGGAAGCAATGTAGAAGTAGACAGAGGGATTGTTGTAGACGACTTTATGAAAACTAGTGTGGACGATGTTTATGCAGCAGGAGATGTTGCAGGTCTTTCTGGAATATGGCCAAATGCTATGAAGCAGGGAAAAACTGCAGCTAGAAATATGACTGGTATGGCGGAAAAATACGAAGATAGATTTGCTATGAAGAATACTATGAACTTCTACGGACTAGTAACTCTTTGTCTTGGAAATATAAGAGAAGAGGAAGGAGACAAGGTTGTAGAGCAGGAAGATTCTAAGAACTACAAGAAGGCAGTTGTTAGAGATGGTAAGCTTAAAGGAATTCTTCTTCAGGGCGATATTTCTCATGCGGGAATTTGGCAGTATATAATTAAGAATGAGATAGATGTAGATTTTAAAGAGAATATTTTTGATATAACATTTGCTGATTTCTATGGAACAGGAGAAAGAGGAAAGTATATCTGGAATTACTAAAAAATTACTACTTAGGAAAGAGTGGATAAGTCAAAATTTACCAATTTATTGTTACTATACGAAGCATATGAGATATATACAAACTTCTCTCCAGGCTTCGGCGTGAGTGCAAGCAATGTATTTTATTATGAACAAAATACACGCCTGCAGATTGTCGAGAGAGTTTGTATATATAACTCATATGCTACATACTATCAATAGTTTTGGTAAATTTTGATTTTATCCACTTTTTTTAAGTTAGTAAATTTGTAGTAGCTTAAATATAAAGGACTGCTTAGAAAAATATAGTAACAGTTGAAATTTCTCCTTTTTGTTATATATAAGTATAATATTTTTTAAAATAGTTTACATGAAGCTGATATAACTAAGTTTGTTTGAAAAATAGTATAGAGAATGAGCCTTGTACTTGAGTACAGGGCTTTTTTCTGTTAAAATTAAATTTTGAGAATAATAATTTTTAGGTCTGAAAAAGTCAAAAGTAAGTGATTTTTGATAGATAATAATTTTGGAAAGAATTTGATTGAGATAGATGAAAATTTTAGAAAATGGAGGATATTATGCTAGAGAAAAATAAAGAGTATGTAGTAGACATAGTGGATATGGGTGAGTCTGGTGTCGGGATTGGTAAATACGATGGATTTACAGTTTTTGTGGACTGTGCATTAGTTGGAGAAAAGGTTAAGGTAAAGATAAATAAGTCTAAGAAAAATTATGCGGTTGGTGATCTTGTTGAGATTATTGAGCATTCTCCATACAGAGTAGATAGAGTTTGCGACGATAGCTTAAAGATGTGTGGTGGTTGTCAGATTCAGGAGCTTGACTACAACAAGCAGCTTGAGCTTAAAACTAACGAGGTTAAGCAGGTTATTTCAAGAATTGGTAAGATTGAAGGTGCGACTATACACGATACAATCGGTATGGAAACTCCATTTAGATACAGAAATAAGGCTCAGTTCCCAGTTCAGATGAGAAAAGGAGAGCCTGTGATAGGATTCTATAAAAAGAAGAGCCACGAGGTAATTCCAACAGCTAAGTGTATGATTCAGCATGAATTAAATGACGAAATAATCGAGGTTGTTAGAGAATTTATTGTCGAAAATAATATAAGTGTGTACGACGAAGTGAAGCACAAAGGACTTTTAAGACACATAGTTACAAAAATCGGATTTACAACTGGCGAGGTTATGGTTGTATTAGTTGCAAATGGGAAAAATATACCTAATGTAAATAAACTTGCAAAAATGCTTGAAGAGAGAATAAAAGGATTTAAGACTTTAGTTGTAAATGTAAATACAAATAAGACAAATGTAATTCTTGGAAGAGAGAATAAAGTTATATGTGGAACAGGAAAAATCAACGATTATATAGGAAATCTTGTGTTTGAAATATCTCCACTTTCATTCTTCCAGGTAAATCCAGTGCAGACAGAAGTGTTATACAACAAGGCTTTAGAGTATGCAAATTTAACTGGAAATGAAACAGTTTTCGATATATACTGCGGAATTGGTACAATTTCTCTGTTCTTAGCACAGAAAGCTAAGAAGGTATACGGAATTGAGATTGTTGAAGATGCGATAAAAGATGCTAAGAGAAATGCAGAACTTAACGGGCTTGAAAATACTGAATTTTACGCTGGAAAAGCGGAAGAGGTTGTTCCAAAGATGTACAAAGAAGGAAAGAAAGCAGATGTTGTCGTTGTTGACCCTCCAAGAAAGGGCTGCGATGAGAAGGTACTTGATACTATAGTTTCTATGGATCCAGAGAGAGTGGTTTACGTTTCTTGTAACCCATCTACTTTGGCGAGAGATTTAGCGTATATGGATGAGAGAGGTTTTAAATGCGTTGAAATTCAGCCAGTTGATATGTTCCCTCACTCAGTACATGTGGAAAATGTGGCATTATTAGAGAGAAAATAAAATACATTATATTTATTGCGTTGATAATCTTAGTGCCAGTTTCCATTATGCAAGATAAGAGTATATTTGGAGATGCTAAGATATTTGTAAAATTATTTGGATTTAGTACAGTATTTTTGATGTCGCTATTCGTATTTAGACCGTTTTGCAAATATTTTTGTCCTTTTGGAGTATTTTTAGGTGTGTTTAATAAAATATCTCCGTTTAGATATAAGGTGGATAGCAGCTGTAATAAGTGTGGGATGTGTCGGAAAAAGTGTAAAATGGGAATAAAACCGTATGAAAATCCAAATAGCGTGGAGTGTATAAGATGCGGCGAGTGTATAAATAAATGTATGAAGAAATCAATTCATAAATAAGAAAGGGATTGTTACGGAGTTTAACTGTGACAATCCCTTTTTATTTGGAAGTTACATAGAAATACTTAGAAAGTATATACACTTGGAAGTTACATAGAAATACTTAGAAAGCATATACCTACTTAGAAGTTACATAGAAATACTTAGAAAGCATATACCTACTTAGAAGTTACATGGAAATACTTAGAAAGCATATACCTACTTAGAAGTTACATAGAAATACTTAGAAAATAGATGCCTACTTAGAAGTATATTATAAAAAAATATAATTACTTATATTTTGAGTTAAGTGAGTAATATTGAGTAGGATCCCTATTGCTATTACCATGCCACTTTAGTATATCTTTATCAACTAGCAATTTTAAAATAGTGATACATGTTTTGCTACTTTTTCCTGTTAGAGATGATGCTATCTTTGAAGTTATTTTTTCATTTGTCATTAGAAATTGAATAATTTTAATTTCATATTCGTTTAAAGAATTAAAAACTGACTCATCGAAATTCTTTTGTATCCTATCTTCAACTCTTAGGGTTCTTGAAGTAATACTATTTTCAAGTACAAGTAAGACTGAATTTCTATTAGGTTCAGAATAAGTAGGTTTATTTAGGTAAAAACCATCCATCTCATCATAGATTCTTTTCACACCTTCATTAAGCTCTTTAACCCACCCGAACTCACTTAATACTCTTGCAATTCTTGGGTTTCGAGAATAGCGAGTATTTTTCATATTATTCAAAGTAACGATATTTGGAAGTTTTCCAGGACTAAAAATTTCCAATCTATCATCATACAATGAAACTCTAATATAATCTCCAATAATAGAGTAGTTCCTATGAGTTAAGCTATTTACAATACCTTCAAACCAAGCAAATTCAGGATATTCAGGTATTATTTTGAAAATACCATCTTTGCCAAGATATTGAAATTCTCTAAGTTGAAAATTTATAGCTTGTTTGACATTTCCAATAATTCTAGGAATAGCATATTCGTAGTTTATTTCTTTGATAAGATTTAATCTTCTACCTGTTTCCATTTTTGTACCATCGTATTTTAGAAGTCTTAATCTAGCTTGTGGTAAGAACTTTGTTGGATATTTTGAGAATAATAAAACTCCAGCAACAGTAAGATGACCTTCTTTCATTAAAGATCTACTTTCTAAAATTTCTTCTAATGATAGATTAGTATTTAGAATATGTTTGTATTTTAATAAAAGCTCTGTATCGATATCATCAAAGCTAGAATCTTTTATGATTAAATCCTCAAAACTTCTATCACCTTTATCATATTCAAGTTGGGTTATTTCATTGTGTGTTAATAGTTTTGACTTATCCCCTATGCGAAGATAAACTCTATTATCACTTGTTTTAATTACATTATTTTCAACTGAATCAATAAAGAATAGAAGAATTTGTATGCCGTTTACTTCTTTAATTTCTGTTTCTACATTCAAATTTCCTTGGCAGCATGAAAAAGGAACATACAAAAAGTCATTTATAGAATTTGCTTTATCATAATTAAATCCTGTTATTGTTCCATCATCTTCTATTCCAACTGCCAATATTCCTCCATTTGCATTTGAAAAAGCAACTAAGTGCCTTGCTACTTCATTTGGTTTGATTCTTGCACTTTTTCTATCAAAATATTGGTTTTCTCTTTCATTGCATAAATAATCTATACTAACTTCTTTTTTCAAAATCAAACACCTCCTATATATAGAAAGGACAAATAAATGATAATTTATACAATGAAAAGTATAGAACTTATTATGCAAAAATGATAAGCTATAAGAAAAAAGTTTTAAACAAAAGGAGGTATAGCTATGGGAAATTTGATAAAAACAAGCAGATTTATAAGTCTAATATTACGTCATAAACCAGAAACAATAGGAATAACATTAGATGAACATGGATGGGCAAATGTTGAAGAATTAATCGTTGGAGTAAATAAAAAATATCCTATAGATATGCAAATTCTAGAAAAAATTGTGGATGAGGACGATAAAAATAGATACTCATTTAATGAAGATAAAACGATGATACGTGCAAATCAAGGACATTCAATTTCTGTTGATGTAGAGCTAAAAAAATTAAATCCACCAGATATTTTGTATCATGGAACTGGTGAAAAATATGTAGAATCTATTGAAAAACAGGGACTTATTAGGAAAAATAGATTATATGTTCATCTATCAAATGACATAGAAACAGCTGAAAAAGTGGGAAAAAGACATGGAAAACCTATAATATATGAGATAGATTGCAAAAAGATGGTAGAAAATGGAATAGAATTTTTAAAATCAGAGAATAATGTATGGTTAGTTGAAAGTGTGCCAGTAAAGTATTTGAAAAAATTATAACTAAAAAATATATTTTGTATTAAAAAGCTAATGTAGTATAAATTAATGAGGTGATTATATTGAAAACAATTATAGAAAACAAGCTAAAAGAAATTGAAGAAAAAGAAAATGTAAAAATTATTATGGCAGTTGAGTCTGGAAGTAGAGCAAGTGAGAGTTAAAAAGTATTTTTATGTACTTAGACCAATACTAGCAGCGAAATGGATTTTAGATAAAGAATGTCCACCACCGATGTTATTTTCTGAATTAATGGAAGCTGAGTTGGAGAATTCAATAAGATCAGAAGTGGATAAACTATTAAAAATGAAACAAGAATTACCAGAAATGGGGCTATCTCCAAGAGTTCAGGTTTTAAATGACTATATTGAAGTAGAATTAAGTAACATAAAAGAAAAAGCAAAGTTTATTGAAGAAGATGAAAAGACGTGGAATCTTCTAAATGATTATTTTGTATCGTTAGTAAAATTGAATAAAAAATAAAAAGTAATTATAAAAGGGACTATTGTAAAAACGTGCAATAGTCCCTTAATTTTTATCTTATTCTAAACTTATGCAATATCTTGAACAGATTTCACTGCTTCTTTTTCCTTAACAACCGGCTTTGATGGTTTACCGATTAAAAATGGAATAAATCTATCGTATAAATACATTATTGGAAGATCAACAGCTATAACAATGGCGAAGAATAATATTGCACCAACTGCACTAGTTGTCAAACTTGGGAACGCAGCAAAAACACTCTTTGATAACAAAGGCCAAATAAAGAATATAATAAGCATATGCGTACCCATAACAGTCATTGTATTTTGACCGATAAAAACAAGAAGTTTTGATGATATAAGCTTTGAAATACCAATTACTGCATAAGAACCCGCTAATCCACCTAAAACACATAGGAATGGATTTCCGATAGTACTTCCCCAGATATCTATCTGTCCATTGAATTTAGATACCATATAAGTGATAACCAAAGAAATTAATATCATATACCAACGCTTGTTTAAATCGCTTTTGAAAAATTCTTTTAGATAATAACCTAAAAGGATGAATGTAAAGGCGATAACCCCTCTAACAGCGATATTTATCCAATGAGAAAATGGATAAAACACATTTATAAGTAGGAATGGTATCCAAGCGATGTATTTATAAATAGGCATATAAAACTTCATAAAGAAATATAAAATTATTTCGCCTATAAATAGTGCAGATATAAACCAGTTTGCACCAATGTTACAGTGAAGAGTCAGTGTATTTACAACAACATTTTTTATATTTACTAAAGTAACATCTGAATAAACAAAAACATTAAAAAGTCCTCCAGTTATATCTAAAAATAGATATGGAACAATTAATGTTTTTATCTTTTTGATTAAAAATTTTGTAAATGATACATCTTTAAATGATTTCTCTGAAAATAACATACCTGAAATTATAAAGAAAAGAGGTATGTGTAAAGTATAGATAAATGATAGCATTTGTGGATTTGAAATATTCAAGTTATTCCTGTAGAACTGATTCATATGACCTATAACGACCAAAAGAATTGCAATTCCACGAGCAATATCAATATAAGTTAAACGTGTCTTTGTTTTTGAATTGTCCATAGCTTTCTCTCCTAAAAATTTTTACTAAAAGTATATTTTCCTCAAATAGCTATTTTAGCATAAATCAGAGAAAATATAAAGAAATATACAATATGTAAAAAATGGCTATGCTATACTAAAAATTAAAAAAACTACATTGTACTAAAAAATAGTATAAAAAAAGCTGCTACAAATACTGTAACAGCTTCTAAGATTTATATTCAATTTTTTAATTTATTTATGCTTTTATATAATTTATTTTTATATCATTTATAATATATAAACCTCTATCTTCCTGTATGGTTTAAACTCGCAACATCTTCCTCATTCAAATGAGAAACAACTCTATGAGTTTCAAAATACTTCAACGTTCTCTTAATATCCTGCATAAGAAGTGAAGCCATATCTAGTCCAAATCCCTGTCTAACCAAAATTCTCTGAACAACTACATTATCAGCGTATTTTGGAAGAGAATACGCAGGAACCAACCAGCCTCTACTTCTCAACTTATCCGCAAAATCATATAAATTAAACGAAACTTCTGCATCTTCTTTTAATCTCCATGTAACTGCAGGGATACCTTTGTTTGGATTTCCGTCAAAAATTATCTCAAAAATACCTAGTTTTTCAATCTCTTTAGCTAAATACTGGGCAGTTTTGTAGCAGTTCATGTGTACTTTTTTATATCCATCAAATCCAAGTCTAAGTAACTGGTAATACTGAGCTATAATTGGTCCAGCTGGTCTTGAGAAGTTAAGTTGGAACACAGACATATCTCCACCTAAATAATTTACGTGGAAAATTAAATCATCAGGTAGATCATTTACATCACGCCAAACAACAAACCCACATCCTAGAGGAGCAAGTCCGAACTTGTGGCCTGATGCACTTATTGATTTTACTCTAGGAAGTCTAAAGTCCCATTTTATCTTAGGTGCACAGAATGGTGCTAAAAATCCACCAGATGCTGCATCTATGTGCATATCTATATCTAAACCAGTCTTTTCTTCAAGCTTATCAAGTGCGTGAGAAAGTTTTTCTATAGGTTCGTACTCTCCAGTAAATGTAAGTCCAAGAGTTGTAACGACACCGATTGTATTTTCATCTATATATTCAAGCATAGAGTCGGGATCCATATAGTATCTGCCTTCTTCCATAGGAATTTCTCTAAGCTCTATACCCCAATATCTTGCAAATTTTTCCCAAACAACCTGAACAGGTCCTGTAACTAGGTTTGGTTTACTTATATCTTTATCTTCTGCAATACGTTTCATTCTCCAGCGATGATACATCGCAAGCCCTCCAAGCATACAAGCTTCTGAAGAACCAACAGTAGATGTACCTATTGAAGTCAGCTCATTTGGAGAATTCCATAAATCTGCAAGCATAGAAACTATACGGTTTTCAATCTCAGCAGTTTGAGGATATTCATCCTTATCTATCATATTTTTATTCATTCCAATTTCCATTATTTCTTTGATGTACTCATCTTCATAAGTCTGAGTGAAGGTAGCTAGATTTTGGCGGGCATTTCCGTCTAAAAACAGCTCGTCTTTTACAATTTCTAAAATAGCTTTAGAGTCAGATTGTTCCTTTGGAATTTTATATTTTGGTAAAATAAATTCTGAGTCTCTAGAAGCGAAAATAACATCTTCATCGACTTTATGGTCAAATTTGTGTGTTTTATACATCATCATAAATGCATCTCCTTTGAAATAGATAATATGTTTATTATAAAAATATAATTTGATGAAAAAGTATATTTATCATAATAAATTGCAATTATATTTGCATCAATTTTAACACCAAGAAAAATTAGTTGCAATAAATATGAAGAAAAACACACATACAATAGTAAAATAAGTGAATTATTCTGTGAAAATGTGGATAAAAGAAGAAAATATAATAGAGTGAAATAATTTTTATCTTGAATAATGTGATATAGTAGTATTATGGGTAGAGTTCAATATGACAAATTACTTTGATAATGTAAGGAGGTTGTTTTTGTGGCTGACTCAAATATTACAAAAAAAGCTTTGGCAGAATCACTAAAAGAAATAATGAATTCCACGCAATTTGACAAAATAACGGTGGCTCAAATTTGCGATGGCTGTGATATGAATAGAAAAAGTTTCTATTATCACTTTAAGGATAAATACGACTTAGTGAATTGGATTTTTGATACAGAATTTATAAAAGTTGCATCTGAGCGGAGTTCTAAGGAGACTTATGAGGAGAGAATAGGATTAATAGCAAATATATGCAATTATTTTTACGACAATAGAGAATTTTATCAGAAGGCATTGTTGATAAAAGGGCAAAATTCTTTTTCGGACCATTTTTGCGAATATATCCAACCATTAGTGAAAAATAGAATATTATTTTTAATGCAAGAATTTGTGTCAATAGATGAGGCAAAGGTAGATGAATTTACGGTAGATTTCCTTACAGATGCTATTTTGTGTGCGATAGAAAGATGGCTTTTGAGCAATGAGTGTATGAAAGCTGATGAATTTTTAGAAAAAATAATGGGACTTATAAGAACCGCAATTATAATAATGCAGCAGGAATTAAATGTAGAATAAAAATTATTATCGATGTTAAAAAATTTATATAATAAGCTAGTAAACGGAAAATGGACTGATGTAGGATATGCAACAGTCCATTTTCTATTTTAAAACTAACCACCTTAAAAATAAGGATAATTAAGGGATAATAAGTATAAAAATAAGCTTAATTATAAAAAGTTTGGATTTAAAACTAATTATCAACATAGTATATCTAAAATAATACAAATTCCAAAAGGCAAAATTCAAGCAAAAAATGGAGTACTTAAAAACAAGAATGATTGCCTAAATTGGGAGGTTAAAGTTTAGAATTTGACTTCAAAATCGAAATGAGGTCAGAGTAGAAGATATTATTCTCTTTTGAATTATCGAATTCTAAATTATCAAATCCTGCTGTATCTACATTTTCAGTTTTAGAAGAGTCACTGATATTTTCATTAGCAACCTTTTTTCCATCAACAGTGCATAGGTTTCCACTATGATCAAAGGAGATATATCGACTTTTACCCGAGATAATATTGTCTATGTATGCATTGCTGTAGAATAATTCCCAAGCTATAGTACTATAGCTTGGGCTAGTTCTAGTCTGCTCAGAAATTTGGTAGACCATTTTGCGAAGGTTGTCATTACAATGTGGCTCTGAGACAAAAACTGTAAAAAATGGATTGAATTGCTCAGCAAAACGAAGAATACTTCCGTCAAGTATTAGATCGATATTCTTCTGGGAATATCTATAATAAACACTATACAAAAGTTTTCTGCTACTTAGTTCATTGTAAACATGGCGGTTTTTCTTATCTAGTTCGACTATGAGCATAATGTTTTCTAGCTCTTCAACGCAATCCCAAAAGTTTTTATCAATATCAGTTATCATATCGCAATTTTTTATATCTAAGTTTTCTAGGAATATGAAAAAGACGCTGTCAGGATGTCTTTTTATTAAATCCAGAAAATTAGTTGAGGGGTTATTCAAAAAAATTATCCAACTGTATATTCCAAGTTTTTCTCCGTCAGTGATAAGTTTGTCGTAATGTTGGTTATTATTTTTAAAAGAAAAACTATCTATATGCAGGGTAATTTCCCAGGGAATAATGCAGTTTAGTTTTCGTTCGTTTCTTCTTATTATCTTAGACCCACACTTAAAAGAATTATAGCCAAGATTCATGCCAAAGGTAAGTAGTCGTTGATTTTCTACGCCATTTACGACGTTTGATATCAATTTATAATATGGACTTTCTTCATTTTGAAGCATGGTCTGTGCAGATGAGAAAAAAGAGTTTTGAAATTTCCCTTTGGAGAATAACAGCCCCAAATCAATTAAATTTCTGGCGGCTCGTTCGGGATATTTTTCCATATCTTTTAACTTATTTGCGACGACGGTCTCTATCAAGGTGTAGAATACGTCATTTTTCATATAGATTTGCCCTCCTTTCAATGGATTAAGTATTATTTAGAAAAATATACTAAATTCTTTTTAGAGTATGTTTGACAAGAATATTTTTGCTAAAAATTAATATACTTATTATTTATTTTAATAATAAATAATTTCACACATTTCATACAATGGACATAAATAGACATCTGTCTAAAATTTGGACAAAGTTAAGTCTTTGTCGCAAATTATGACAAAAGACTAAATTTGTCCAATGAAATAAAATTCGATTCTTTTTATAATTTGTTTAAACCATTTAAAAATAATAATTAAAATCTAAAAGTGTAATCGGAAAGATGGAAAAAATACAAAAATAGAAAGGATGAGTCCAAATGAGTAAATCTATAAAATCTAGTATGCAAAATTTTGCAGTTGACAAAGCACTAAAATACATAGAAGGAAATCCAGAAGAAAACATACCAAAGCTTATGAAATTGGTAGATAAACTGACTCCTGAATATTGGTATAAAAGTCAGCGTGATGCTATTAGAACTGTAATAGAGGAAAAAAATCATTGGTACGATTTAATCTTAAAGGTATATGACTTAGATCCAGGTGTTAGAAGAGCTTTCTTTGAAAACTTCTTATTCAATGCTAGTTTAAAAGGAAGTGCAATACAGCACGAGGTATCAGAAAGAGAAGGATGCAATGTTCCTTGGGCGATATTATTAGACCCTACTTCTGCTTGTAATATGCACTGTACTGGTTGTTGGGCAGCTGAATACGGAAATAAATTAAATCTAAGTTTAGAAACAATAGACTCAATAATTCGCCAGGGTAAAGAAATGGGAACATATATGTACATATACACTGGTGGAGAACCTTTAGTTAGAAAAGATGATTTAATGAAAATTTGTGAAATGCATCCAGATTGTGCATTCCTAGCATTTACAAACGGTAGCTTAATAGATGAGGATTTCTGTAATGAAATGCTTCGTGTTAAAAACTTTGTACCTGCTATATCTCTTGAAGGCTTTGAAGAAGCAAATGACGGACGTAGAGGTGAAGGTGTCTACAAAAAAGTGCAGAATGCAATGAAACTATTAAAAGAACATAAATTACCATTTGGTATTTCAACTTGCTATACAAGCAAGAATGTTGAAGATGTAAGTAGTGAAAAATATTTTGATTTAATGATAGATAGCGGTGCATTATTTGTATGGTTCTTCCACTATATGCCAGTTGGAAACGATGCTGCAGTTGAGCTATTACCTAGTCCTAAGCAGAGAGAGTTAATGTTTAACCGTATAAGAGAATTTAGAAAATGTAAACCAATATTCTCAATGGACTTCCAAAATGATGCTCAGTATGTTCATGGATGTATAGCAGGCGGAAGAAATTACCTACACATAAATGCTAAGGGCGATGTTGAACCATGTGTATTTATACACTATTCAAACTGCAATATTCACGATACTAGCTTACTAGACGCATATAAGAGTCCTTTATTTATGGCATATCACAATAATCAGCCATTTAACGACAATATGCTTCGTCCATGCCCAATGCTAGAAAACCCTGAATATTTAAGACAAATGGTTAAAGAAACAAAAGCAGAAAATACTGATTATCAGAGCTTTGAAAGTGTAGATCACCTATGTGACAAGACTGTGGAATATGCAGCAAACTGGAAACCTACAGCAGACAAACTTTGGCATGGATGCTGTGGCTGTGATAATTGCAAAAAGGGTGAATAAATATGAGAGAATATCAAATATTTACTGATGCGACTTCTGATTTACAGGAAGATTTAGAGTCAGTAAAAGTAATACCTATGAATGTTGAAATTGGAGATAAGGAGTATGTGTATGGACCTCAGGGAAATATTTCCTGCAAAGAGTTTTACGGTTTGCAAAAAGAGGGACATTACGCATCTACTTCACAGATAAATGTACTAGAATACGAAAAATATTTTGAAGAGGCACTTAAAGAAGGGAAGGATGTTTTATACATCAGCTTCTCTTCTGGGATGTCTGGAACATATCAAACTGCTTGCCTTTGCAAGAATGAACTTCAGGAAAGTTATCCAGATCAGAGGATAATTTGCATAGACAGTCTTTGTGCAGCAGTTGGAGAAGGGCTTCTTGTAGAGGAAGTAGATAAAAAGAAAAGAGAAGGTCTATCTATGGATGAGCTAGTTGATTGGATAGAAGGCAATAAGATGAATTTATGCCATTGGTTTACTGTAGACAACTTCGATCATTTAAAACATGGTGGTAGGGTGTCAGCAGTTGCCGCTACTCTTGGAAATACCTTAAATATAAAACCTCTTTTACGTGTTGATGAAGAAGGTAAGCTTCGGGTTGTTAAAAAAATTAGAGGAAAGCACAAAGCTATGGCAGCACAGGTAGAATGTATTGCAAGAACTTGGAACCCTGAAATTAGCAAGTCTGTAGTGATAGCTCATGGAGATGATTTAAAATCTGCAGAAGAGTTAAAAGAATGTGTTGAAAAAAAATTGCCAGATGCAGAAGTTTGTATATCAGAAATAGGTCCTATAATAGGTGCTCATACAGGCCCAGGAGTAATGGTACTTGTATTCTGGGGAACTAATAGATAATAAAGATTGTTAAAAAATATAAAATTTTTAGACAATATGAAAAAATATAAAATAACAAGTTAAAGTTTAAATATTTAAAAAACTTAATGTGAATTTTATATAAAGTTAAGAAAAATAACATAATTTTTTATTTGCCCCTTACTAATTAGTATGTTATAATACAAATGTCGAAAGTTTTGTGAAAAAATAAACCAAGAGTTTAATTACTAAATCACTAAACTTTAAAAAAAATTTAAGTAGGGGGTAAAAAATGGAAGCAACTAAAACTAAAAAGAAAAAACCATTTGGCTTCTATGTATGTGCGTTAGGATTTACATTTGAACGTATAGCATTCTACACAGCAAAATACTTATTAGCTATATGGATAGTAACAGAAGTAGCATCTGGTGGATTAGGATTACCAGATGAAAAAGGTGTTGCAATGTCAGCAGCATTCGTAGCATGGACTTATATAACACCAATATTTGGTGGATACATAGCTGACCATTGGATCAGTCCAAGAATATGTGTTCCAGTAGGTATGATACTTATGGGACTTGGATATTTATGTACTTGGAAAGCAGATTCTATGGGATTAGTTTGGGCAATGATAGTATTAGTTTCAATAGGAACAGGATTATTCAAAGGTAACTTATCTGGTATAAATGGATTATTATTCCATAACTCAGATGAGCTTGATGAAGCGTTCTCAATTCAGTACTCATTCGTAAACGTTGGTTCTTTCATAGGAACAACTTTCATAGCAATGTTAGCAACAACTGGATTATTTGGTATAAAAACAAGCTTCAACACTGTATTCTTAATATGTGCAATATTCATGTTTATAGATGCAGCTTGGTTTATATTAAATGGTAAAGCTTTAGGTGATGCAGGTAAAGAACCTTTCAAAGCTGACCAGCGTGAATTCGAAACTGTAGCTAAAAAAGATGATGCAGCTGGAGATAAATTAACTTCAGGAGATGCAAAACGTATAGGAGCTATAGTATTAGTTACATTATTCTCAGCTATATTCTGGATGGTATGGTATATGGCTTACATGCCAGCATACTACAGATTTGGATGGGGAGATGGTTCATCTTACATGAACTTAGCAAACTGGTATATAGGAAGTTTCCAGATACCAACTTCTTGGTTCGACTCAATGAACGCATTAGTTTGTATAGCACTTGGACCAGTTCTAGCTGCTGTATGGGCTAAAATGGCTAAGAGACCTCAGGGAGATATAAGTATGTTCAAGAAAACTGCACTAGGTATAATACTAGTTGGTGTTTCTTACATAGTAATGGTTGTAGCTGATAAGATAGCTATGGCAAACGGACAGTGCTCATTCTTATGGTTAGCACTTGTAAGTATGCTTATGTCTTTAGGTGAAATGATATTCTCACCATTAGGAAACTCATTTATATCTAAGTTAGCTCCAGCTAAGGTTCTAGGATTATTACTTGGATTCTGGCCAATAGCTGTTTTCATAGCTCAGTATATATACCCAAGTCTATACGCTTGGTTAAAAACTTTAAACTTCACTGTTGGTTACGGTGGATTAGCTGCTGTAATAATAGCTTTAGGTGTAATACTATGGTTATGCAGTGGTAAACTTGATGAAATGGAAAAAGCAGAATAATTTTATAAAAGAGATGCCTCAGTTTTCTAGGCATCTCTTTTTTTATGTTTATTTAAAAGTGTGAGTAATGCAAAATTTTTAATGAGAGGCCTTTTTAAGCTTTAGGACATAGGTGCCTTCTTCTCCAGGCTTCGACGTGTGTGTAATTAAAAAGGTTTGTTTAAAATAAAATACACGTCTGCAGATTGTCGAGTGAAGGCATCCTATGACCCAAAGCAAAAGGCTATCTCTCATTTGAAAAATTTTGCATTAACTCGCTTCTTGTATATAAAGCTAAAAAAGGAGATGCTAGAGAAAATATGAGGCATTTCGTTTGTAAGAATTATTTCTTTGGAAGATGGGGGAGTGGGTTTGGTGTATGTTTTTTTGAAATAGGTAGTAATAGATGGTGGGGTTTGATGTATGTTTTTTGAGAAATAGGGTATTATATAATTAGTATATATTTTTGGAAGGAGTTTGGTTATGAGAGAAGTTGTGGTTAATAGGTTGTATAGACATTTTAAGGGGAATTTTTATTATGTGAAGGATGTTGCTCAGCATACGGAAACTGGTGAGATGATGGTTGTGTACCAGGCGATGTATGGAGGGTATGGTACTTTTGTTAGACCAGTGGATATGTTTTTAGAGGAGGTAGATCCTGAGAGAGAGGATAATGTTACTGGGCAGAAGTATAGATTTGAGCTTTATGAGAAGTAGATGCGTATTTTTATATAAATAAACATGCAATAATTGCGTAAAATTAAAAATAAAAACATGCAATAATTGCGTATTATATCATATAACAACACGCAAAAGTTACGTATTTTTATTGCGTATATTATTTTTTTGTTGTAAAATCACTGTGGGGTGATAAATTTGAAACTTAAAAATCTTCGTAAAGAGAAAAAATTAACTCAAGCTAAATGTGCTGAATATCTTGGAATTCCACTTCGAACATATCAGAATTATGAAAATGATGAGTCAAAATCTGGCTCTATTAAATATGCATTTATGTTACAAAAGTTAGAAGAATATGGGGTTATAGATGAGAGCCATGGTGTTTTGAGTATAGAGCAAATTAGAGAAATTTGTACGAGAGTATTTGAAGGTTTGGAGATAGAGTATTGTTATCTTTTTGGCTCTTATGCTAAAGGAACAGCAAATGATAATAGTGATGTAGATCTTATGGTAAAGACTGATATTTCAGGTTTAAAATTCTATGATTTGATAGAAAAATTAAGAGAAGAGTTAAATAAAAAGGTTGATTTACTTAATTTTGAGCAGTTGAATAATAATCTAGATTTAATAAATGAAATATTAAAGGATGGGATAAAGATTTATGGATAATAAAAAGGGAAATGAATATTATTTAAAAAAAGTTATAACTGATTTAGAATTTGTAGTTAAGCATACAGAAAATATAAATAAATATGAACTTGAAGAAAATGAAATTCTTGTAGATTCGGTAATGTTTAGGCTAATACAGATATCAGAAAATGCCAATAAGTTATCCGATGAATTTAAACAAAATTATGCATTTATACCTTGGAGAGCTATAAAAGGTATGAGGAATAAGATAGTTCATGACTATGGAAGTGTTGATTTAGGGGTAGTGTATGATACTGTAAAAGAAGATATACCAGAATTATTAAGGGAGTTAAAGGAGAGTTTTGATTAGTGATGAGATATTATGTTGTTTCAGATGTGCATGGATTTTTTAGTGAGATGAAAGCAGCTCTTGAGGATAAGGGCTTTTTTGAGGATAAGGAGCCACATAAGTTGGTTGTTTGTGGTGATTTGTTTGATAGAGGAACTGAGGCTTTGGAGCTAGAGGAGTTTGTTCTTGATTTGATTTCTAAGGATGATGTTATTCTTATTAGAGGAAATCACGAGGATTTACTCATGGAGCTTCTACATGGTTGGAGCAATAGGAGTTATTTTCAGATGCATCATTCGTCAAATGGGACATTGGACACAGTTTGTCAGCTTACAAATTCTACTATGGACGAGATTTATTATAATCCTGACGATGTCGCTAGAAAGCTTATCAGAAATGAGTCTATTAGAACAATTATACCGAGAATGGTAGACTATTTTGAGACTGAGAGATATGTTTTTGTTCATGGTTGGGTTCCTTGTACTCAGATGTATGATAAAACGGAACTAATAGGTTATGAAATAGATGAAAATTGGAGAGAGGCTAGTATCAAGTCTTGGGAAAAGGCGAGATGGATCAACGGTATGGAGGCTGCACATTATGGTGCGAAGGTCGATGGAAAGACTGTTGTTTGTGGGCATTGGCACTGTTCTTTTGGTCATAGTAAGTATGAGGGAGATGGCGGTGAGTTTGACAATAAGCCTAACTTTGATACGTATTATGCGGATGGAATTATTGCTTTAGATGCTTGCACTACGGTTTCTAAGAAAGTTAACTGTATTGTTGTTGAAGATTAAAGAGGATATTTTTATTGAATGTAAATACTTGTATAAAATAAGAACATAGTAAAGGATAAGCAGAAAAAATTGAATATATTCATATTACAGTTGATTTGAATAATAATAGATTTTAGATTAATAATAAAAAATAAAATTATCTAAATAAAATAAAGTCTAATGTAAGTGAAATTTATTGTTTTTTTGAACATTTTGCCGACGTCGGCAAAATGTTCAAAGTCTTGAAAATACTAAATTTAAAGAAAAGAAATTTTTAAAATGTATGGATGTTAGATGTATATCAAATAAAAAATAAGTAAAGTTTAATACAAGTAAATTTTTGCGTTTTTTTGAACATTTTGTTGACGTCAACAAAATGTTCAAGATATTGAAAATACTACATTGTTAGAAAAATAAAAAATGAAAAAAATAGTTTAAATGGATTATATTAAACTTAATATTATAAAGGAATATAATTTTAAAAATATAAAGCTGATAAAATCTGCTAGTATTTGTGTATGAAATGAACTATGTTCAGTGTTTTTTGTTGCTTGGGTATCGTTGAAAAATAAATCTATCAATGTTATAATAAATTATCTGATTTTTATGATAATTCATAGATATGAGGAGTGTGAAAAGAGTAGGTAAAGTAACCAATAAAAACTAAATGCTTTAAATTAAAATTTCACTAGAAAAGAGGGATATTTATGAAAAAATTAAAAACATTATTGGCATTGGTAATTGTGACATCATTGGCGCTTGTTGGCTGTGGTCAAAAGGCTGCCGAAGAACCAACGAAAAAGGATGAAAGTCCTTTTGAAAAAGTGGCTGCATTGTATGAAGAGCAGATTAAGGGTCACGAGGAGATTGATTTTGGAATTGATAGCTACGGAAGCGAAAATGCGACATATATGTACGAATATGCTTTTGTAAATATGAATGATGATGATATACCAGAGCTACTTATTGGAAAGACAGATGAGTCATTTGGTGTTAAATATATTAAAGTATTCTACTACGACAAAGAAAACAACAAACTACTATCACCAACTAAAAATATAGAAATTGGTGTAGCTGGTGCTGGTGGATTTAGAGCCGATGTAGTTGCATCAAATAAAAAAGATGGATTAATATTAGAGCAAGGAAGTGGAATGAACGGTCAGTTTGAGATTGTAAGAATAAATTTAGATATAAAAGAAGATGGAACAGTTGAGCTTAAAAATACAACATTGCAAGAATATATGTTAGGAGATGCAGTAGAAAGAGAAACTGAAGGAGAAGGCAAAATTATCACTTGGTACGCAATCGATGATTTATCAGCTTTAGAACAATTTAAAGCAGGCAAACTTGACTTGAATAAAGAACCAGAAGAAAGTGCAGAGTCTCAGCCTAAAGAAGAAACTGAACAACCAAAAGAAACAGGAGCAGTTGTAGATAATAAGACTGTGTTCCAGGGTACACTAAAATACTTATCATACAATGAGGTGCTAGAGCTACAGGGTATAGATGATCCTAACGCTGGATATGCAGATACTAGTGAAAAATTCGCAATATTAGTACTTGGTGGCGAAACAGATGTCACTGCAGAGAGTGGAGACGGAACTGGTTCACACACAGACAAGGCTAAAATGATAAAACTTGCCAACTTTGCTGATGCAGCAAACTACAATGGTAAAGAAGTTAAGGTTAAGATTACAAGTATGTTCTGGCCTTCAGATACAAGTCTACCATTATTAGAGCCATATGCATTAGAGGGAGAATATGAAATAGTTGAATAGAAATTTTGGAGATAGTTTTTGCTATCTCCTTTTTTATTGCACAAAAAAAGAACCAACTGGTAACTAAACCAATTGGTTCATATCCTAAACAATGATACTAGCAATAATCAAAACTGCTCCAATAATCCCCTTAACAGTAAGGGTTTCACCCAAGAACAACGCTCCTAAAACAGCGACAGTAATAGGATTTAATGCACAAAGCACACTTGCTCTCTCTGCAGTAGTCCAACTTTGAGCATAAGGTTGAAGTGTAAAGCCAAACACACTGCATATAATTGCCAGATACAACATATAAGTCCACTCAATTCCAGTCGCAGGAAGTGCAGGAGTTTCAAATATAAATGCTGCAATCAGCGAAAGAATTCCCATCGTACCTACCTGATAAATACCAACTCTTATCGGATCCGCCTTGTCAGCAACTTTAGAAGTCAAGATAATTGTACCTGCATAAGTCAGAGCTGTCATCATTCCTAGCAAATCACCAAAGTTGAACTCAAATCCCTCAGGTTTGAAGTTGAGTAAAACTATACCTATTCCGCACATAAAGAACATCAAAATTGTTTTCTTATCTGGAAATTTTCTAGTCATAATTGCTAAAATAATCGGAACTATTATAATTGCTGTATTTTCCTCAAATGCTATCGAAACTGAGGTAGTGTATTTAAGTCCTGTTAATTCTAAGAACATAACGACGAAAAACGATGCTCCAACCAAAAATCCATAGAATAAATCATTTTTATCTGTCTTTTTAAGTGTTTTAAATCCGATTACTACAAGCACTGCAAATGCAATCATCGACCTAATTCCTAAAAGAGTGAACTGTCCCATATTTTCCAAAAGAAGCTTTAAAAACAGAAACGACGTTGCCCTTGCGATGATGACAGAGCCAAGTAGCACCTCGGAAGCTTTTCTATTTAAAGGTTTTGCCATAATCTAATTCCTTTCTAAAAATAATCTCACAAAATATAGTATAAATGCAGATTTTATCTTAGTAAATAAGATTTTTGAGAAAAATTACGCTATTATAAGCTAAAAAAGAGGAAAAATAAAACAAACGGATAATACTTATAAATAGGGATAATATTACAAAGTAAGTCAAAATTTTTTAGGGGGGATTTTATATGGAAAAGAAAGAATTAACTTGTATAGACTGTTTTGTCACTAATTGCAACAAAGAGGATAAAGAATATCCAGACTTTTGCTTAACAACAAATATGGATGAAGATGTGTTAAATGAAGCAATGGAACTTTACAAAGAGGACGAAAACCGTCGCTCAATGATAGCTGCTGGTGAGGTTGAACACGACCATTATTGTCGGTATACTAGAGTTGAGGAAATAATGGCTTATGCTAGAAAAATGGGAATGAAAAAGCTTGGAATAGCTACTTGTGTTGGTTTAATCAGTGAGAGTAGAAAACTTGCTTCAATCCTAAGATACAACGGATTTGAAGTTTACGGTGTGGCTTGTAAGGTTGGTACTCAGAAGAAGGTTGACGTTGGTATCCCAGAGAGATGCAACGAAATCGGTGAAAATATGTGCAACCCAATTCTTCAGGCTAAGCTTTTAAACGAAGCTGGAACTGAGCTAAACATAGTGATGGGGCTATGTGTAGGTCACGATAGCTTATTCTACAAATACTCTGATGCATTGGTTACAACTGGTGTGACAAAAGACAGAGTGACAGGACATAACCCAGTTGCTGCTATTTACGGAGCTGATTTCTACTTTAAAAAGAGATTTTTCCCACCAAAAGATGAAGAAGAAAAATAGAGCGATATAAAAGTAGTATAGAAATATACTATAGAAGAAAGTTTTCAAATAGATAATATTTTATAGGCTAGAGTTGTTGAAATATACAACTTTAGCCTATTTTTTTTATTGATTTATAAAATGCAAGAAAAATAAAATTAAATTGATACATATATATTATAGTTGCTAAAATTTTGAGCATATTTAACAAAATAGACATTGTAAAGAGTTATAATCTATTTGAGTATTAATTTATTTGAAATTATAAATAATTTTTGAGGTGAATGATATGGAGAATAATAAAAATAAAAAGAGAATTTCTCAGGCTATGCTGTTCATAATTTTCTTTGGGATAGTGAGCTTGTTTTCTGATATGACGCACGAGGGTGCATCGAGTATAAGAGGTGCATACTTCACGATACTTGGAGCTTCGGCGGGTGCGATTGGGTTTGTGTCTGGACTTGGAGAGCTTATAGGATATTCGATGAGATATGTCTTTGGTAGGATTGCAGATAAGAGAAAAAACTACTGGTTTATGACTATTTTTGGATATGTTATAGACGTATTAGCTGTGCCTGCACTTGCTTTGGTCGGCGAAAATGGATGGATTGCCGCTGCGATTTTACTCATCATACAGAGAATGGGTAAGGCAATTAAAAAACCAGCAAAGGATACAATTATGTCGTTTGCAGCATCACAAGAAGGTGTTGGAAAGAGCTTTGGAATTCAGGAGATGCTAGATCAAATCGGAGCTTTTTTAGGGCCAGTTCTTCTTTATTTGGTGATGCTTTTTAAAACTACAGGGACAACATTTGAGATATATTCGACTTGTTTTGCGGTACTTGCGATACCTGGTGCGATTACAATTATCATGCTTTTAATCACTAGAAAAAAATTCCCTAATCCAGAGAATTTTGAACCAGAAGCTAAAGAGTTTGTGCCATTTGAGATGAAGAAATCATTTAAGTATTACATAATGGGGATAAGTTTATTCGCTTTTGGGTTTATTGATTATTCACTTGTGATTATGCATATTTCAAGGAATTTTACATCTATTGCTGGGGGTCTTGCTGAGACTTCTTCAATTATAAATAGCGGAACAATTCCACTTCTTTACGCAGGTGCGATGCTTGTCGATGCAGTTGCTGCACTTATTTTCGGATATATGTATGATAAAAAGGGCGTAAAAGTGTTGGTATTATCTACAATTATATCAGCTCCGTTTTCTGCGTTTGTATTTTTAGGAAAATCTGTACCAATGGTTATATTTGGAGTAGTTCTTTGGGGAATTGGAATGGGTGCACAGGAGTCTATTTTAAAAGCTGCAGTGACTACAATGGTGCCAAAGAGCAGTAGAGCTACTGGATATGGGATTTTTGAGTGTTCTTTTGGGATATTTTGGTTCTTGGGAAGCTGGCTTCTTGGAGTGCTTTACGATGTGAGTGTGCCTGTTATGGTCGTTGTGTCTGTTGTGGCTCAGATTGCAGCAATTCCGATGTATTTGAAATCTACAAAATTAAGATAGATTGGCGATTATTCTGCTGAAAATACGACTTTCTTGAAAAAATAATCTATGAAGTATATACTTTTAATTAAGAATAAAAACAATTTATTATATAATTGGTTGAAGAGTAAACTATAAAATAAACCTTTTTAGGGGGCTTTTATGTTGATTGATAAAATAATTGAGAGAATTGAAAATGAAAAAAACTGCATAGAAAATATACCGAATGAGATAGGTAACGCAAAAAAAGAAACTCCAATCGTGCAAGAAATGTCTAAGCAAGCAAAGATAATGAAGAGCTTTTTAAACTGCGACTGCAAATATTATCCACTAAACTCTGAGGATAACGATATCATATGTGGATATCTTGAGTCGCTTCAAAGGTCAAAAGATGGTAGTTTTATCCCTATTATTGTGGATATAAGTGATAATTTACTAGATGCTGTTATTATGAATGCAGTTATAGACAGCGACGACGACTCTGAAAGTATAATGGACTTAGGGATTAGAGAGAATAAAAAAAGAGACGAGTTTTTCAAGAATGGGATGATAGACTTTGAAACCAGTGAAGTGATAGAAAGATATAGAAAAAATATGATTTCTAAGAACTTTTCTGCTGGAAAAGAGCTATTAGACGAGATGATTGAGAATAATAGAGAGTATTTTGGTGGATATGAGCTTGAAAAGGACGAGCTTGAGGTTGAAGATGATCCGACTGCGGATATGGATGATTTAGATTTTGAAGAGGAAATGGAAAAGCAGGGAGAAATCTTAATTGCAGAAATTCCTGTGGAAAATCCTTGGGAAATATTTGCATATATTCCATTTGGCGGTTGGAATGATTGCCCAGGAAATGAGGATATTATGTCTATTTCTAAGTATTGGTTTGAAAAATACGGAGCAATTCCTTTTGCAATAAGCAACAATACTCTTGAATATATAGTAAAAAATCCTGTTGATGACGAGAATAAAATCAGATTTACAGAAGAATTTTACGCATTTTGCCCAGACAGTGTGGACAAATACATGGAAAACTTTAACATAGACAAACTAGCTAAAAAAATATATGGAAAAAAAATCTGGCATTTCTGCTGGAATTAAATCAAAATTTACCAAATATCTATTTTAAGAGCAGCAAAGAGTATATAGACAAAATCTTCTCCAGTTTGTTCAAATCGAATTTTATAGGGATAATATCTAACTTAGTGGATTGAAGTGCATAGACAAAACTTTCTCGACAATCTGGAGACGTGAGGAATTTTTGCAACAGAACTATTTACTTGTACACACGTCGAAGCTGGAGAGGAGTTTGTCTATGACTTCAATCCCTGAGAGAAATTAACGTATAAATTTTGATTTATTTTATGTAATGTATTCTATTTTCTTCAAATCTATCCTGTTGTTCTTTTATGTTTTCTGGATATCCGCAAGCTATTAGTGCAAATGCGCTTAGGTTTTCTGGCATATCTAATAGTTTAGCGACATCGTCCATTCTTTCTTTTATTGGAGCGATACCAATCCAAACTGCTCCAAGTCCTAGATGATCTATTTCAAGAAGCATATTTTCTGTGCATGCAGAACAGTCTATTTCTCTGTAATCAGCGCGAAGAGAGTCGTTTCTATAGCATACGACAAATGTAACTGCTGATTTTTCAACACTTCCCGCATATTGGCTACATTTTGATAGTTTTTCTAACACTTCTTTATTTTCTACAACGTAGAATTCCCATGGTTGTTGGTTCATTGCAGATGGTGCTGCCATACCAGCTCTTAATATTTTTTCTATTTTTTCCTGTTCTACAGGCTGATTAGTGTACTTTCTTACACTAGTTCTGTGGAATATACTATTCATAAAAATCACTCCTTTTTAAAATCCAAGTAAAAAATTGAACTTATTTAATATTAAAATTCTCTAAAATATAGGCAAATCCTTTAATTTTTTGTATAAATGTTAATTTTTGTACAGATTTATATTTTTGATTCCAAAATAGATTTTTTAAATCTAAAGATTGGTCTCTATTTCTATACAGTATACAAATTTTGTAGTAAAATAAAAAAAGATATGTGTTTTAGGTGAGATAATTAAAATTACAATTAGCAAAGGAGAGAATATGGGAAAAATACTAAAAAAACTAACTGCAATTATGTTGGCTGTACTATTTGTTATACCAGCCACTGGTTATGCAGCCGAAGCAAAGAAGAAGCCGGTTGTAGAGATATACTCTAAAAATTCAATACTAGTAGACCAAAAGACGGGAAGGGTTATAACTTCAAAAGAACCAGATAAACAGGTTCCACTTGCTAGTATTAGTAAGGTTATGACTTTCTATGTTGCTCAAGATGCGATAAAGAACGGAGAAGTTAAAAAAGATGACCTAGTGACAATAGACAAGAAGATGCTAAAAGTTAGCGGATCTACTATGCACCTTAAAGAAGGTGAAAAAGTTAAATTCAACGAGCTTTTAAAAGGACTTATGATTGTATCTGCAAACGACGGTGCGGTTGCGATTGCATCTCATGTATGCAAAGGCGATGTAGATGCATTTGTTGATAGAATGAACGCAAAAGCTAAAGAATTAGGTATGAAAAATACTTATTTTATAAATCCAAACGGCCTACCTATATACGACTGGACTAAAAAAGACGGCGATCCAAAACAGAACCACTCAACAGCTAGAGATATAGCTACTATGACAAAGAATTTACTTGACGATTATGAAGAAGAAACTATTGCTATTACAGATTGCAAGCTTGACCACGCTCCTTCAAGAGATTGCAACTACTACAATACAAATCCACTTCTTCACATGCATTCAAATGTAGACGGATTAAAAACAGGATATACAGATTTAGCAGGATACTGCCTAGTATTTACAGATAAGATGAATTCAGATGGAAAAAGCGACATGGATAACAGAATGATAGGTGTTGTTATGGGCAACTGGTGTAAAGAGGACAGGGTTCGGTCTGCAAATGCACTTTATAATTTAGGGGAAAATTTTGAAACTAAACTTATGTGTAAAAAAGGTGAAACTGTTGCAACAGGTAATATAGACAATATATCAGATTTAGATAATATAGATTTACAGCCTAAGAGAGATTGCTATGGTGTTGTTAAAAACAACGAGGATATAACTGAAAAGGTTAGATATGTGAAGATAGACGCTACACCAAATGAAGAAACTACTGTGGCGTACCTAGATTACATAGACCAGTACGGAGATGTTATACAGTCTGTACCTCTTGTTAGCAGCAATTTAGAGCATATTTCGCTTGTTTCAAGGGCAAAATTAATGGGTAATAAGATAAAGAGATTATTCAATATGGACAAAATAGATGAGAAAAAGGAGCTACCTTATACAGTAGTTGTTTAGTCTGTAGAAAAAGTTATATAGGTTAAATTGGGGTGTTATTATGAAATTACTTATTACTAAAAAATTCGACGATGAAAAGATGAAGATGATAGAAGACCTTGGATATGATATAGTTTTTATGGAGGATAGAAAGCTTCAAAATACTCCAGAGGTGAATAGCGTTGATGTTGCCTATGTTTATTACTATACTTCTAGGCTTGATTATTCTCAGATGAAGAATTTAAAATTCCTGCAGCTTGCTAGCGTGGGATTTGATCATATTCCAAAGTATGTTTTTGTAGAAAATAATATATATCTTTCAAATAATAATGGAGGATACAGTGTTCCTATTGCTGAATTTGCGGTGATGAACGTGTTAAATATATACAAGAATTCTAAAAAGTTCTTTAAAAATCAGAACGAGTCTTTATGGAAGGTGGATATGTCCCTTTTAGAATTAGTAGGTAAGAGAGCTGGTATTTTAGGTACTGGTGGAATTGGTATGGAAACTGCTAAGAGATTAAAGGCTTTTGGTGTTGAGGTATGGGGTGTTAATACTTCTGGAAGAGATGTAGAATACTTCGATAAATGTTTCAAATCAGAAGATATGGATATTATTTTTAGAGAATGTGATATTGTAATCGCCGTTATGCCTTCAACAAAGGAAACAGAAGGAATGATTAATAGAGATAAGTTTGAAATGATGAAGGAAGGTTCTGTGTTTATGAATTTAGGCAGGGGAAATCTTGTAAACTTAGATGATTTAGAAGAGTATGCGTCTAAGTTTAGAGGAATTGCACTAGATGTTTTTGATAAGGAACCATTATCAAAAGAGAGATCTCTTTGGAATGTAGAAAATCTTATAATAACTCCACACAACTCTTGGGTATCTGACAGAAATAATGATAGGCTTTTTGAAAATGTTTATAGAAATCTTAAAGCATTTATCGAGACAGGTAAGCCAGAAAAGTATGTTGATATAAAAAGAGGATACTAAGTTGGCATAAAATAATTAAAAATTAGTGTGAAAACTTTGCCTTTATTAATATTTTTTTGATATTGATTTATGGAAAATATTAATAAAAATTTATAAAATGGCATAAATTTATAAAAAGTTTTTATACGATTTTTGAAAGATTAAAACAAAAAATGAATTATTGAATTTAAGAAATATTGCACAGTTGAGAAAAATTTTGTTTTTTTAACTGTGCATTTTTTTAAGTAAAAATAAATTTATATTTAATAAAAGTAAAAAGTAAATTGTAGTTTAATATATTACGTTATACTTAGTATATAAAAGTAGAAGTGAATATTTTTCTGAAAATTCTTTTAAAAGTACAATGATATAGAAAAAAACTATAAAAATAAATTTTTTTATAGATAGAGTTATGTATATATAAAATTAAATAAAATAAATATAAGTATTAAAAAAATAAATTTAACAAAAAGTGCCTTTAAAGAAAGAAAAATAAAAATTAAGCTTAAAAATGAAAAAATAAAATGTAAAAATTTCAATTTAGAGTTAGAAATTATACTGTAAAACCTTTTAAAATATTAGATAATAAAATAATATTGAGAATCAAAGTAATTAACAAAGTAAAAAAGAAAAGGTTTTTTATAGTAAAAAAATATGTTAAAATTATATATAGTTTTAATGAATCTTAAAAACAAATTAACTTTATATTGGAGGATATGTGATGAGCAGACTTATACTTACAACACCAAACAGTGCTCAGAAAGTAGTAGACGGTCTTTATAAAGACTTAGAAAGAAGATTAGAAGCTGGACCATCAGCACTATGTCCAGTTGATTTATCTTTATCTTTTTTAACTATGTGTCACGCCCAGTCTTGTGGAAAATGTGTTCCATGTAGAGTTGGACTTGAACAGTTAAAAGCACTATTAACAGACGTTTTAGAGGGAGAAGCAGATTTAGAAACTATAGACTTAATAGAAAAAACAGCTAAAGTTATAGTTAATTCTGCTGATTGTGCAATAGGATACGAAGCAGCTAGAATGGTTCTACAGGGAGTTCAGGGCTTCAGAGACGATTACGTTTCTCATATAGAACAGGGAGTATGTTCTCAGTCATTTAAAGACCAGGCAGTTCCTTGTGTTGCCCTATGTCCAGCAGGAGTTGATATTCCAGGATATATAGCACTTGTTAGAGAAGGAAGATATCGGGATGCAATAAGATTAATAAGAAAAGACAATCCATTCCCAACAGCTTGTGCTCTTGTTTGTGAACATCCATGTGAAGCAAAATGTAGAAGAAATATGATAGATGACTCTATAAATATAAAAGGTATAAAAAGATTTGCAGCTGATAATGCAGGAATTGTTCCAGCACCAGAATGTGCACCATCAACTGGTAAAAAAGTTGCAATAGTAGGTGGAGGACCAGGAGGTCTTACTGCTGCATACTTCTTATCATTAATGGGACACAAAGCAGTTGTATTTGAAAAAGAACATAAATTAGGAGGAATGCTTCACTTCGGTATACCAGAATACCGTCTACCAGAAGCAAGACTTCATGAAGATATAGACGCTATATTATCTACAGGAGTAGAAGTTAAATACGGCGTTAATATAGGAAAAGACGTTACATTAAAAGAATTACAGGATGAGTACGATGCAATGTTCATAACAATAGGTGCTCAACTTGACAAAAAACTTAATATGGAAGGTGAAGACAGCGAAGGAGTTGTATCTGCTGTTGAAATGCTTCACAATATTGGTTTAGGTGAAAAACCAGACTTCACAGGTAAAAAAGTTGCTGTTATCGGTGGAGGTAACGTTGCAATGGATGCTGCTAGATCTTCAGTAAGATTAGGAGCAGATGAAGTTAAGATAGTTTACAGAAGAAGAAAAGACGATATGACAGCTCTTCTTGAAGAAATAGAAGGTGCAGAAGCAGAAGGATGCGAACTTGTTACACTTCAGGCTCCAGCTAGAGTTGAAGCTGATGAAAATGGAAAAGTTGCTGCACTTTGGACTCAGCCTCAGTTAATAGGAAAAGTTGATAGAGGTAGACCAAAACCAGTAAAAGCTAACTTACCAGAAGAAAGAATAGAATGTGATATAGTAATAGTTGCTATAGGACAGAATATAGATTACAAAGATTGTGAAGACTTCGGTATACCAACTAAATGGGGTAATTTAATATCTTTAAATGATACTTCAATAAAAGGAATGCCAGGAGTATTTACAGGTGGTGACTGTGCAACAGGACCATCTACTGTTATAAAAGCTATAGCTGCAGGTAAAACAGCTGCTGCTAATATAGACCAGTATCTTGGATTCAACCACAAAATAGAATGTGATGTAGAAATACCACAGCCTAGATTAGAAAATAAACCAGCTTGTGGTAGAGTTAATATAACTGAAAAACCAGCATCAGAAAGAAAAACTAACTTTGAAGAAATTGAATGCGGAATGACTTGTGAAGGTGCTATGCAGGAAGCTTCAAGATGTTTAAGATGTGATAAATTCGGTTACGGAATATTCAGAGGAGGTAGAGTAGAGAGATGGTAAGACTAACAATAGACGGAATAGCAGTAGAAGTACAGGAAGGTACTAAAATACTAGATGCAGCTGCTCAGGCTGGAATAAAAATACCTACTCTTTGCTTCCTAAAAGATATAAATGAAATAGGTGCTTGTAGAGTATGTGTTGTTGAGGTTGAAGGATGTGACCAGTTAGTTGCAGCATGTAATAATGTTGTAGAAGAAGGAATGGTTATACATACTAACAGCCCAAAAGTAAGAGAAACAAGAAGAGTAAATGTTGAGTTAATATTATCTCAGCATGATTGTAGATGTGCTACATGTGTTAGAAGTGGAAACTGTGAACTACAGACAATTTCTAATGATTTAGGAATAATAGATCTTCCATACAATCAGAAATTCAAGAAAAAACCTTGGAACAAAGATTTCCCACTTATAAGAGATTCTTCAAAATGTATAAAATGTATGAGATGTGTTCAGGTATGTGAAAATGTACAGAATACTAGAATTTGGGAAGTTGGAAACACTGGTTCAAGAACTGATGTAGTGGTTTCTTTAAATAGAAAAATAGAAGAGTCTGACTGTGCACTTTGTGGTCAGTGTATAACTCACTGTCCAGTAGGGGCTTTAAGAGAAAGAGACGATGTTGATAAAGTATTCGATGCTTTAGCAGATCCAGAAAAAATAACAGTAGTTCAGGTTGCTCCTGCAGTTAGAGCAGCTTGGGGTGAATCTTTAGGTCTTGAAAGAGAAGCAGCTACAGTTAAGAGATTAGTTGCAGCTCTTAGAAAAATGGGATTCAACTACATATTCGATACAACATTCAGTGCTGACCTTACAATAATGGAAGAAGGTAGTGAATTTGTTGAAAAACTTAAAAATAAAGAAAACAATAAATTCCCAATGTTTACATCATGCTGTCCAGGTTGGGTAAGATATATGAAATCTCATTACCCAGATATGGTAGATCTTTTATCTACTTCAAAATCTCCACAGCAGATGTTCGGGGCTATAACTAAATCATACTATGCAGAATTATTAGATGTTTCTCCAGATAAGATATACTCAATATCTATAATGCCTTGTATAGCTAAGAAACATGAATGTGATATACCAACAATCAATGATACAGAAGCTGACAAAGATGTAGATGTTGTTATAACTACTAGAGAAGTTGATAGAATGATAAGAGCAGAACATATAGATGTTGCTAATCTTGAAGAAGAAGAATTCGATATGCCACTAGGTGTAGGCACAGGTGCTGGAGTTATATTCGGAGCTACAGGTGGTGTTATGGAAGCAGCATTACGTTCAGCATACTACTTAGTAACTGGTGAAAATCCAGATCCAGATGCATTCAAAGAAGTTAGAGGAATGGACGGATGGAAAGAGTCTCAGATAGAAATAAACGGAACTGTTGTTAAGACAGCTGTTACAAGTGGACTTAAAAACACTGATAAATTAATACAGGCTATAAGAAATGGCGAAGTTGAATACGACTTTGTTGAAGTTATGGCTTGTCCTGGTGGATGTTCAGGTGGTGGAGGTCAGCCTATACATTTAGGTCAGACTTCTAACAGAGTAGATAATCTTTATAAATTAGATAAAGAAGCTAATTTAAGATTTTCTCATGAAAACCCATCAATAGTTAAAGTTTATGAAGATTATTTAGGAGCTCCAATGTCAGAAAAAGCTCACAAATTACTTCATACTGATCATGAATCTTGGGATATGCCTTTATCTCCAAAATTTGATTAATTTTATATAGGAAAAATGAGCCACTACAATATTCTTGCATCAGCGTAGCTTTCTATATAAATATTAATCAAATTGAGATTTTGGCATATTGAATGTAGGGATAAAGAAAGAGGGCTCGGATGTAGGAAAGACATCCAAGCCCTCTTTTGTTGGTTATATTTTAAAAGGTTAATTTTGCAATCATATTAATTAATTACTAAGTATGTGACTTTTAAATCACGATTATATATTTACATTTTAAAAAGTTTAAATCTTGTTAATAAAAACTTTGTAAATTTTTATTTTTTGATTTTTCTTATAAGCATCATTCCTACTGATCTTAAAGCGGCATCTGTACAGTGGAATACTGGCACTTTAAGCTGAGGAGCACAAGACATCACTGTGTTTGAACAGTCAGTACAGTTACTTATAAGTATAGCTTCTGCACCAGCTCTCTTTAAGTTCATAACTTTCTGAACCTGTCCTGGACAATGTCCTGGGTTTTCACATTTACGAGAACCGTTTTTCATTTCTATAGCCTGTTTACAGTATTCTACACCAACTATTTCTTTAGCGCCCATACTTTCAGCTAACTGTTCTAGTCTTTCTTTGTTTCCACCACAAGCACAAACTAGAAGACCCATTTTTTCAGGAGCTTTCCAGAATGGATTAGTAACTATTATACCACCTGTAGTTTTAACAACTGGAGATTCTAAAGTAGTTCTCTTTCCTGTGAAAGGTCCACCCATTATTATTTCTCCGTATTCTTCAGTAGCTAGTCCACCAGCTCTTTCTATCATTTCACCAACAGTAGTACCTATTGGAACATTTCTAAATGTTTTTATGTTTTCGCCGTTTATTAAACCAGCAACAGTCATATCTTTGTCTATTAGAGGTTTTTTGAACTCTATAGCTTCCTGAATTCTGTATAATGTTTCAAGGTTTATAACTATTGCATCAGCAGCAAGAGGAAGATCAGTTACGTTTAATAAAGTACCTAAAGCTTCTCTTATTAATGCTCTTTCTTCACCCATTGGGTACATGTTTTCAAGGCCATGTATAGTTATGTTATCGCAGTCTATAGCAGCTTCAAGTTTAGCTATTTCTTCTGTATGTAAGCTCTTTATACCTATTATAGCTTTTTCTGCATTAACCATATCCATTACAGTTTTAACGCTTTTTACAACGTATTCAGCGTTTTCGTTTATATATCTCATATTGTGATCTAATATTGGTTCACATTCAGCAGCATTTATAAGAAGTACGCCACCTTTTTCGAATGGTTTACCGAGTTTTACGTGAGTAGGGAATCCTGCTCCACCAAGTCCAACTATACCAGCTTCTCTAACAAGGTCTATAGGTTCAGTTGAAGTTAATTCAACGAATTTGTCGTCCTGTTTTTCGTTTGCTTTTATAGTTATTTTTTTATCATCTATTGATTCTACAACTCCGTAGATACTAGCGTGTATATTCTGTCCAAGTTTTCCCTCTGGACATTTAGCTATAAGCTGTCCTCTTTTTACTTCTTCACCAACTTCAACAACTGGTTCACTAGGTGCTCCAACGCCCTGGCTAAGTAAAAAATCGTAATTTATCTGCATGTGGAATATCCTCCTTAATGTTCTTCAAATAAACCGATATACTGGAAAAACAGACACAATGATAAGTATTTATATAATGTTAGTTGGGGATTAACACTAAATGAAAATAGTTTAATCATACTTGTTTTTAAAAATGCTAAAAAATATAGCGAATCAAATACTTCTATAGGAAGGCCGGCTATATTCAATAACTATAGTATGCATTTTTAATAGATCATCAATAAGTCAATTCGAATTATATAAATTGCAACTTTTGAAAAGTATGCACAAATATAATCAATATAATTAATTGATAACATACAAACTAATTAATTAATATAATTTAAAATCAACAGAAATCACAAAGCCTAAAAATAAATACAAAAAAGCGCGACAGAAAGGGTGATTTTTACTCCCATTTATTATATAATATTCATAGGCTGAGATGATTTGTTTTCCAGTTATCGGCTACGAAAGTTATAAATTGAATTTTGGGAAGTCAAGTTATTTTTCGTATCTGCAAACATGAAACAAATAGTTTCAGCTTTTTTTAATTAACAGCTTGTATCTCGTATGAAAATTTAACTTATCAAATCAAAACTTACAAAAGTAAGTGTTATTTGATGTTGTCTGATTATATTTTTGTTGACACATTCAATTTAAACCATATATTAAGAATAGTCAATAAGCTTAATTATTGATATTTACAAATAAAAAATTCAAATGTTATCGAAAAAAGTTATAATAATTTTAAATTAATGATAAAAATATGGGTAACGTTTGTAAAATAGGGAAAGTTATAGAATTGACAAGTAAAAAATATTAATTGAATTTTTGATTAAATCAATACTTATTAAATGATGTATAGAAAAAAAGAATAATAAAAATGGGTATATCTAAATAATTATACTATTTAGATATACCCATTTTTTTATTTAAATTTTTATTATAAGTTTTCCTTTATTGCTTTTGAAAGCTGATCTGGACATGATGTAGGTCTGTTTCCACAAGTATTTCCTTCTAGTAGATCAGCTACATGCTGAGCATCCATTCCTTCTACTAATTTTGCTATTCCTTTAAGGTTTCCGTTGCATCCAGCTGTGAAAACAACATTGTGTAGTTTGTTGTTATCATCGATTTCAAATTCCATCATTTTGCAGCATACACCGCTTGGTGCGAAAGTAACTTTTTTCATTATCTCAATCTCCTTTTCAAGTAAATTATTCAATAAAATAAGGGACTATGTCCCTTTTTCATTTTAAGATTATAACACATCGAATATTGTATGGTAAACATTATATAAAAAAACAAATGTTAAATTAAAGAAAAAAATATAATATATATTTTAATTATCTCTTTTTTCTATTAATAGAGAGATTATCTCTGTGTACATTTCAGATGCGTTCTTTTTCCAATTATTGCATATACTATTTGCCTGTTTTTCAGAAGATACATTTAGATTTAAATCTATAAGATTTGACTGGTCCTCAACGACTCTAAGATTGACTATGTATTCATTGTCGCTCTGTTTGACAAAGCTAGATTTAATCTGGGTATCAGCAAGAAGATTACCTTTATTTGCATTTATATATTTGTCTACTTTTTCGACAACAGTTTCTGGAATTCTAGAAGAGAAATAGTCGTGAGAGTCTTCTCCGTTTAGTGTAAGTGTGTAGTATTCTCTACCAGACTCCTTATAAGTAGCAATTAGCTTGCTATCTGTAAGCTCAGAAAGCAGCGACTGAAGAGAGAAGTAGTTCATCATCTCCGTATCTAGCACTACCTGAGTTATTTGTGAATTTGTTAAAGGCATTTCAGCTTTTTTTAATATATGTAAAATCAAAAGTTTATGATATACAATTTCTTCTGACGAGTTTTCAAACATTTCATCACTCCCTCTCAATGATTGTATAATAATATATTAAACTAAAATCGTCTAAATTTAAAGAGAATTTACTCATTTTTAAACGTTATCTTACATAAGCGAGTCATCTGTTATGGTATAATGAAAATATAAATTGGGTTTGGAAGGTGATGCGATGTTTTCTATACCAGAAATGAAAAAAGTTGAAGATGTTATGGACTTAAATTTCAATACAATAAATGAAAATGAGTCCGTAAAAATTGCAGTGAGTGAGATTATAAAGGCAAATAAAAAGACATTGGTAGCACTTGACGACAATGGTGATATGAGTGGGATTATTTCTATAACAGATATCCATAATTTAGGTCTTAATAATGAAGGAATTGAAGACGTAAAAATAAAGGATATAATGAAGAAAAAAGTCGTAAGTGTAGAAAAAGGTATGCCTATAGATGAGTGTAGAGATCTTATGATAAAAGAAAATATCGGTATTCTACCAGTAGTTGATGATAATGGAAAGATAACGGGTATTTTAAGACAGGAGCATATAAGAGATTACCTTTATATGCAGCTTGAGGAATATGGTATTACGCTTAAATATATAATAGGACATATTAGAGAAGGGATTTGTGCTGTAAATAATGAAGGTGTTGTCATTTTATGGAACAGCTTTATGGAAGAAAGATACGGTATAAAGTCAGATGATATTGTAGGAAGACCGATAAGTGATTTTCTTGAAGATACTATTTGTGAGAGAGTTCTTAGAAGAAGAATTGGTATAAGTGACGTTTATTCTACATATAAAAAGCAAGATATGTACGGGCTTGTTCATGCAAATCCGATTTTCTTTGGTGGAGAGTTTGTCGGGGTTGTATGTACTGAGCTAGATGTTACAGAGGCGAGAAATTTATCATTTGAACTAGAAAAAACTAATGAAAAGCTTAAATATCTTCAGGACGAGGTGAAAAATCTATCAAATGGTGTTTTTGAAGGTATTTTAGGAAAGAGTGACAAGATAGAAAAGGCAAAGGCTATTGCTAAACAGATTGCAAAGACTAGCAGTAGTATATTTATCTGGGGAGAGAGTGGTACTGGTAAAGAGGTATTTTCCAGAGCTATTCATGAGCAGAGTGGCAGAAAAGGGTCTTTTGTTCCTGTAAACTGTAGTGCTATCCCAGCGGAATTATTTGAAAGTGAGTTCTTTGGATATGAGTCTGGAGCATTCACAGGAGCTAATAAAAAAGGAAAGAGTGGTATTTTTGAATTGGCAAAGGATGGGACAGTATTTTTAGATGAAATTGCAGATCTTCCTTTAAATATGCAGGCAAAGCTTCTGAGAGTTCTTCAAGAGAAGGAAGTCAGAAGGGTTGGAGGAGAAAAAACTATAAAGATAAATCCTAGAATTATCTCAGCTACAAATAAAGACCTTGAAAAAATGGTAAAAGAAGAGAAGTTTAGAGAGGATTTATACTATAGATTAAATGTCGTTGAGATAAAAATCCCTCCTTTAAGAGAGAGAAAAGAAGATATTGGTATTTTATTACATTATTTCTTAGATGAGATGTGTAGAGAAAATGGCAAGCCACGTATGAGCTTAAGTAAGGAAGCTTATAAGATTTTGGAAAACTATAGATGGAAGGGTAATATAAGGGAGTTAAAAAATACAGTAGAGAATATGGTTGTATTATCAGACTCTTCTATAATAGAAAAAGATGCAATTCCTAGTTATATAGTTGAGAGTGCAAAAAATTCTACTGATGATGAAGATTATCCTCTTGATTTAACTTCGGCTATAGAAAAATTAGAAATAAAAAATATTACAAAAGCTTTAGAAATGTCTAAGGGCAATAAAGCTAAAGCAGCAAAAATATTAAATATTCCAAGAACAACGTTGTATTATAAGTTGGATTTATATGGAATTAAATAAATTTACAAATTAAATTAAGTATAGATATAAATTTGTAAAATAAAATTTTAACTATAAGAAAAAGCTATAATAGAGATATTTTATAGAAATTAGTTAAAAATCGTCTAAAAATCGACAAAACGTCTAAAAACTGACGAAAGTTATATAATTATCTAACGAATAGCTAAAAATAAACAAAAGGTGTTAGTCTATTCAAACTTTTAGACACAAAAAAAATCAAAATGTCGAAAATTTGACATAAATAAGCGTGAAAACGCTTGTGTTTGGAACTTTAAATTGGTATAATTAATTTAAAGATATGACTAAATATCGGGCAATTTCAATGATATTATAGAAAAAAACATTAGTTGTCGATTTTGGCATAGAAATTGCTTATAATTAATAGTGCGACAGATTAATATGGGGGTGATTTAATATGGTACTTAGATTAGAACTAAGACAGCATGTTGGTGCTCCTTGCCGGCCTATAGTAAGTGTTGGGGAACATGTAAAAAAAGGTCAGCTAATAGCAGAACCAACAGGTCTAGGTGCTAACATCCACTCTTCAGTATACGGAACAGTTAAAGAAATAACTGAAACAGCTATACTTATAGAAGCGGATGAAGAACAGCCTGAAGAATTCGTTAAGATAAAAGATACAGAATCTAATCTTGACGCAATAATAGAAGCAGGTGTTGTTGGAGCAGGTGGGGCAGGATTCCCAGCTGGTATAAAATTCAAAGGTGATATAGAAGGTGGTTACGTAATAGTAAACGCAGCTGAATGTGAACCTATACTAACTCACAACATGGCTTACATAGAAGACCATGCAGAAGAATTAGTAAGAGGACTTAAATATTTATTAGAAATAACTAAAGCTGCTAAAGGTTACATAGCTATAAAACCTCATCACACAAAACAGCTTATAGCTCTAGGAAAAGCAACTAAAAACGAAGATAATATAGAAATAAAATATCTTCCAAATATGTATCCAGCAGGAGATGAAAGAGTTATAGTTAGAGAATTACTAGGAGTTGAACTTGAACCAGGTCAGCTTCCAAGTGTAGCAAAAGCTATAATATCAAATGTTGAAACAGTTAAAAATGTAGTTGCAGCTATAGAAGAAAGAAGACCAGTTATAACTAAAGATTTAACAGTAGCTGGTAGAGTTAAAGATGAAGACGCTCAGACTGGTAGAGTATTCTTAAACGTTCCAATAGGAATGCCAATAAGCTACTTTATAGACCAGTGTGGTGGAATATTAGAACCATATGGTGAAATAGTTCTTGGTGGACCTTTCACAGGTAAACATGGAGAATTAGATTCACCTGTAACAAAAACATTAGGTGGTATAATCGTATCTATGCCGCTAATTCAGGAAAAAAGAAAATTAGGAATCATCTGCTGTGAATGTGGAGCTCAGGAAGCAAGACTACACGAAATAGCTTCTCTTATGGGTGCAGAAGTAGTTGCAGAAGAAAGATGTAAGAGAATGACAGATGATGGTAGAGGAAGATACAGATGTTCACTTCCTGGTATGTGTCCAGGACAGGCAGAAACAGTTCTTAAACTAAAAGGAAAAGGTGCTGAAGCGTTACTAATAAGTAACTGCGAAGACTGAACAAACACAGTTATGCAAGTGGCACCTAGGTTAGGATTGCCTGTATATCACAGTACAGATCATTCATTAAGAGCAGGCGGACATAGATTATACAGAAGAAAAAAATAAAACAAATCTTATAATCTAATAAGATAGTAAACAGGGGGTTTATTATTATGTCTATAACAATCGAAACAGCAAAAGCTCATGCAAATGATCCAGCAGTTACATGCTGCAGATTTGAAGAAGGAACAGTAGTTGAACCAGCAAATCTTGAAGATCCAGCTATATTCCCAGACTTAGTTGAATCAGGATTACTAGTTCTTCCAGAAAACACATTAACAATAGGACAGATTTTAGGAGCTAAATTAACTAAAACTTGTGATGCTTTAACAGCACTTACTCCAGATAATGCTGAAGGATTCTCAGCAGGAGAAGAAGAAGCTGAAGAAGAAGTTGAAGTTGTAGAAAGCGAAATAGTAGAATCTAATCCAGTTGCTCCAGCAACAACAACAGTAAGTGTAAGTTCTGGATACTTAAAACTTCACATCGGGGAAGGAAAAGATATAGACTTACAGATTCCATTAGGTGTAGCAGCCGCTATGGAATTATAATAACCAAGTGAATTATTAAAATTCAAATATATATAAAAACATAGTAATCTACCGGTGCTCTAAAATAGAGCACCGGATAATCAAAGTACAAGTTGCTTATTATATGAGTGCTTGAACTCAGATTAGATAAAAAAAATAAAATTTTAGGAGGTATTTTGCTATGTCAATAACTGTAGAAACAGCTCAGGCCCACGCTAATGACCCAGCAGTAACATGCTGCAGATTCGAAGCAGGGACAGTGGTAGAACCAGCTAACTTAGAGGATCCAGCTATATTCCCAGATTTAGTTGAATCAGGATTATTAGTTTTACCAGAAAACACATTAACAATAGGACAGGTTTTAGGTGCTAAATTAACAGCAACTTGTGATGCTTTAACAGCTCTTACTCCAGAAAACGCTGAAGGATTCTCAGCAGGAGAAGAAGAAGCAGCAGAAGAAGTTGTAGAAGAAGCTCCAGTAGCTGAAGAAGCTCCAGCTCCAGTAGCTCCAGTAGCAGCTCCAGCAGTTGCAGGTGGAGTATTCAAACTTCACATAGGAGAAGGTAAAGATATAAACTTAGAAATACCTTTAGGTGCAATGGGTGGTGCAGCAGCTCCAGCTCCAGTAGCTCCAGCAGCAGAAGCAGCAGCAGTTCCAGCTGTTGAAGAAGCTAAAAAAGAAGAAAAAACTACATTAATAAGAAGCTTAACTAAAAAACACTTCAAAATAGACAAAGTTGTATTTGGTGAAGAAACTAAAATAGAAGGAACTACTTTAACATTAAGAACTCCAGAAGACTTATGTAAAGAAGCAGTTGACACTGAAGAATTAGTTTACGACATGAAGTTAGATATAATAACTCCAGATAGATACAACGAATATTCAGAAGCTATACTTGATATACAGCCAATAGCAACTAAAGAAGAAGGTGAACTTGGAGAAGGTATCACTAGAACTATAGATGGTGTTGTAATGGTATTATCAGGAACAGATGCTAACGGAGTTCAGATAGGTGAATTCGGTTCTTCTGAAGGTGAAATGTCTACTACAATGATGTGGGGTAGACCAGGTGCAGCTGATAAAGGTGAAATATTCATAAAAGGTGAAGTAACTATAAAAGAAGGTACTAACATGGAAAGACCAGGACCTCTAGCTGCTCACAAAGCATTTGACCACATAACTCAGGAAATAAGAGAAGCCTTAAAGAAAGCTGATGAATCTTTAGTAGTTGATACTCAGGTTATAGATCAGTTCAGAAGAGAAGGTAAAAAGAAAATAGTTATAGTTAAAGAAATAATGGGACAGGGTGCAATGCACGATAACTTAATATTACCATCTGAACCAGTTGGTACATTAGGTGCTAGACCAAACGTTGACTTAGGTAACGTTCCAGTTGTATTATCTCCACTTGAAGTATTAGACGGTGGTATACATGCATTAACTTGTATAGGACCTGCTTCAAAAGAAATGTCTAGACATTACTGGAGAGAACCATTAGTAATAAGAGCTATGGAAGATGAAGAAGTAGATTTAGTAGGTGTTGTATTCGTAGGATCTCCACAGGCTAACTCTGAAAAATTCTATGTATCTAGAAGATTAGGTATGTTAGTTGAAGCTATGGAAGTTGACGGTGCTGTAGTTACTACAGAAGGATTCGGTAACAACCATATAGACTTCGCATCTCATATAGAACAGATAGGTATGAGAGGTGTGCCAGTAGTTGGTGTTACTTACTCAGCTGTTCAGGGTGCTCTAGTTGTTGGTAACAAATACATGACTCACATGGTAGATAACAACAAATCTAGACAGGGTATAGAAAACGAAATACTTGGAAACAACACATTAGCTCCAGAAGAAGCTATAAGAATAATGTGCATGCTTAAAAATGCTATGTCTGGTGTTGAAGTTAAAGCTCCAGAAAGAAAATGGAACCCTAACGTTAAATTAAACAACATAGAAGCTATAGAAAAAGAATTAGGAATAAAAATAGAATTAGAAGACAACGAAACTGTACTTCCAACATCTAAGAAGAGAAGAGAAATCTACGAAAAAGATGATATAGAAGCAGGAATAGTTGAAGTAAAAGAAATAGAAAAATAAGAACATTTAATTTTCTAAATCTAAAATAAAAACAAATTGAACTAACAAGAAAGAGGTATCTAAATGGAAAAATTAAGATATATCTCTTCAGAATCATACTTCGAAGGTGTTATAGTTGAAATACACGATGGTGCATTCACTATAGATCTTAAAGGTAGACTTGGACAGTTCAAAATACCTAGCAGAATGCTTATAACTGACTACGAACCGAAGATAGGACAAGAAGTTGGATTTATGCTAAGTTATCCTGAGGTATTAAGTCCAGATCCTAATCCAGAGTATGTAGAAAACATTCTGAGAGAACAAAAGAAAAAAGCCGAAGTAATGGCTAGAACAAGAGAAAATCTTAAAAAGCAACTTCTAAAAGAAATTGAAGAAGAAAGCAAATAAGAAATCTAAAATTGTAAACAACATGAACTTAAAAATATATTATTTAAGTTTAAATTTGAAGGGAGAGATTAAACAATGAGTCTTACTACAGTAAAAGGACTTCAGTCTGAAATATTCGTTCCAATAACACCTCCTCCAGTATGGACTCCTGTAACTAAAGAATTAAAAGACATGGTTATAGCTTTAGCTACAGCAGCAGGTGTACATTTAAAAACTGATAAAAGATTTAACCTAGCTGGTGATACTGGTTACAGAATGGTACCAGATACAGCTAAACCAGAAGATTTAATGGTATCACATGGGGGATATGATAACTCTGACGTTAATAGAGATATCAACTGCATGTTCCCTATAGAAAGATTACATGAACTAGCAGCAGAAGGATTCATAAAAGCTGTTGCACCAATGCACTACACATTCATGGGTGGTGGTGGTAACCAGCACGTATTCACAGAAGAAACTGGTCCAGAAATCGCTAGAAAATTAAAAGAAGAAAATGTTGACGGTGTCGTTATGACAGCTGGTTGAGGTACTTGCCATAGAACTGCCGTGATCGTGCAGAGAGCAATAGAAGAAGCTGGTATACCTTCAATAATAATAGCAGCTTTACCTCCAGTTGTTAGACAGAATGGATCTCCAAGAGCAGTTGCTCCAATGGTTCCAATGGGTGCTAATGCTGGTGAACCTCACAACGTTGAAATGCAGACTGGTATATTAAAAGCTACTTTACAGCAGTTAGTAGAAATACCATCAGCTGGTAAAATAGTTCCATTACCATTTGAATACCACGCTGCTATATAATTAGTGAGCTTAAATAGTGGGTTTATCCATTAAATAAAAATACCCCCTTTCCGGAATTCCGGGGAGGGGGTTTAAAAAAAGGTGGTCAATATTATGGAAGAAATAGTAATGAGAAGATTAGCTATTAAATCTTTCCACATAGAGGAAGTGGAAATGGGATCTACTGTAGCTCTAAAAGGGAAAAAACTTCTATTAAATAAGAATAGAGTTCAGGAACTTATAGACGCAGATGATTTAATAACTGATATTAAACTAGAAGTAATTGAACCTAAAGCTAAAAACCCTGCTGATTATGACAGGGAAATTAACACAATAATGGATATTATACCAATATCTACTAAAGTATTAGGAACTCTTGGAGAAGGTCTTACACACACTTTAACAGGTGTTTATGTAATGCTTACAGGAGTTGATGAAGATGGAAGACAGATGCATGAATTTGGATCATCAGAAGGTAGACTTGCTGAACAGATGGTTCTAGGTAAATGTGGTACTCCATCAGAAAATGACTACATAATACATATGGATGTTACTATCAAAGGTGGACTTCCATACGATAGACATCTACCAAATGCCTGCTTCAAAGCATGTGATGATTTTATCCAGGATATAAGAGCTATATTAAAGAGAGAAGATGGGCGTCATGCTTCAGAATCTCATGAATTCTTCGATAAAGTTAGACCTGGTGGAAAAAAAGTTGTAATAGTTAAACAGATTGCTGGTCAGGGAGCAATGTATGACAACCAGTTATTCTCTGATGAGCCAAGTGGTTTTGAAGGAGGAACATCTATTATAGATATGTGCAATATGCCGATGATACTTTCTCCTAATGAATATAGAGACGGTGCTCTTAGAGCATTAGTATAAGGAAGGGGTTGGAAAATTATGGGTATAGGTCCTTCAACTAAAGAAACATCTTTACATCATTTCAGAGATCCTATTCTAGAAATATGCTCAGAAGATACTGACATAGATCTATTAGGTGTAGTAGTAGTAGGTACTCCTCAGGATAATAAATATAAAAATCTTGTTGGACAGAGAGCAGCTCAGTGGTTAGAAGGTATGAGAGCTGATGGAGTAATACTATCTGCAGATGGATGGGGAAACTCACATGTTGACTATGCAAACACATTTGAAGAAATAGGTAAAAGAGGAATCCCAACAGTAGGGGTAACTTTTAATGGTACAAATGCAAAATTTGTAGTTACTAATGAATATATGGACACAATAGTAGATATAAACAAATCAGAATCTGGAACAGAAACTGAAATAGTAGGCGAAAACAACGTCGATAAAACTGATGCAAGAAAAGCTCTTGCGTTCCTTAAACTAAAAATGAGAAAACGGGGTAAATAATTTTAAGAATTATGTTATCGCGTTACAAAAAGTCAGAATATAAATAATATACAAACTCAAATCTCAATAAAATAATATATAGATAACTTCTATAATAATTAAAAAAAATTATAATAAAATATTGATAAATAGATGACAAAAATACAATTTTATTATATAATAGAGATATAAGGAAAAAGATTTCAAATTAATAAAAGAAAAAAGAAATCATACAATATATAATAAAATATAGATAATATTAAAAAAATTAATTGAAAACTTTTTTATTATAACAGATAGTTTATTTTATAATTAACATATCTGGAATTGAATTCGCAAATAAGTCTCTATGAAAGACTTAAAATATAATTGCCAAAGGCAATAAACTAAGGGGGAAATTGTTATGAAATTTAGCAGAACAATTCAGGCTATAGACTCTCATACAGCTGGAGAAGCAACTAGAATAGTTGTAGGTGGAATACCAAACATAAAAGGTAATACAATGCCAGAAAAGAAACAGTACTTAGAAGATCATTTAGATCACATAAGAACAGCTATAATGTTAGAACCAAGAGGACACAATGATATGTTCGGTTCAGTTATGACTCAGCCTTGTGATCCAGATGCTGACTTCGGTATAATATTCATGGACGGTGGCGGATACCTTAACATGTGTGGTCACGGTTCAATAGGTGCAATGACAGTTGCAGTTGAAACTGGTGTAGTTCCAATGGAAGAACCTGTAACAAAAGTTGTTATGGAAGCTCCTGCAGGAATAATAAAAGGTGATGTTAAAGTAGAAAACGGAAAAGTTCAGTCTGTTTCTATATTCAACGTACCAGCATTCTTATACAAAAAAGACCAGGAAGTTGAATTACCAGGTGTAGGTAAAGTTAAATTTGATATATCATTCGGTGGATCTTTCTTCGCTATAGTTCATGCTAGCCAGTTAGGATTAAAAATAGAACCTAAAAATGCAGCTAAATTAACTGACTTAGCTATGGAATTAAGAGATATAATAAACAGAGATATCGAAATACAGCACCCAACATTAGAACATATAAAAACTGTAGACCTTGTTGAAATATGGGACGAACCAACTAACGAAAAAGCAACTTACAAAAACGTTGTTATATTCGGACAGGGACAGGTTGACAGATCTCCTTGTGGAACAGGTACAAGTGCTAAATTAGCTACTTTACATGCTAGAGGAGAATTAAAAGAAGGCGAAAAATTCGTATATGAAAGTATATTAGGAACATTATTCGAAGGTGAAATAGTAGGAACTACTAAAGTTGGAGAATTCGATGCAGTATTACCAAAAATAACTGGTTCTGCTTACATGACAGGATTCAATAACTTCTTAATAGACGAAGATGACCCAGTTAAATATGGTTTTATATTAAAATAATTATTGAGTAAAGAGTTCACATTTAATAAATAGTATTGAGTAAGGTATATTCATATACCGCATAACAAACTTAGTTAAATAGTTTTTATCTAGGGATGGCTTCAGCCATTCCTAGTGAAAACTTTTAAATTTTCAGAAAATAGAAAATATAATAAAAAGTGGGAGGTAGAGTAAATGGTAAATATAGTCAGAGGAATATTAGGAGTTTTAACAGTAATTTACGCATTTATGTTTGGAAAAGACTATAAAGAGTCAGCTCAGAATGGTAGACTAGCTTCTGAAGAAGAAGGACCATTAAAACCAGCAATTATAGGGGCTATAGCAAACTTTGGTGATACATTAGGTATAGGATCATTCGCACCAATAGTAGCTATGACTAAATTCTCAAAAATGAAAGTTCATGATAAAGAAATACCTGGTATGTTAAACGTATCTTGTACAATACCAGTCGTAACAGAAGCACTTATATTTACAACAACTATAGAAGTTGAACCAGTTACATTAATAGCAATGCTTGCAGCAGCAGGTGCTGGTTCATACATAGGAGCAGGTATCATATCTAAAATGGACGAAAAGAAAATACAGTTAGTAATGGGTCTTGCATTACTTATAACATCAATATTAATGTTCTTATCTCATCCTTGGATAAACTTAATGCCAGGTGGCGGTAATGAAATAGGATTATCAGGTGTTAAATTAGTAATAGGTGTAGTTGGTAACTTCATACTAGGAGCACTTATGACAGCAGGTATAGGACTATATGGACCATGTATGGCACTAGTTTACTTCTTAGGAATGTCTCCAAAAGTTGCATTCCCAATAATGATGGGTTCTTGTGCAGTACTTATGCCAATAGCATCAGCTAAATTCATAAAAGAAGGTCAGTATCCAAGAAAAATATCTTTATGGATAACAATAGGTGGGGTAATCGGTGTATTCTTAGCAACTAAAGTTATAGACATAATGCCAATGGACGTATTAAAAATGCTAGTTGTATTCGTTATACTTTATACTTCAATAACAATGTTAAAACCACACTTAAGCAAAAAACAGGCTTAATAAAAAATAGAATCTATAAAATAAAAATCAACCGTTATGGAGAATTTCTCCATAACGGTTTTTTATTTTTGATAAGCGGTTTCCAATGTATACAGATATTTAGAATTATAGTATAATTAATAATGTCGCTTTTAAAAGAGATTAACATGTTGAAAAGTAGGATAAATTTTGGGAAAATGTTGATATCTTGAGGAAAAGTGGATAACTACAAAGGTATACCGGCAGCCATGTGCGCTGGATATATAGGAGGGCAAAATGATAAATTTAATAAGAATTATACTACTATCATTTACCGGAATGCAGGGATTTTTAATGATTAGCGATTATTCTAAAGCCAAAAGAGAAAATCGACTAGAAGATGAAAGCTGTGTAAAAGCCGGAATAGCAGGGATGGTAGGTAACTTTTTCGACACATTGGGGGTAAGTTCTTTTGCTGTCATAATAGCTATGGGAAAAGCTATGAAGATGAAATTTAAGGATAAAGAGCTCCCAGCAATGCTAAACATATCTTGTGCTATACCAAATATAACAGAAGCACTGATATTTTTAACAGCTATAGAGGTAGATCCAACAACACTTGTGTCTATGTTAATAGCTGCAGGAATGGGATCTTACATAGGAGCTGGAATAGTAGAAAAGCTTGATGAAAAGAAAATACAGCTTGCTATGGGAATAGCACTGTTTATAACTGCGAGTGTAATATTTATGGGACTTCCATGGGTAAATCTTCTTCCAGTTGGAGGAGAAAGCATAGGTCTTTACGGCTCAAAACTATTCATAGGAGTAACATTAAACTTCATATACGGAGCTTTAATGACAGCAGGAATAGGACTATATGCACCATGTATGGCAACTACATATATACTTGGAATGTCACCAAAATGTGCATTCCCAATAATGATGGGATCATGTGCGGTACTTATGCCAATAGCGAGCACTAGATTTATAAAAGACGGGCACTATCCAAGAAAAACATCATTATGGATAACAATAGGTGGTGTTGTAGGAGTGTTTGCTGCAGCATATATATTTAACTCAATGCCAATGAATATGGTAAAAGTATTATGTGTATTTGTAATATACTACACATCTTATGGAATGCTAAAAAAAGCATTAAAAAGAGAAGAAAATAAATTAATAGAAGCATAAATAAATTAATAAAGATAGATATCTTGTTGTAAAGATATCTATTTTTTTATTCCTAAGGAAATTATAATAATTTAAAACTGTGGAAAACTTATGTACAATAGTAATATGAATGTATTGAAAAAACAAAAAGATGAAAAAATCATTAAGAAAATATTAAAAAATCACTTTGAAGAATTCAAACTAAAATATTGGAATAAAGTTAGAAGAGAAATGAGGGATCAGATAGAAAATACTGTAATAAAGGCTTTAAATTGTGGAAATATAGAAAAAGGATATATAAAACATAAATGTATAGACTGTGGAGAGGAGTATATTCAAGGGTTCACTTGTAAAAGTAAGTTTTGCACAAAGTGTGGAAGAAAATATTCTATGGAATGGGCAGAAAAACAGGTAGAAAATATTCTTGATGTTTCTCATAGACATGCAGTTTTCACAATTCCAGAGGAGTTAAGAGTCTATTTCTACAGAAAGCGAGAGCTTTTAAAAGATTTACAAGATGCTACATATAAGGTATTAGATAGTTTTCATAAAAAGAAAACAAATGGAGATTATGAATTAGGGGTAATTGCTGTAGTACACACTTTTGGTGGAGATTTAAAATGGAATCCTCACATACATGCCTTATACACCGAAGGTGGAATAGATAGAAATAATAAGTGGTTTAAAAAATTAGATTTCATACCGTATACATATATGAAAAAAGTATGGCGAAAGTTGGTACTAGATATAATAAAAAACAACTTTAGAGATAGAAAAACTAGAAATTTGATAAATAAGTTATATAAGAAAGAATTCTATGTAAATGCAGAAAGACGTTTAACTAATATAAAACAGGCAACTCAATATATAGGTAGATATTTGGCTAGACCAGCTATCGCTGAGTATAGAATAATTAATTACGATGGGAAAAATGTAACTTACTGGTATGAAAACAAAAAACCTAAGGGAAAAAGAGAAATAACTGTAAATGTATTAGAATTTATAGGTAAAATAACCCAACATATTCACCCGAAGGGTTTTAGAGTTGCAAGAAGATACGGTCTATATTCAAGAGTAAAAAATAAATTAAGCATAGAAATATTGAAATTATATAATTTTATGAGACACAGAAATATATCTAAGCTGATAAAAAAGAAGAATACAGTAAAGAAAAATTTTAAAGATAGATTGATAGAATCATTTGGAGTAAATCCTTATATTTGTAAAAAGTGTGGAAAAGACATGATTCTATGGGAAATATGGCATTATAAATATGGATTAATATATAATGTACTAGATAAATCAAATTATAAAAGAATAATCTACGAAGAAATTATAGAAAAAGAAATTTCTTTGAATACAACAACACAAATAGAATTATTTTAAAAGTCTATTAAATAGGCTAGCTTTGCTATACTCAAATATAAATAATAGTGTATAATTAGTGTAATTAAAATTATTAGGAGAAATAGTATGCTAAAAGAATTAGAAGAAATGAGTAAAGGACAAAAGTTATACAATTATGAATGTAAGTCTTGTGGATTTGAAAAAGGAGTACCAGAATTTATATTAGAAGAACTAAGACAAGATGCATTCTTTTCATTGGGAGCGATAGCTTCGCTAAATGAAAAAAATATGCCAGAATTAATTTGTCCTAATTGTGGAGCTAAATTTGAATACAAAAAAACTGACGACCGTTAGGTGTCAGTTAAAGGTACTGTCAAAAGAACACCTTTTAAAGGTGTTCTGTGGCAGTATTTTTTATTACATAAAAAAACAAATAAATTATAATATTACTTAAAAAATATTAATATATAAAAATAGATTAAAATTATAAAAAAATACACAAATATAGAAAAAATAAATCAAAATAGAAAATAAATTAAAATAATAAAATAAAAATAGCGAGCAGAATATTTTGATAAATAGTATAAATTTATTGATAATACTTCTATTATAGAAGGAGTATATAGAAAAGGTTAAAAAAGTAGCAAAAAAATACATTTATTCTATACAAAAAAAGCATAAAAATTTGTGATTATGTAAATTAAACAAGCTATTTACAGTAAAAATAGCGCAATTTTATTCATAAATGATATAAATTATGTAAAAAATAATTTAATTAATATAAAAACACAATCATTTTAAGTTAAAATTAATTTATGCCAAATTAACTATATTGACACTTTAAAAAATATAGTTAAAATTATAAGATATAAGGATAAGAAATTAGCTAATTTTTGTACAAGTAAAAATAATTTTAGTAAAAATTTAAACTAAAACAGTAGGTTTAGAGTAGGGGGAACAAATACAAAATGGTAAATGCAATAAGAATAGTTTTTGCAGTACTGACAATAGCATATCTATCAGTGCTATTAAGAGATTTTAAACGTGCAAAGGATACAGGACTTTTAGAAAAAGAAGAAGAAGGCTTTGGAAAAGCTGGAATAATAGGATTTATAGCAAACTTCGCAGATACTTTAGGGATTGGAGCATTTGCACCAATAGTTGCTATGTCAAAATTTACAAAAATGAAAATACACAATAAAGAAATACCAGCTATGTTAAACATAGGATGTTGTGCATCAGTAATGACAGAAGCATTTATATTCACAACAACAATAAAAGTAGATCCAACTACACTTATTGTTATGCTAGCAGCTGCTGGACTTGGTTCATATATAGGAGCAGGTATAATATCAAAAATGGACGAAAGAAAAGTTCAGCTAGTAATGGGAATAGCATTATTCATAACAGCTATATTAATGTTCCTAGGATTACCATGGATAGACTTAATGCCAGGTGGTGGAAATGAAATAGGATTAACAGGAACAAAACTAATAATAGGTGCTGTAGGAAACTTCATATTAGGAGCACTAATGACAGCAGGAATAGGATTATATGCACCATGTATGGCGCTAGTATACTTCCTTGGAATGTCAGCAAAAGTTGCATACCCAATAATGATGGGATCTTGTGCAGTACTTATGCCAGTAGCTAGTATAAGATTTATAAAAGAGGGCAACTACCCAAGAAAAGCTACATTAGGAATAGTAATATGTGGAGCTATCGGGGTTGTACTAGCAGCAACTTTAGTTAAAAACCTACCTATGGATATAATGAAAGCCATAGTAGTTGTAGTAATACTTTACACTTCTTACAGCATGTTAGCACCACTTGCTAAAGCTAGAAAAGCTAAATTAGCAGAAGGAAATGCAACAGGAGTAGTAAACGAATAGATATTATCAAAACAATAAACCTTATATAAAATTGTAAATGACTGAAATATTTTATAATAACTTTAAAATCAAGAATGTGTCGCGTACTTTCCCAAAATATAGAAAGTATGCGGCACATTTTTATTTTTTGTCAGGAAAACATTTCTTAAATTCATTTCAATCAAAAAAATATATAATAATAAAAATCACTCAAAAATAATAAAAAAATAAATATTAAAAAGTATCGAAATACTTCAAAAAAACGATTTTTACAACGTAAATAATAATATAAAATTATGAATAAAATATTGCAAAGAATAAAAAGCTTGTTTACTAAATAACCCAAATTTATGGTGTCATAAATGTAACTTATGTTAAAAAGTGAAAATAAAATGAAATTATTCAGAAAAATTAAAATAATATAAAAAATAATTAAAAATATTACAAATAAATGGTGATTATATTAAGATAATAAATAAAAATTGTCTGAAAAAGAAATAAAATATTGCAAAAGATAAAGATGCTTGTTATAATAATAACTTGAAAAGGGAAAACAATATCTACAGGTTTAAGTAATTGATAATAAAAAGCTATAAAACCTGTAAAAAAGGAAAATTTGCTTGAGTAAATTAAATTTATATTAGTAAAAAAAGAGAAATAAACCGAGAACAAAAAACAAACTAAAAAATTAAAAAAGGAGAATTAAAATGGCAACTCTAATAAGAATAATGTTAATCGGATTTACATCTATGTTCGCTGTAGTTTTTGGTAAAGATTTCAAAAAGACTAAAGACGCAAATCAGCTAGAAAACGAAAGTTTCAAAAAATCAGGAGCAATAGGATTTGTAGCTAACTTTGCAGATACTCTAGGAATAGGTTCTTTCGCAATAGTTGTAGCTATGTCAAAAGCATTAAAATTAAATGTAAAAGACAAACACATACCAGGGATGCTTAACGTATCATGTACAATACCAGCAGTTTTAGAAGCGCTTATATTCATAACATCAGTTAAGGTTAATCCAATAACACTTTTATCACTTCTAATAGCAGCTGCAGCAGGTTCTGTAATAGGAGCTAAAATAATATCAAAACTTGACGAATCAATAGTTCAGATAGTTATGGGTGTTGCTTTATTCATAACAGGAATAGTAATGTTCTGCGGATTACCATGGATAAACTTAATGCCAGGTGGTGGAACTGCACTAGGATTAAACGGAACAAAATTAATAATAGGTATAGTTGGTAACTTCATACTTGGAGCATTAATGACAGCAGGAATCGGACTATACGCACCATGTATGGCAATGCTTTACCTTTTAGGAATGTCAGAAAGAGCTGCATACCCAATAATGATGGGTTCTTGTGCGATGTTACTTCCATTCTCAGGTATGGAATTTATAAAAGAAGGTCAGTACCCAAGAAAATCTTCACTAGGAATAACAATAGGTGGTATATTTGGTGTGCTAATAGCAGCATTCATAGTTAAGAGTCTACCAATAAACATACTAAAAGTTTTAGTAATATGTGTAATATTCTACACAGCAACAACAATGTTAAAAGCAGGTTTAACAAAATTAAAAGAAAACAGAGCTGGAAGTATGGATTTAAATGTAGACTAGTATAAAAATTAATATATATTTATTGTGGAAAAGAGGGCTTTTGCGTTAATGCAAAGGTCCTTTTTTGAATTTAAAAAATACTGAAAAATCAAGCAATATCTTTTTATTTTTAAATTAAAAAAAGTATTGAATAGTTTAGGAATAGGGACTATAATCTATCATATGGAAGTAAAATAAATTAGGTTATTACAGTTTATGTCCTTTATGATAAGGGATAATTATTTTTGGGGGTCCTTATTATATAAGGGCTATTTATTATTAATATTTTAAAAAGGGTTAAAGAGGTGAATGTTGTGAAAAAAGTATTATTTCATTTAGCTGATGAAGATGAGAAGCTTAACGGCAATGGAATTGATTTTCTTTTAAAACATCTTGACTACAGTATAGGTGAAAAAGTACTACTTGTAGGAGATATCGGTCGTTTAGGGAAAGAGCTAAGATTAAGCGGGTTAAACGTAACAATACTTGAAGATTCAGATTATGAAGATATGTGCTATTCTCTAGTGCACAATGAAAACTGCGATTTTGTAAAAGGAAAATTAGAATATCTTCCTTTTGAAGACAATTATTTTAGCAAGGTTATTGTTCTTGAACAGTTTAACCATACTAGCAACTATGAAAAGGCGTCTTCAGAAATAAGCAGGGTTCTAAAAAATAATGGGGAGCTTATACTTGAAGATCTTAATATGGATAATATAAAAAATAAGATGAAATATTTAAAGAGAAGAATATGTGGTCTTTGTGCAAATCACTGTAATCCAAGTGATATAAAAAGAATATTCTCTAATTTAAGATTTGATGGGGTAATGGAAGATTTCGAAAGCAAGAGATATGTTTATGTAGCTAGAAAAAGAATGTTATAATTCTTAGGCTATAAAATATTTTGAAAGCAACATTAATAGAATGTAAAAAATATAATAGAATGATATAATTAATAGGTCTGGCAGTTTATGCCAGGCCTATTTTAGAATAGGGAGATGATTTTTTGATAAACTACGAGATAGTATTTGTCGTTCTTCTGTTTATGGTCCTTGTATCAATTCAGTTTACTTTGAACAAAATTTACGTAGAATTGAAGGATATTAAGAGAATGATGAAGAACAAGGAACTAGAAGAAATAACAGAAAATGAAAAGAAATTTGACTCATTTAGATTTTAAAATAATATATATGAAGATATTTGAATATACACTCACAATTTAGAAAGGATAGGTAATTGTTATGAAGATTGAGCTAGGTTATATAAAAAATGATATACAAAATATAGCAGATGCAATAGAAACTGTATTAAAAATAGATGTAACAATAGTAGACGAAAATCTTATCAGAATTGCGGGTACTGGGAAATATATAAGTAAGATTGGCGAGCAAATAGACGGATATGCTTTTAAGAAGTCGTTGCAGGACGGAGAGGTAATAGTTATAGATAATCCAAAAGTTAGCCCTATTTGCAAGGAGTGTTGTAGAGCGGGAAATTGTAACGAGTTTGGGGAAATATGTTGTCCTATAGTCTGTGACGGGAAATCTTACGGTGTGATAGGTCTTATAGCATTCTCTGAGGAGCAGAGAAAGATAATTGAAACTAATAGCGATGGAATGGTAAATTTCCTTACGAGAATGGCAGATTTATTGTCTGGGAAATTAAAAGCAGCTATAAAATCTTATGAACTCGATATTGAAAAGAAGAAGCTTGAGACTTTGGTAGACGGTATGGATAAGTCTGTTGTGTCTATAGATGTCGATGGCAGAATTGATAGATACAATTTAAAGTTTAAAAAGATGTTCAATATAAAGGACGATATTACAGGGAAGATTATTTTTGATATTTTTAAATTTATCAAAATTCCAGATAAGTATAGAAAGGGACACTCTTTTAGTGCGAGCTTTAGCTACAAGGGTGGAGGAAAGTCTATTAAAGGTATCTACAATATGAGCAGGATTGAGCTTAATGGCGAGATTAAAGGGTATGTTATAGACTTTACCGATAAAAAAGAAGCTATTAAAAACTACAACAAGATGAATAAAGATAGAAGTATAATGATTGATAATATAATCGGCGAAAGTGAGTCGATTAAAAAGGTCAAGAAAGAGACGATTATGGCAGCTCAGTCTGTGTCTACAGTTCTTATAACTGGGGAGAGTGGGACAGGTAAGGAGCTGTTTGCCAGAGCAATACACAACCACAGCAAAAGAGCTGAGTATCCATTTATTGCAGTAAACTGTGCAGCTATTCCAGATAATTTGCTAGAAAGTGAGCTATTTGGATACGAGGAAGGTGCATTTACTGGTGCTAGAAAAGGTGGGAAATTAGGTATGTTTGAAATTGCCCACAAGGGAAGCTTGTTTTTAGATGAGATTGGGGATATGAGCTTGCATCTTCAGTCAAAGCTTCTTAGAGTACTTCAGGAGAAGGAAGTGAATAAAATTGGTGCGAAGTCTAATATTGAGATAGATGTTAGGATAATTGCAGCTACTAATAAGGATCTTGAGAGTATGGTTAGAGAGGGTACGTTTAGGGAGGATTTATACTACAGGCTAAATGTAATCCCTATAAAGCTACCAAGTCTTTCTCAGAGAAAGGGAGATATTCCGCTTCTTATAGATTATATGATTAAAGAATATTCTATAAAGCTAGAGAAGAGTGTAGAGGGAATAGATGAAATTGCACTGGATAGGATGCAAAGGTACGGTTGGCCAGGAAATGTTAGAGAGCTTCAAAATAGTATTGAGTATAGTGTAAATATGGCTCAGGGTAGCGAGATTACAGTCGATGTTCTTCCAAAGTCTATTCTGGAGTATGAGGAGAAGTTTGAGGAAGATGAGACTTCTGCTATAGAGACGTTGGAGGATCTTGAGAAGAGAGAGATACAGAAGGCGTTGAAAAGATATGGAGTATATAAAAAAGACAAAGAATTGGCGGCAAAGGCCCTAGGAATATCGAGGGCAACTCTTTATAGAAAAATTGAAAAGTATGGAATTAAGTAACGAAGAATGAATATAATAATTCACTCTCCAGACTCAGTCATCACAAGGGTATCTCATCAGAGATGAAATACCGCAGTGATGACTTCATATTGTCGAGTGAGATTATTATATTTCATTCTTAGGTATACTAATTCCATAAGTTTTCAATTTTGGTTATAAAGAAGTTGCTTATATGGGAGTAGATAAAGTAAAATGTTTTCGAATTTATTGAGAGCGCTAATCATAATGAACCCTTTTCTACAGTAATTCCACATGTTTTCAATTTTAGTTATAAAGAAGTTGTCCTTTGGAAAGAGATGAAGTTGGAGAAGTTTGTTTTTTAGGTTAATGTGAGAGTAGTTTTAGAGCAGTTTGTTTATATTTATATATATATTCTCATTTTGAGATTATTTCTCAAAATGAGATTTTTTTATACCTAAAATGAGAAAAAATATTTTTTGAAAAGTTGATAATAAATATTTTTGAGATGATAATTTTAAAAAATAATAGGTTTAAAGCTAGTTATATAGCCAAGTGTAAAGTTTTATGAAGGTGTTTTTTCAACTTTGGCACGAGATATGCTTATTATATATGGCGTGTAAAGGGTTATTAGATAATCCAAATGTATGAACAGAAATTTATTTAGAACTATTTAGAAATTTGCTATTGAAATACGAGAGATATTAGATTATATGGAGGGTGTACGATGAGAGATATAAGAAATGAATTAGTTGAAATGTTAAGAAATGAAGTTAAGCCAGCAGTTGGATGTACAGAACCAGTTGCATTAGCTTTAGCTTGTGCAAAAGCTAAGGAACTTTTAGGTGAAGAAGTTATAGATAATAAGATGTTAGTAAGTAACAATATATTCAAAAACGGAATGGGTGTTGGTATACCAGGAAGTAAGATATTAGGATTAAAAGTTGCAGCTTGTATGGGTATAGTTGGTGGAAAATCTGCGGACGGATTAAGCGTTCTTGAAGGTTTAACTGAAGAAGAAGTTAGAGAATCAGAAAAATATTTAGAAGAACATACTATATCAGTAGAGCCAACTGACTCAGCTGATAAGATATACTTAGAAGTTATGTTAAAAGGTGCTAATCATGAAGTATTAGTTAAGATAAGAGGAAGACACGATAACTTTACATATCTTGCAAAAGATGGAGAAGTTATATTAGATAATGAACCAAAAGAAGAAGTTGTAGCTGATGGTGCAAAAGAAGAAAGAAAAGAAACTTTAATGGACAATGCTACAGTTGCTGAAATAGTTGACAACGTAGAAAAAATGGACTTTGAAGATATAAAATTCCTTCTTGACGGTATAACAATGAACAGAGCTATGGCAGAAGTTGGTTTAAGAGAAAAAACTGGTGTTGGTACTGGTTTTGGAATTAAAGAAGCTATAAAAGCTGGAGAATTAGGTGATGACCTTGTAAACTACGCAATGATGCTTACATCAGCAGCTTCAGATGCTAGAATGTCAGGTGTTAAGATGCCAGTTATGAGTTCAAACGGAAGTGGTAACCACGGTTTAACAGCAATACTTCCAATAGCTGCATACAACGAAAGAAATCCTCAGAGTGATGAAAGAGTTGCTAGAGCTTTAGCAATATCTCACTTAATAACTGCATACATCAAAAACTTCACAGGTAGATTATCTCCAATGTGTGGATGTGGTGTTGCAGCTGCAATAGGATGTACAGCAGGTCTTTCTTGGTTAATGGATGCTGAACAGTCTCAGATAGAAGGAGCTATGGAAAATATGATAGCTAACTTAAGTGGTATGATATGTGACGGTGCAAAACCAGGATGTGCTTGTAAATTAGCTACAGCATCTTCTGCAGCAGTTCAGAATGCTATACTTGCTAAGAGAGGATGTATAGTTCCAGGACTTAATGGTATAGTTGGTAGATCTGTTGATGAAAGTGTTAGAGCATTAGGATGCGTTGGAGATGAAGGAATGTCTGTAACTGACAACGTAATACTTGATGTTATGAATGAAATGAATAAATAAGCCTTTAAATAATCTTAAAATATAATTTTCAAAAATGCCGTATCGATTTTCGATGCGGTATTTTTATTTGGTGAGGTGTGCGATAGAAACAACCTTCTCTCCAGACTCAGTCATCACAAGGGTATCTCATCAGAGATGAAATACCGCAGTGCTGCCTTCGTATTGTCGAGTGAGGTTGTTTTCTATCGCACACTTTTGGTAAAAATAGCAATCGAAAATCGATACTGGATATTTTGGAATTATGCTTGTAAGAATTATTTAAAGGCTTATTTTGCGTCGGGAAGTATATGACAAAAAAAGTAAAAAACCACCAGACTATTGGACGTAGTGGTGGTTTTACTATTGCTTTAAAACTTAGTTTAAAAAAAGAAAAATAACCAAGTTATCTTCTAAAAGTTATTCTTACCTCTTTTTATATTGTACCATATTAAAAAGAATAGAGCCACTTTTTGAAAGTTTTTAACTTGAAAATATTATTAACTAGAGAATATTTGTGAAATTAAGGAAAAAATTAAATAAGTAGATTTATCTAAGTTATTATAGATAGCATTTTTCTATTAAACTATTGAAAATACTCAATAATTCGTATAAAATAATCTGTATAACAAAAGAATCGGAGGCCAGAAAATGGACATAACTAAAAAGAAATGGGAAACAATGTACACAGAAGAGGACATTGCAAAAAGAGTAAAAGAACTTGGAAAACAGATAACAGAAGACTATAAAGATAAAAAATTAATGGTAGTTGCACTACTTAGAGGAAGCTTTATATTCTGCGCAGACTTAGTTAGAAGCATAGATTTACCACTAAGAGTAAACTTCATGACAACATCTAGCTATGGAAATTCAGAAGAAACTAGTGGAACAGTTAAAGTATCTTCAGATGTAACTGTAGATTTAGAAGGATACGATGTGCTTGTAGTTGATGATATAACTGACAGTGCAGTGACTATGGATTTCGTACTTAAACATTTAAAAGCTAAAAATCCAGCGAGTATAAAAAGCTGCGTGCTATTAGACAAACCTTCAAGAAGAAAAGTTGACTTAGTGCCAGACTACTGTGGATATGAAGTAGAGGATAAATTCGTTGTTGGATACGGATTTGACTGTGGAGATTACTTCAGAAACGTACCATACATATTCAACGTAACAGACGAAGATAGATAATTAGAGAAGTAGACCTTTGTATATTTACAAGGGTCTTTCTACGTTTGCATTCTTTTCAAATCACACAATAAAGATTTTTTATTTAAACTATGATATAATATTTATTGAAAAGATGACAAAATAGAGCGGTGGCAACCTTTTAGAATCCTCCTAATGTTTTAGAAGGGAGGTTATGTCTGTGGTAGAGACAGTATTAACGCTAATTGTGATACCTATATTTGTAGGTGTAGCAATAAACAAACTATCTAAAGACAAAAAAGAAAAAAACCACCAATCTATTAGCCGTAGTGGTGGTTTTACATTTTCTCTTGTAATTAAATTCAAGAAAGATTAATAGCCTAGCTATTGCTCTAGTAATCTTTTCTTTATTATATCATACTGCTATTCTAGTATCAAGTTATCCATTTACACTTGTTATTTTATTTTATAATATATCCTTCATATCATATAATCCGTTTTCTTTGTCTAATATCTTCTTAGCAGCAAATATTGCACCTTCAGCGAAAATTGCATTAGACTGTGCATGATGAGCAAGTGTTACAACTTCACTGTCACCACAGAATAGCACATCGTGGTCAGAAACTATATTTCCACCTCTTACAGAACTAACTCCAATATCTCCCGACTGTCTTTTACAACTTCTGCCAGATCTACCAAATAAACCTTTAACATCAGGAAGAACTTCCTGTATTGCAGAGATAAGCATCTTAGATGTACCACTTGGAGCATCTTCTTTTCTATTGTGATGTTTTTCAACTATTTCTATATCAAAATCAAGAAGCTTAGCAGCCTGTTTAACTAGCTCGATAAGAACATTTACACCAACTGAAGTATTGTGAGAAAGAAGCACAGGAACTTCCTTAGAAACGTCCTCAATAGCTGCATCCTGTTCTGCAGTAAATCCAGTTGTAGCGATAACAACAGGAGTTTTAGTTTTTAGAACGTACTTTAACATAGAGTCAAGATTATCAGGATGAGAGAAGTCTATTATCGCATCAGCTTCAACATCGCAATTATCAAAACTCTTGAATAACTTAACATTTCCGTCGCAAGTACCTGTCTCAAGAGAACGGCTAACACCAGCCACTAACTCACACTCGCTGTCCTTAGCAACACACTCTCTTAAAATTTTACCAACGCCGCCACTATAGCCACATATAATAACTCTTAACATACTTATTACCCCCAAAATTAAAAATTCAGAAAAATTAATTTCCATGACTTAATTTTAACATTTTAAAGAGAAATATAGTAGGGGGAAAATAAATATTATTTTAAATATAATTTCAATAAAACAGTATTAATTAATAAGATTGTAATAAAATATTATGATGTGTTATAATAAAGTTGGAGCAAGAAATGAAAAAATAGGTGGTTTCCAGTTGAAGTAAATCCTCTTAGAGCAACTGAAAGGAGGTTTTCAAAATGGACTTTGAAGAGATAATAAAGTTACTCATAATACCGATTATTGTCGGTGTAGTAATTAATCGTATATCTGACAAAAAAGAAAAAAGCCACCGAAAAACTGTTGGTCGCAGGAACGGTGGCTTTACCTTTACTTTAACTATTAAGTTGAAGAAGAGGTAACCCTCTAAACCTCTACTCCATCTATATTTCTTGCTCTTATTATAACATACTTTAAGAATATGAGCCACTTTTTATAGGCTCTTTTTTAGATTTCATAACCATATAAAATAAGATACAATCTGCTTTAGCATTTAGCAAGCGCCTTATGCAAAGACAGGATAGAATAATAATGGAAATAAAAATAGGATAAGGAATTACCGACGCAGCGACAATGGAGGACGCGTATTTTACTAGCACAAAAGCAAATAACTGTAACACGCGTCCGATCTTGGAGCAAGTGGTAATCCTTATCCTATTTTTCTATTTCCTAGTATTACAACTGTCTTAAATCATCTAGTAGTTTTGTTTTTTCACTAGTTTTTTCATCTTTCATCTTCACAACTTTAGCTGGAGAACCAGCAACGACAGCACCTGCAGGAACATCTTTAGTGACAACAGAACCAGCTGCAACAACAGCACCTTCTCCTATTCTCACACCTTCAAGAATAACTGCATTAGCACCAATCATAACATTGTCCTCAACTATAACTGGATCTGCTGAAGGTGGCTCAAGAACACCAGCGACAACAGCACCTGCACCTAGATGAACATTCTTACCAAGAGTACCTCTAGCGCCGACAACAGCATTCATATCTACCATTGTTCCTTCACCGATAACAGCACCGATATTAACAACAGCACCCATCATAACTACTGCATTCTTTTCAATAGTAACCATATCTCTGATAATTGAGCCTGGTTCTATTCTTGCTGACTCGTGAAGAGTATTTTTTAGAGGAATAGCAGAATTTCTTCTATCGTATTCTACATGAATATCTCTTATACAGTCCTCTCTCTGATTAAGAGCAGCCATTATAGCATCGTAGTCCCCGATAAATATATGAAAAGAATCTGTTCCAAAAACTTTGTATTCATCAGTAGACTCAAAGTTGTATGGATCAGTATTTACATAAACTTTAACAGGAGTCTTTTTCTCAACTTCCTTTATATATCTTGCTATTTCATAAGCATCGTTTAAATTTACCATTAGGCAACACCCCTTTAAAAAAATTTAGTTTAATAACTTTAACTAATAACTTTATTCCCCGTTTGAAACATATACTAACATCTAATCCCCAAAATATTAAAAACTATTTTAACATATCGTCCATATTGTAGAATCCAGATTCTTTATCAGCTATAAATTTAGCTGCAGCTAATGCACCGTTGGCAAATATCTGTCTTGACTGAGCCTGATGACTTATAGTTACAACTTCACTATCTCCGCAGAATAATGCGTCGTGTTCACCAACTATAGTACCACCTCTAACAGCACTTATACCTATATCGCCAGGCTGTCTCTTACAGCTTCTACCAGATCTTCCATTAACAACATTAGATTCTGGAAGTACTTCTTTAACCCCATTTGCTATCATTATAGCTGTACCACTTGGAGCATCTACTTTTCTGTTGTGGTGTTTTTCAACTATTTCTATATCAAATCCGTTAAGAAGTTTTGCAGCTTCCTTAACTAATTTAACCATTATATTTACACCAAGTGACATATTGTAAGAGAAGAATACAGGTATTTCCTCAGATGCTTTGTGTATTCTTTCTATTTCTTCATCATTAAAACCAGTAGTTGCTATAACTATTGGAGTTTTAGTTCTTAAAGCGTATCCAAGTACGTTGTCTAAGTTTGCGTGGTTAGAGAAGTCTATGATAACATCTCCTTTTTCTTCGCAATCAGCTAATTTTTCATATATTGTTATATCCTGTACACATTTACTTTTATCGTAAGCCTGAACAAAAGCAAGTTCGCAGTTTTCGTCTGCTCTTACTGTTTCAGCAACTATTCTTCCCATTTTCCCGTCGTATCCTGTAGATATTACTCTTAACATAATTTCCTCCTAATTAAAAACTTAATTCTTTCAAGTACAATTATTAAAAACTTGATTAAGTTATATTTTATTTCAATTATTTTATATCATAAATTTAAAATTGGATTGCAAAATATCAGATATAAATCCAACCTTCTGCAATCCAATGATTTACAAATTACTAAGCCTGAACTTTAAGTCCTGCATTTATTAATTCTTTTTTTAGAACTTCAAGATTAGCAGGGTCCATATTATCAAGTGGAAGTCTTAAATCTCCAACTTCAAATCCAAGTAAATTCATAGCAGTTTTAACTGGTATAGGATTTACTTCTATGAATAATGCAGCGATTAGAGCGTCTAAATCTAACTGTATTTTTCTTGAACCTTCAACATCTCCGTTAAGATATTTTTCAACTAAATCGTGAGTTTCTCTAGGGCATACGTTAGCAAGAACAGATATAACCCCATGTCCTCCTAATGATAATAGAGGAACTATTGAATCGTCGTTTCCAGAGTATATAGCGAAATCTTCTGGAACTAAGCTTGCTATTTCAGCAACCTGTCCTAAATCTCCACTAGCTTCTTTAACAGCAACTATATTAGGAACCTGAGCAAGTTCAGCTATTAAAGCTGGAGATATGTTCATACAAGTTCTTCCAGGAACGTTGTATAAGATTATTGGTATATTAACGCTTTCTGCTATTGTTACGAAATGTTTTTTAAGACCAGATTTATTAGCTTTGTTGTAGTATGGAGTTATTATTAATAATCCGTCAACACCAAGAGCTTCAGCTTTCTGGCTTAATTCAACAGAATGCATAGTATTGTTTGATCCTGTTCCAGCTATAACTGGTATTCTTCCATTTACTTTTTTAACTGTAAATTCTAAAACAGAAAGTATTTCTTCATCTGACATTGTAGTAGCTTCACCAGTAGTACCACAAGAAACTATAGCGTCAGTTTTGTTTTCTATATGATATTCGATAAGTTCAGCTAATTTATCGAAGTTTACCTTATTATCTTTTGTGAATGGTGTTACAAGAGCAACTGCAGAACCTTTAAATAACATTTGAGATCGACCCCTTTTCTTAAAAAATATAATTTATTTTAAACTAATTCCATTTCTATAGCTTTTTCAGCTATCTGAACTGCATTAGTAGCAGCACCTTTTCTTATGTTGTCAGCTACAACCCATAGGTTAACACCGCTATCAACACTGAAGTCTCTTCTTATTCTACCAACGAATACTTCATCTCTATCAGAGAATTCAGCTGCAGTAGGGTATAGGTTTTCTGCCGGGTTATCAACAACAACAACATTTTCCATAGCAGCTAAAGTAGCTACAAGTTCATCTAAATCGAAATCTTTTTCGAATTCAAGGTTTATAGACTCACTGTGTCCGTTTTTAACTGGTACTCTTACAGTAGTAGCAGTTATTCTTATAGAATCATCGCAAAGGATTTTTCTAGTTTCGTTGACCATTTTCATTTCTTCTTTAGTATATCCATTGTCTAAGAATGAATCTATGTGAGGAAGACAGTTGAAAGCTATTGGATGTGGGTAGAATCCTGTTGGATTTCCTTTTGATCCTTCTTCTAAATCTTCAACACCTTTAACACCAGAACCAGAAACAGCCTGATATGTAGAATATACTACTCTTTTTATAGTGTATTTATCATGTAATGCTTTTAATGGTAACATAGCCTGAATTGTAGAACAGTTAGGATTAGCTATTATTCCTTTTTTGTGTTCTTTTATTGCTTCTGGATTTACTTCAGGAACAACTAGTGGAACTTCTGGATCCATTCTCCAGAAACTAGAGTTGTCTACAACTAAAGCGCCATTTGCTGCAGCTATTGGAGCGAATTTTCCACTTGTAGAACCTCCAGCTGAGAATAAAGCGATATCTATGTTTCTTCCAGTAAATGAATCTTCAGTTAATTCTTCAACAGTGTATTCTTTTCCAGCGAAAGTTACTTTTTTACCTGCTGATTTTGAAGAAGAGAAAAGATATAAATCATTTATTGGGAATTCTCTTTCTTCTAAAACTTTTAGGAATGTTCTTCCTACCATACCAGTAGCACCAACTACTGCTAAATTTACTTTTTTCATTAAAAATCACCTCATAAACATTATACATTATTTTTAATATTCTATCTGCAATTTTAAACTTTTAAAGCTAAATATTTAGGTCTACGTTAATTTTATGTATAAATTACTTGTAAAAGTTAAATAACATTCTTATTTATGAAAGTTAAATAACAGTCAAAAAAGTTCTATATACACAAAAGACGCACAAAGGAATACCTTGTACGTCTATAAATTCTTATAGCAAAGTAAACCTTGTAGCTCAACACTAAACAAGTGACAGTGCAGTATATATTTTATACTACCCCAGAAAAAATCTGTGCCCAGATAAATTCTTCGGCTATTTTCCCTTTCTTACGAGATAAGTTTGCCAACTAGCTCGCAATACTGATGAAAACAGCGCCTCTACGCAGGTTATAGATATTAAATTAAACTCTTAAAGCAATAATAATACATTCTAGTAAAAATTGCAATACAAATTTGAATAACAAATGAGAATATTAAGAAAAATTCGATTTGAAAAACTTCAAGACAAAGTCAAATTTTTTATAAGAAAGCGATATTTTTTATTAAAAATTATGTATAATAAAAGTGGACATAAAATAAAAAAATTATAATAAAATTGTTTTAGAAAATTTTTTATTGCTTAAAAACTTTTTGATGAAACAAGTTTATTTTAGACATTGCAAAAAATATTAAAATAATACAATATGGAGGACAAAATGGATACTTTAAAAGAGTTATACAAAATAGGGAATGGGCCATCAAGCTCACATACAATGGGGCCACAGAGAGCAGCAGAAAGATTTAAAAACGAAAATCCAGATGCAGATAGCTTTAGAGCAACACTTTACGGAAGTTTAGCAGCTACAGGTGCTGGTCATTTAACTGACTACATAATAATAAAAACTATAGCTCCTAAAAAAGTTGAGATAGTATGGAGAGAAGATATAATAAAAGACTTCCATCCAAATGGAATGTTACTTGAAGCTCTTGATAAAGACGGAAATACTACTGCACAGTGGGAAGTATTCTCAGTAGGTGGTGGATCTCTTGCTGAAGAAGGAAAGAGAAATACTTCTGCAGTTAAAGAAACATATCCTCTAAGTACTATGGACGAGATAGTAAAATGGTGCAAAGACAACAACAAAACATTAGTTGATTTTGCCTTAGAAAATGAAGATAGTGACATAATGGATCACATAAATACAATAAGAGAAGCTATGAAAAAATCAATAGATGAAGGATTAGCTACTAATGAAGTAATACCAGGAAAATTACACTTAAAGAGAAGAGCTGGAGTATTCTATGAAAACTTCAAAAAAACTAACGACTTCTCTACATTAGTTTACGCTTATGCACTAGCAGCTTCTGAACAGAATGCTTCTGGTAATATAATAGTAACTGCACCAACTTGTGGTTCTGCAGGTGTTCTACCAGGTATATTCTTCGCTATGAAAGATTACATGAATTTAACTGATGAACAGGTAAACGAAGCTATAATAGTAGCTGGTATAATAGGAAATATAATAAAAACTAATGCGTCTATTTCAGGTGCAGAAGTTGGATGTCAGGGTGAAGTAGGTGCTGCATGTTCAATGGCAGCTGGAGCAGTTGCTTATCTTCAGGGAGGTTCTATAGACCATATAGAATACGCAGCTGAGATAGCTCTTGAACACCACTTAGGTATGACTTGTGACCCAGTTTACGGATATGTTCAGATACCTTGTATAGAAAGAAATGCTATGGCAGCACAGAGAGCTTTTGATGCAGCTAAGTATGCTATGATAACAAATGGTGAACATTCTGTTTCATTAGATCAGGTTGTTGAAACAATGAAAGAAACTGGACTTGACATGCATGACAAATATAAAGAGACAGCTAAAGGAGGATTAGCTAAACACTTCTTCTCTTGCTAATTGGTATATCTTGAGACTGTTGCAATTTTGCAATGGTCTCTTTTTTTATACTCGGATTTTATAAATAATCTCCTCTCCAGGCAATCAAGTTGCATTGTCGAGTTCGATTTATTTATAAAATTCGAGCAAAAAGAGAACCATTTAGCAAAAGTTGCAACAGTTCACGATGATACAATTAATCAAGAGAAGAAGTGTTTTGACGCTGGGACATAGGGGATATAAGTTTGGTGAAGGAGGTTAGGGAAAAGTTTGTGTTAGCGAAATTTATATTTTAGATGGAGTGTGTGTTTTATTTTTTTGAAAAAATTCTGAAATTTTGTTGTTTTTTTCTTGTATTTGGTTTTGTTTAATGTATACTATAAATAAATTGTTTTTTAGTTATGTTTTAGGTATACAAGAATTTTGGGTACAAGGTTTTTGATTGATGAAAAAAAGTATTAATAAAGCACGTGTTAATGAGGTATGTGCTTATTTGAAATGTATTTTGAGATAGAGGGGTGAGATTTTTGAGAGATTTTTCATTTTTAGAGGGTGTTATGAAGCATCATAGAGAGGTTTTGCACGAGGTTGCAGAGCTTGGTAGAGAGGAGTTTAAGACTTCTGAGTATATTAGAAGTTATTTAGATAAATTGGGTGTTGAGTATGACGAGTGGCTTGGTACTGGTACTGCTGGGATTATTCGAGGTAAGGATGCAAAGAGAACTATAGCTTTTAGAGCGGATATCGACGGTCTTATGACGGAGTGTGGTGTGCAGCATCTTTGTGGACACGATGGACACACTTCAATTCTTTTAGGTCTTGTTGAGTATGTTAATGCTAATAAGGAGAAGTTAAACGATAATTTTGTGTTTATTTTCCAGCCTGCAGAGGAAGGTCCTGGAGGTGCCGAGGCTCTTGTTAATGAAGGGATTTTTAAATATTATGGAGTTGACCAAATTTATGGACTTCATATTTATCCAGAAATTCCTGAAGGAAAAGTTGGTATTAGGGAAGGATATTTCCTTTCTCAGATTGGTGATTTTGAGATAGATATTTACGGAAAGAGCAGCCATGGAGGTTCTGCTCCAGAAGCGGGGATAGATGCGATTACAATTTATGCGTCTTTAGTTAGCAGTATGCAGACTATTGTTTCGAGAAATATTAGTCCAATAGACAATGCAGTTGTTAGTATTGGGAAGGTTGAAGGTGGTTCAAGAAGAAATATTATCGCTGAACACGTTCATCTTGAGGGGACTATTAGATGCTTTAAACCAGAAGTTTATTCAAAGATTAAGGAGAGATTTTATGAAATTGCGGACGGTTTTTCAAAGGCATTTAATTGCGAGATTAAGGTAACTATTAGAGATGATTATCATCCTGTAAACAATAATTCTGAGCTTTGTCAGGAGTTTATTGAGGCTGTTGGAGATGACAAGGTTAAGATTTTGGATCCTTTGATGATTGCAGATGATTTTTCATATTATCGGGAAGAAGTACCAGGAATTTTCTTTATGCTAGGTGCAAGAAACGAGGAAAAAGGATTTGTAAATGGGCTTCATAATTTGAGATTTAACTTTGATGAAAAGATATGTGTAAATGCTTTAGATGCCTATGTTTCAATGCTTGAGTACAAAGGCTCAATGGATAAATAGATTTTAGAAAAGATTGTGTAAAGACGTTTGGTGGTGAGATTATGGAAGAAAAAAATTGCGTATGTAATGGAGAATGTTTAGATAAAGTAATGTATTTAAAGGACAGTGTGTACGATTATAGAAAGAATTTGCACTGTATTGCTGAGGAAGGAAGAGTTGAGTTTAAGACTTATGATTATATAAAATCTGTTTTAGATGGACTTGGTTTAGAGAGTAAGAAATGGCTAGAAACAGGGCTTGCAGGAATTATAAAAGGTAAAGATGCACAAAAGACTGTTGCATTTAGAGCAGATATCGACGGACTTATGTCTAAGGATGGAACTGTTAAGCACCTTTGTGGACATGACGGTCATATGTCTATACTTTTAGGGCTTATCAAGTATGTAAACGATAATAAAGATAAGTTAAAGGATAACTTTGTGTTTATATTCCAGCCTGCAGAGGAAGGGCCTGGTGGATCTGAAGATATGGTGAAAGACGGAATTATAGAGTATTACGGAATTGATGAGATATACGGACTTCATGTAAATCCGTTGCTTGATGAAGGGGTGATTGGAATTAAAAAAGGTTCTATGATGGCGGGGACAATAGATTTTGAGATAAATATTGTGTCTAAGAGTGCACATGGTGCAATGCCTCAAAATGGTATCGACGGAATTGTGATTTCTGCTGAGGTAATTAACTCACTTCAAACTATTATCTCGAGAAATGTTAGTCCAATAGATAGTGCAGTTATCACAGTCGGAAAGATAAGAGGGGGCGCAAGAAGAAATATCGTTGCTGAAAATGTGTCTTTAGAGGGGACTGTGAGATATGCAAAAGATGAGGTTTACGCAAATGTGCTTGATAGGATGAAGAAGATTTGCGAATTTACCGCAGCTAAGTACGATTGTAAGATTGATATGAGTGTTTGTAATGAGTGTCGGGCTGTGATAAATGACGATAATTTGTATCAAGAGTTTAAAGACGCTTTTAAAGGGGATAATGTTGTAGAGCTTGATTTCCAGATGGGTGCAGAGGATTTTGCATTCTTCCAGAGAGCAGTGCCAGGATTTTTCTTTAATATAGGTACGAGAAATGAGGAGAGAGGGTTCACTGCGGGACTTCACAATGAGCAGTTTGACTTCGATGAAAAGATAATTTTAAATGGGGTTGAAGTGTATAGAAAATTAATGGAATATAAAAATATGTTCTTATAGAAAAGAGGGTATAGCCAAAAGTACTCCAGGCTTCAGCGCCACGCACTTTTATGTAACACATTTAAAGGTTCGTGGCGCTTGCAGTATTGTCGTGTTTTTTGGCTATTACCCTCTTTTTTATGAAGGAATGTGTTTTATATTACATTAAATTTGTATAAGTGAGTGTGGAGTATGTGGCGCTTATAGTATTTTTTATGATATAATATACTTTATGCTATTATGGTTAGAAATGTTGAGTTTGAGGTATATACTATGTATGAGTGTGGATATTTATTGTGCAGATGTTTATATTTCAAGTTTTGATATTTTGAACAATATGGTTTTAATATGTTTTAGTTTTAGAAAAATATTATGATGTTGGGAGATTTGAGATGGATCAGTATAGAGATTTTGCATTTATATACGACGAGCTTATGGACGATGTCGATTATGATAGATGGGTTGAATATATAGAAGAGATTATCAAGAGTGAAGGTGCTGAGGTGCAGAATATTCTTGAGTTAGCTTGTGGTACAGGGAATCTGACTATACCGCTAACTAAGAAGGGATACGATATAGCTGGGATAGATATTTCTGCGGAAATGCTTGAGGTTGCTATGGAAAAGGCAGAAGAGGAAGGTGTGCAGCTTGTTCTTTTACAGCAGGATATTGCTGAGCTTGATTTTGATGTGCCAAATCTTGATTGCATACTTTGCGCTTGTGATGGGTTCAATTATTTAACTTATGATGATGATTTAGAGTATGTATTTTCTAAGGCTCATGAGCTTTTAAAAGAGGATGGGATATTTATATTTGACATTAGTTCATACTATAAATTATCTAAGGTGCTTGGAAATAATACTTTTGCTGAGAAGAGAGAAGATGTCGTGTATATGTGGCAGAACTATTTCGATCCAGAAGAGGATTTAGTCGAAATGGAACTTACATTCTTCGTGAAAAACGAGGACGGAACTTTTGACAGATTTGATGAAGTTCACCAGCAGAGAGCTTACGAAACAGAGGATATATTAGAAAAATTAGCAGATGCAGGATTTAGAGATATCAAGGCTTATGGAGATTTTGCATTTGAAAAACCTAAGAAAGATTCAGAGAGAGTATTCTTTGTAGGTAGAAAATAATTGTTAAGCGAAAATAAGATTTAGAAGAAAAATAATTTTAGAAGAATAATTTTTAGAAATTTGTATATATGAAAGGAAGAATTTTAATGAAAGATTATGTAATAAGAGCTACTTCTCAGAATGGAGAAGTTAGAGCATTTGTTGCAACTACAAGAAATTTAGTTGAAGAAGCGAGAAAATCTCACGGAACTACAAAGGTTGCAACTGCAGCACTTGGAAGAACTTTAACAGCTACATCAATGATGGGGCTTATGATGAAAAATAAAGGTGACGAGTTAACATCTATAATAAAAGGTGACGGGCCAATAGGAACAATACTTGCAACTTCTGATGCACAGGGATTTGTTAGAGGATATGTTGCTAATCCTGATGTTCAGGTTGAAAATTATCCAAACGGAAAATTAAACGTAGCAGGGGCAGTAGGTACAGAAGGGACTTTAAAAGTAATAAAAGATTTAGGACTTAGAGAGCCAGTGAATGGATTATGTCCGATAGTTTCTGGAGAAATAGCAGCAGATTTTACATACTATTTCACAGTTTCTGAACAGACTCCATCAGCTGTTTCACTAGGTGTTTACACAACTCACTATGAAGTTGAACATGCTGGAGGATTTATCGTGCAGCTTATGCCAGATGCGACAGAAGCTACAATTTGTCAGCTTGAGGAAAATGTAGGTAAGATAAAATCTATCACAGAGATGTACAGAGAAGGATTAACTCCTGAGGATGTGCTTAATTTAGTGCTTGAAGGTTTAGATCCTGTAATTCTTGACAAGGTTGAGGTAGGATTTAGATGTGTTTGCTCTAAGGATAGAGTTAAGAAGGCATTTATCGCAATGGGTAAAAAGGCACTTGCTGAGATTATCGAGGAAGATCACCAGGCAGAAGTTACTTGCCAGTTCTGTAATAAGAAGTATCATTATGATGAAGATGAATTAATGGAAATTTTAAAAGAGATGTAGTATAGGGAAAGAGAAGGAAGTATCAATCGCTCCAGGCAATCAAGTTGCATTGTCGCTGATTGATATCTTCCTTCTCTTTTTTGTGCAGTTTGTGATTTGGTTTGAGATTTTTTATTAGATTTTAATAAAGATTTATAAATATTTGGTGTATAAAGGATATAATAAATGTGTTGGCTAATAAGACGTTAATTAATATGAAGTATGTTAGAGAGATAATGGAGTTTTCAAAAATTACTAGTATTTCAACAAATGATGTACTTAGGATATTTTATCATTCTGATTTGTATTTTCTGTTGAAAAATGGTATATCAGATATTTATTGTATGTCTGATAATTGGTTAGCAGAAGAGCTAAAGGAAGAATGTGAAAATAAAAATATGAGTAAATATGTAGGCGCTCGAGTAAGTTTGGGTGTCTTTTTTTATGATATTTTTTGAAAAATAAGTTTTTAAATGAAAATAAAAAATATTTAAAAAATTATGTGTATATGCTATAATTTTTAATATAAATATTACTAATATTGTCAAATGGAGTTTATGTTAAGGGTAAGCATAGAGGGAATGCGTTCTTTTTAAGAGGGTGTTTTTTCTATGCTTTTATTTATATATCAAAGAATTATAGGTTGAAATTTTGGAGGTGTTGGTATGAATAAGAAGAAGTCAAAAGCATTGGCATTTTTATTAGCAGCTTCTTTATTAGTTCCATCTGTGAATGGAATAGTGGGTGCTGCAGAACTAGATAATGTGAAATCTACGGATAAAGTGGTAGCATCTCAGGAAGTTGCAAATCCAGATGGAAGTGATACGAGCACTCAAGATCCACTTACTCAGAATGTAGCTAAGATAGGGGATAAAGAATATGCGACTTTAAAAGAAGCTATAAATAATGCAGGTGAAGGAGCTACAATAACGTTATTGGGTAATGTAACAGAGGATATTACTGTAAATAAAAATATTACTATAGATGGTCAAAATAAATATACAATAACAGGTTTAACTACTCTAAAAAACGGAACATTACAAAATATAACTATACAGCCTAATGATAATAATGCGAATGGAAGCGTTTTGGTTATAGGAAATACAGATCAAACTAATATTAAAATGGAGAGAGTTACTGTAAATTATTCAGTAACAAAAAGAGCTGGAAATTCTGGTTGTACACTTTCTGGCAATAATGCAACAATAACGATAAAAAAATGTTTATTTACGAATAATCCGAATAATGCAGGTATCACAATAAAGGCACCAGAATGGTCATTTGGTTTATCTATGGGTTCTCAGGGCGAAAAAGGAAGCTTTAATTTTATAAATAATGAATTTAATGGTGCTTTTAGAACTATGTTACCAAGTATAAATGGAAAAGTAACAATAGATAATAATGTATTTGTAAATACTGTTCAAAGTGTATCTCCAGGAACTGCAGATGGGGCAAAGGAAGAGTCAACATGTATAACAACATCTGAAAAAGCACAAAAGGATAATATTACTATAACTAATAATATTTTTGATAATGCAGGGGCATTTTTCTTCCAAACTACTGCAAATATTTTAGAAAATACATTTAAAGGAGAAAAATTCCCTCATTATATACAGGCAAGAGGTATTATAGAAGAAGATTTAGATTTAAAAAATAATAAATTTGAAATGGGAAATAACGCTGTTTGTTCTATGGATACTAAAAGTGCTGAAATATTATTACCAGTTGGAGAAATGGCATATAATTACTGGGCTTGGGATAGTTTAGAAGAATTTACTGATCCAACTAAAGCGAATCTTATCAATTACAAGTATAGTTTTGAAAATGATAAGAAAAGAGTACATTATCCTACTTCAGAAAAGGCTTTAAAAGCATTTGTAAATCCCAATCCTAATGCACCAATTATAGGAGTAAGAGATAATGAAAAAGTAGTTATATCAGAGAATATAACAATTGGAGCGGAAACATCAATAAATATACCAAAAGATAAAAATATTACTATTGAAGTTCCAAAAGGAAAAACTCTAACATTAAACTCAGCAGGTGCTATTGATGTAACAGGTAGCCTAACTATATCAGGCGATGGAGAAGTAGAGATAGCTAAATCTGGTGAAGTTAGCGTAAACAAAGATGCAACTTTAAATATAACAACTAATGTTGACAACAAAGGAACAATAGATAACAATGGCGCTATAAACAACGGTGGAAGAATCTCAAATTCAGGAAAATTAACAAATAATAGCCAAATAAATAACTCAGGTAAAATCTCAAATTCAGGGGAAATAGTGAGTGAATCAGGGAAAAAAGGAGAAATATCAAATAGTGGTACTATAGCAACTCAAGAAGGTGGCAGTATTGAAAGAAATGACATTAATAAAGAGGGTAATGGTACAACTGTATCTCCAAATGAATATAAACCAGTAGAGATTAAAGAAGCTTATAAAACTTCAAATTCAATTACTATGTCAGTGGATGATTTGGGTAAATTTAATAAATTAGGCGAAGTAGAATTTACAATAGTAGAAGGTTCAGTTACAGAATCAAGAGGAGGAATTTGGGTAAGAGCTATAGATGGCAAGGTTACATTTGATGGATTAAATCCAAATACAAAATACACAGTATTTGCAAGATATAAAGGATTAGGAAATACAGAAGTAAAGATGGAAGTTAGTACGTTATCACCATCTACAGGTGGTGGTGGAGTAGTAGCCCCAACATATACTCACGAAGAAATAATAGGAACAGATAGATACGAAACAGCAGCAAAAATAGCTGACAAACTAGAATCATACGATAACGTAGTACTAGTAAACGCAGAATCATCAATGTCTGATGGACTATCAGCTTCTGGACTTGCAGGAAAAGAAAACGGAGCAATCCTACTAACTAAAAAAGACTCTATACCTAAAGCAACAATGGACAGAATCAAAAAAGTGAAAAAAGTTTACATAATCGGTGGAGAAGCAGCAATAAGCCAGAAAGTATCTGATGAGATAACTAAAAACGTTCCAAATGTAAAAGTTGAAAGACTTGGTGGAAAAGACAGAGTTGAAACATCAGAAATAGTTGCTAAAAAACTTGGAAACTACTCAGATGCATTTGTAGTTAATGGATTCAAAGGTGAAGCAGATGCGATGTCAGCTTCAGCAATAGCAGCTAAAAAAGGTGCTCCAATACTATTAACTAACGGAAAAACTTCAACTCACGCTAAAAAATCTGGTGTAGAATACTATGTAATCGGTGGAAACTCTGTAGTTGATAAATCAATAGCTGATAAATACAATGCAGAGGTTCTAGCTGGAAAAGACAGATACGCAACAAACAAAGAAGTTATAAATGAATTCTACTCAGGATCAGACAAAGTTTACATAGCAAATGGAGATAAATTAGTTGACGCATTAACAGCATCTCCTCTAGCTAAAAAAGACGGTATAGTTCTTGTAAATGAAAAATCTGATAAGAGCATATTAAAAGGAAAAAATACAGTTCAGGTTGGTGGAATGGACTTCAAAATAGAATTTGAAAAATAGAAAACTAAAAATTAAATAAAAAATAAATCCCTCATCAAAAATAGGTGAGGGATTTTTATATATATTATTATCTTTTACAAATAATTATGGAACAAGAATAAGTTCACAAGTACATTCCTGGAATTTTTCTTGCATAATTTCATTTACCTCTGATACTGCACTTGATAAACTAGCAACTTCTAAACTAGTAGCTTCAATTCTGAAATAAACCGCGATCCACAAGTGACGTCCTGTTTTTGTAATATCAAAAAATACAGGGTTGAAGTTGTATTCATCTAAAATAGGGTTGCAAATTGCTTTCACTTCATCCATATAAACCTTATTTGGCGAGAATAAAAATACGTCTTTAACAGCTCTCCACAAGACTTTTATACTTTCTGGCAGCATGAATACCATAACAACTACGGCTACAATCTGGTCAAAGTATGGAGATATGAAGCCAAGTGGCGTTTTTTTCAGATATAAAGACACTAAAAAAGCAAGCGCCATACCCATACTGTACACTATATCTAGCTTCCAACCGAGCAACTCTGCCTCAATTGTAGGTGAAGATAGGTTGCGATTTAATCTTTTCATAATAAGGAAAATTATAATACTCGCTACTCCAAGACAACATTGGAATATTGAAACCTGTGCATTATTTACAATATTTCCGCCTGATAAAGCAGAATCTAATACTTCTGCAGATACACCCATAGTTACGGATAGCATCATAACACTTTTGATTATGACAAATATCGACTCTACCTGAAAATACCCATATGGATGCTTTTCAGATACAGGTTTATGGAATAATGGGGTTAAAAATAGGAGCAATGCGATAAACACAAGCTCTGATGCGTCGTATACGGCATCTGTAAGTGCTGATTGAGAGTGGCTGTAAATAGCAAAAATAAACTCTGCAATAGCAAATAAAAGTCCCGATAAAAAGGACAACATTAAAATCTGTTTTTCTTTTCTTTCAGTTATCATTGTACACCTCTTTGAATTTATATTACTTCATTTCATCAAAAATTCTACACAATCAAACTATCATCTCATTTCTAAAAGGTATGGCAAGTATTATACTAAAAGAAAAGCCAGTTGTATAGTATAAATATATTTAATATTTGTTAAGTATTATTTTCTATTTTTTTATAAATATTTCACCATGAAATGCACATCAGTATATGTTCCATCAGCGTATTTCATATTATTTGGTAAAGTCCCTACCTTTTCAAACCCTAACTTCTCATAAAGAGAAATAGCATTTCTATTATTTGCAGCAACCTCAAGTTCAACCTGTTCAATTCCGTTCTCTTTAGCTATTTTACAAACTTCTTCAATCATAATTTTTCCAATACCAAGTCCTGTATATTCAAGATACAAAACAATTCCAAGACTTGTCCTATGTTTTAGTCTTCTCGCATGATTACCCATAAGGGAGCAGTTTCCAACATGTTTTCCGTCTAGCATACCGATAAGCAGCAAATCTGAATCGGAGTCGTTATTTTCTTTTATATATTTCTTTTCATCATCTATTGTAAAAGTGATCTCGTCTGGCTCTTGAATTAAAAAAGGTGTTTCTGCGTAGACTTGCTTTAAATATTTTAAAAGCATCTCAGCTTCATCTTCCTCTGCATTTCTAAGAACCAACTTGCGTCCGTTTAAATCAAATTCTTTTGGTTTAACTCTCATATAATCACCTCTATTAAAAAATTAAATTAACTACAATTATAATTTTTATATATTATTTTTAAATTTGTATTTACCTTTTCCATGACCGGAAACAGATTTAATAATACCAACATCTAATAAATTTGAAAGTAATCTAGAGCTAGCTGATGGTTTAAGACCTAGTAAATCCATAACCATAGATCTTCCAAATATTTCATCATATCCAAATCTATCAAATAATAATTGAATATGATTTAATGTTTTAGTAGAAAAGCTATCTATTTTTCTACTAAAGACATATTTGATATTATTTTCTATGTTATCAATATAAGTTTTTTTGTTTTTAATATCCATTTCTTTATTTTCAATATACGAATTTATAGATTGATTGTACAATTCTGCTTCTTTAATGTACGAATTTTCATCTTTAAAATTCAAATTATCATCCCAAAGTCCACTAATATGCATACTTCTATTATGTAGTTCATTTTTTTCATTTAAAAGAAGATTTCTCAAAAATATCTCCAAGTATTTAGTTGTTTCATGAACATTATTCTGTATATTTGTATAATTTGCACGAACAAGAGAATTTCTAAAATACCATGAATTCTCGGCAAATATATCATTTGTCACAGAAAAACCAAGAGTTCTCAAATACTTAATGAAAAACACAGCAGTTGTTCTAGTATTGCCCTCTCCAAATATGTGAATTTGCCATAACCTAGAAACAAAAACAGCAAGATGATGAATAGTTTCATCCATAGAAAGCCCTTTATAGCTGAAGTTTCTTTCTTGCTCAAAATCATACTCTAAGGTAGCTTTTAATTCTGACGCAGTACCATATGTCACACTAGCCCCATCTAATACCCACTCTTTTTTTGTAATATTATAATCTCTTATCTTTCCAGCATATTTATATAAACCATTAAACAGTTTTCTGTGGATTGATATATACTCTGCAGGAGAGAAAGAAAATGCTGTTTCAGAAAGTAATTCTGCTATGCGAGCAGATACTTTATCAGCTTCCTCGGTACGTTCTTCATCAACTGAGTGGTCGGTTTTTTCTTCATAATATGAATCTATTAAATTTTGAGCTTCTTTTATGGAAATTTTCCCCTCAATATTATCTATAGCTTTATCTATTAAATATTTTGATGTTTTAAGTCCATCCACAGCTTGAAGACCAATGGCGGTGCTCCATGCATAACCTTTGATAGCTTTAGAAGGCTCGGATGCTTTTATATATTCTTTAAATGGATCTGTCTTCATAATAACTACCTCTTCTTAAAATAATTGTATCTAATATAATAATACTACATAATTACACATATTATACGAGAAAAATAGATGCAAAATAAAATACCAAGCGATAAATTAAGACACTATATAGCTATACAAAAAAGGAAGTGGCTCACCACTTCCTACTTAATTCTATTTACTAAATATTGCCGAATAGAGAATGGTATGACCTAGTGCAATTCAACGACAATCTACAGACGCTTTCTTCTTTGTTATCGAACAAAGTTCGGATAAAAGAAAGCGTCGAAGCCTGTAGTGAATGTACTAGTCATACCTTCTCCTTCAAATTATTCCCAGTTGCGTACTGCCTTAGAGTAGTATGTTATCAACCGAGGTTTAGATAAAGAATTAATCTCAACCTCACCCTTAGGCATCTCATCCTTACCAAACTCAAACAGCGCATCTAAATTACTCTCATCCAAAAACCTAGTATCGACATCTATCTCAAAACTATCATCTAACTTCTTCTTAGAAGCTAGATTAAATCCCCAATCTCCAAAAGATGGAACCTGAAGATGGTATGGCTTAACATAAAACCCTTCGCTTTCCAGAGTATCATTAATACACCAAAAAGCATTAGCAGCATAATATGGACTAGTAGATTGAACTGTCATAATACCATCATCTGTAAGAGAATTGCTGCAAAGTCTATAAAAAACATTAGTATAAAGTTTATTTAAAGACTCATTATTTGGATCTGGCAAATCGACGATAATAACGTCAAATTTCTTATCTGTATTTTTTAGAAACTGATAAGCATCTTGATTAACGATAGTTAGCCTATTGCTGTTTAACGAATTTTTATTAAGTTCTTTTATTTGCTTATTTTCCCTACAAAGATTTACCATATCTTTGTCTAAATCAACAAGGGTAATACTTGGTTCTTTATATTTCAAAATTTCTCTAACAGCAAGGCCATCGCCACCACCCAAAATAAGAACATTATCTCTATTCTTTGCCTCAGACATTGGAACATGGACAAGAGCCTCGTGATATCTATATTCATCTGCTGAACTAAACTGTATATTTCCGTCTATAAACAGTCTTAAATCATCTTTGTGTTTAGTCATTACGATATGCTGATACTTTGTATGTTTTGAAAATATAACCCTATCTCTATATAAACCGTCCTCGACACGACTAGAAATATTATCTGAAAATAACATTCCAAGAAGCATAACAACAAATAAAATTACGACAGATATTCTATACACCTTTGGATTTATTAGCCTATCTGAATACTTAAAAATAATTAGAGTTGCGGCCAATGTGTTCATACAACCTATCAAAAATGATGTTGCAAAATATCCTAGATGTGGAAGCAGTATAATTGGAAAAGCTATTGATCCAACAAGTCCACCTATATAGTCAAAACTAAATATAGATGAAAGAGTAACCCTAAGATTTTCATTATCGTCTTCAATAATTCTAGTAAGTATTGGAATTTCTGCACCGACAAATGTACCTATCACTATTATCTCTATATACATAACAATCTGATAGGTTTCTAAATATAAATTTGCGTAGAATAGGATTAAAGCAGAAGTACCACCGACTATTGCTACACCGATTTCTATAAATACAAACCAATTAAAAAGATTGTTTTTCATATATTTAGAAATATAAGATCCAAGTCCCATTGCACACATATACAATCCAATTGTTATAGAGTATTGAAGAGTTGTGTCACCTATTAAATAAGAACTTACGGCACTTATTATAAGCTCATAGCATATTGAACATCCTGAAATAATAAGTGTCGTAAGCATTAAAAGTCTATATTTTTTCATCAATTAATCTCCTATTAACTGATAACACCGCTGATTACTAGTGCAAGTCCGATAAAGATACCGAACATCATAAGACCTGCAGCTACATTTCCGTTTCCAATTTCTTCGTTTAGGTTGTAGCGTTTATTAAATAGACTAACAACTACATATCCTAGCATTAAAAATGCTACACCTAAAACAAAGTAAAGAGAAGTATTTAATATGCCAGATGCTAAAGTTTCGCTGACAGCTTCTGCAGATGGTGACATAATTGCTGTGCGAAGAATAAGACCTATAGCTATAAATGAACCAGCGCTAAGCCAGCCAACAGCTTGATTTCCCTTTTTAATTTCTGTAGGAAAATGACAAGGAACTACTAAATCTAAAAGGAAGTTGCCAAGCATCATAAATACTATTCCAAGTATCGAATATATTGCAATATTAGTGATTTCTGTTAAAAAAGCCATATTTTTAATCTCCTTTTTAAAAAATTATTTTCCGCTACTCAATCCACCACCAGAAGATGTTCTTGAGTTTACACTGTTTCTTTTTATACTATCTGAGTATGAATCGTATTGATCAAACATATCTGTATCCAATCTTTCTCCATTGTAGTTTTCATAAGGAGAATGATGTCTTCTGTACCTTCTAGCATCTCCTAAATATGCAGCAGAGTAGTAGTATCTTCTGTAATAACTATGGGTATGTGCAGATGAGTGATAAGGTTCTTTATCTGAAGTATAGGCGTATTTTCTATTTGAAATCTGTACAAGAACCTCATTTGATACAGATATATATACCATGCAGTATTCATCTTCAGTTAGGATTGCAATGCTTTCACTTCCTGGAGTTTTGTCTTCTTCTACATCTAAAACATTGCCATCAACAGATTCAATAATAGTCATTACTGTATCTTCCTTAGAAAGTGATGATTCGTACACATCTGCCTTTTCTCCATCATTTCCTGTAATTGAGGTAACATAAGTGAATTGGTTAGATTTTTTTAAGAATTTTGCAATAGACTTTCCTCCAACCATATTTCCTATAAAGCCTATAGCAAATACAAGTAGCATAGCTATTCCTATTACAAAGAAAGGATTGATTCTCTTTTTACCATTTCTAGAAGAAGCAGAGGGATTATATGAATTTGTTGAAAAGTTGCTTGCATCTGATGTATTTGCAAAACAGATTTCATTTTTATCTAGGTAATAACCTCTAGAAAATTCTTTTATATCGTCCCATTGCTCAACAGATATAATATTTTCTTCTGTTCTATCCTCGTATTCACAAAATGATGCACTATCACCAACGACAACATCTACATCTCCAGAAACACTTACAACTTCCCGTATTCCTTTATCTACTTGATGATACCCGTCTAGTGAAAGTTCCCCAGCAGTCCAAGAAATAGAGTATTCTCTATACTTATCATCTATACTCAGCCACCGCTCACCAGGTCCAAATCTTTCAAGAAGTCTATACTCAAACCAGGTACAGTTATCCGAATAATTTCTAAACTGGATTTTTCCAAGAACCTCGTAGATTACTTCATCTACCTTTAAAAATTGACCGACATTATATTCCACATTATGCACCTCCTTTAATATCTCTATTAAATCTATTTTGTTTAATTGATTTCGCCTCAAAAGCATTTTTTAGAAATTCTCCAATAGAATCGGGAATTTTTTTATCACAAGAAAAAATATCTATCGCAGCATATCCATACTCTGGCCAAGTGTGAATTGAAAAGTGTGAGGTAGAAATAACTGCGATGTAAGTTATTCCTATTGGGGAAAATTTATGGCTACATTCTTCTACTATATATGCCCCTATATCAGAAATAGCCTTATGTGCAATTTCTGTGACAAGCTCTAAATCATCTATCTTATTTTTATTACAATCGTACAAATCTAAAAATAATTGATACGCCATCTATTTCTCCTTTCAAAAATAAAATACAAAAATTTTAAATATTATAAATATTATAACATAGGAATTATACTAGGTTAATTGAAATATCAAATTTATATAAGCCTTAGTTTAACTAGATTGATAATAATCAATTATAGAACAGATTTATGCATATATAAAAAAATTGAATAAAAACTCATTACAAAATTCATTGATTTTTATACAGAAATTCAAGCTTTTGCTATATAATATAATTATGAATGTTAAATAATTGGAAAAATGTTGGGTATTAATAAAAAACGGATATATAGAATATTTTAAGAAAGAGTGGGCTATATTATGAATTTCAAAAATACTTTGGAGTTAAATCAGTCTCAAAAGCTGATTTTAACTACACAGCTAAAGCAATCTCTCGCAATCCTTAATATGAGTAGACTAGAAGTAGAAGAAGAAATCAGAAAGGAGTCTGAGAGTAATCCGCTTTTAGAAGCTGAAAAAAATGAAGAAGGAATAGATTGGGAAAAATATATAAAGCATATGGAGTCTATCAATATTAGACAGGACAAAAATGATGCACCGTACAGTTCTGAGAATGCTGTCGATTTTGAAAATATGATAAGAAGTACCAGTAATCTATATGATTATTTAATAGATGAGTTAAAATACTTTAAGCTTACATTTGAGGAAAAAAGAATTTGTAAATATATAATAGATAGTTTGGATGAGGACGGATACCTTAGAATAAACGATAAGGAAATTTACGACGCGTTGAGAGTAGATGCTAGTCTTTTTAGAAGATGTTTGGATATAGTTCAGCAGCTAGATCCACCAGGAATAGGAGCGAGAAATATTTCTGAGTGCTTAATACTTCAGCTTGAGAGAATGGGGATTTCAAATAATATAGTTGAAAATATAATTATGAATGACTTGGAGCTTATTGGAAGAAATAAGCTGAAAGATATAGCTAAGAAGTATAAGATAAGTATAGAGAAATGTAAGGAAGCTATTGAAATTATAAGACACCTAGATCCTAAGCCAGGAAGAGCTTGTTCAAATGATAAGTGTGTTTATGTACAGCCTGATGTTATTGTAGATAAGATTGATGGGAAATACATTGTACATACAAATGAAAAGGATGTATACAATATAAAGATAAATGATTTTTATCGGAATATGATGACAGATAAGGATTCTGACAAAGAAGCTAAGGAATTTATAAAGGATAGGCTAAATTCTAAAATGGTCCCTATGTCAAGGACATATATAAAAAAGTCTTAAGCAGCAAGCAGCTGACTTCTATATTGAATAGGAGTCAGCTGTTTTAAATTCCACTGACAACGATCATTATTATAATAATCCATATAATCATCTATTAAACTTTTTAACTCTTCAAATGTATTGCAACTTTTATAATCTATTTCATCTTTCATATGACCAAAGAATGACTCCTGCGGAGCATTGTCCCAACAATTACCTTTTCTAGACATAGATTGACCTAAATTATATTTTTTTAACAAGTTCTGAAAAATAGTACTTGTATAATGAACTCCTTGATCAGAATGAATAAATGCATCTTTATGTAATTTGTCTGAATTTGATAACATGAGATTGTTAATAGTTGAAATAACAATATCCATTTTTAAATTCTTCGATAAATGATACGATAAAATTTCATTCGTAGAAGAATCTTTTACAGTTGATAAATATGCTGTTTTCCCATTGCCGTACGGCATATACGTAATATCAGTTAAAAGTACTTTTCCTGGTATACCTTGTTTAAATTCTCTATTCAATTTATTAGGAACTGTGTGATGTTCTTTTCTTGCTTTTCCCATACGTTTAGCTGGATTTGACTCGCGAATAGGACATTTAATTCCATATTTTTTCATTATTCTTTGAATTTTTTTTCTGTTAAATATTATATTAAATTTACTTTTTAAAATCATTTTTATTGAACGAGAACCTTTTTTGTATCCTCTGAACTTATATGCTTTAAGAATTATTTCTTTTGCTTCTAAATCCTTTTCTTCTTGTTTGCTTATTACATTCTTGTTTTTTAAATAGTTATAAAATCCAGATCTAGATACTCCTGCAACAATACATAGATGTTTTATCATTTTTTTTAAACAATATTTATTTATTACATCATTAATTAATTTGAATATTTTCACCGAAGGTAGCTTATTATTCATCACCTGCCTTTCTTCGAAGTCTAGCTTTTTTACTAGTTCTAGCTCTGCTTTAAGATATGCTATTTCAGCATCCTTCTTATCTATTATCTCTTTATCTGTTAATTTTCTTTTTCTTGGTCTTCCAGAATTATTAACTCTAGAATCATCTAGTCCCAAAATACCATTTTCTTTATATGACTTTCTCCATCGCTCGCTAGCGCATTTAATACGTTTTGCACCTATGATGTTAGTGTCAAAACCTGCTTCTTTAAATATCTGTGTTGGATTTTTTCCCTTATTGTATTCTGTTATGAAATGTATTTTAAATTCATTTGTATATGTTATTGATTTACAGCTTACATTCTTTACAAATGGATTTTTTGATAGCTCTAATGTTTCTTCTTTACTAAATTGTTTTTTACTCATAAATTACTCACCTCTATATTAAAATTATACAAAAAAAGAACCTATAGATGAAACACCTTTTTACAAGTGTCCATTCTATAGGTTCCATTTTATTCTGCAGCGACTCTTATTAAAAATATAGAGAGTAGAAAGAGCACAATTTTGAGAATTGCAGAGGCTATTATAGATGAGCAGCAGGAGTTTATCCAAAAAGGTGAAAAATATATCAAACCTATGAAGATGAAAGACATTGCAGATAAGCTTGAGATTCACGAATCTACTGTCAGTAGAGGGGTGAATGGAAAGTATATGCTTACTCCATTTGGGCTTTATGAGTTTAAATTCTTCTTCAATGCAGCTCTAGAAACTGATAATTCATCAGACGGAGCATCTAGTGCGGGAATTAAGAGGGATATTAAAGACATAATAGATGGAGAAAATAAGAAAAAACCTCTTAGCGACGATGCTATTTCTAAGATGTTAAAAGAAAAAGGCGTGAGTGTGGCTAGAAGAACTGTTGCAAAATACAGAGAAGAACTTGGAATACCGTCTTCAAGTAGAAGAAAAGAATTCTAATATTAGAAATATAAAATTAAAAAATAGAGAGATTAAACCTCGTATGTTGATTAGATAAAAAATCAATGTACGAGGTTTTATTTTTTGTAAAATAAATACAATTATTTGTATTGAAATGAAATAATAAAATGGATAAAATTCTTATAGAGGGTCAAATTTGCTCCCACAATATTGTATAGATTATATAAAAAATACTATTAAATTTTGGTTAAAAAATTTGAATCAATTTGAGGAAAAAATTGGGAAAAATTTAGGGAAAACGGTTTGAATAAACGTTAAAATTCTAATATTTTTGATATATCGTTTTCTTTTGCAAAAAAACAAAAAACTTTTAATAATTTTCAAAAAAAGTATTGAAATATTGGAGCAAATCTTATACAATAAAATTAACTTGTGGGACTGAAATAAACATAGGGGACAAAAAAAGTCCCAATCAGAAAAGCAAGAAGGAGTAATTATGAGAAAGTTGATAGAGATACAGAAAAAGCTCATCCCACATGCGATAGAGCTTATGGAAAGAAGATATATAATACTCAGACAAATATCTGTTAGTCAGCCAATTGGAAGAAGAACTCTTTCAAATCGCTTAGGAATAAGTGAGAGGGTTGCAAGAACAGAGACAGAATTTTTAAAAGAGCAAGGTCTGATAAATGTAGCTGTATCAGGAATGACTGTAACAGAAGAAGGAGAAGAACTTCTTAAAAAATTAAAAGATGTTATGGTCGATATAATGGGTATAACAAACCTTCAGGAACAGGTTAGAGAAAAGCTTGGAATTAAGAAAGTTGTAGTTGTCCCAAGAAACTGTGAAGATGATGAAACAGTTTTAAGAGATGTAGCTAAGGAAGGTTCAGAGTACTTCTTAAGTGTATTAAAAGATGGAGATAAGGTAGCAATAACTGGTGGAACAACGATGCTAGAATTTGCGGATTCTGTGAAAACAGAAAAGAAATTCGAAGATTCATTAGTAGTTCCTGCTAGAGGAAGTGTTGGGACAGAGGTTGAAACTCAGTCAAACAGCATAACAGCTAGATTAGGAAAAAACATCCATTCAGATTATGAACTACTTCATATCCCAGATGAGCTTGGAGAAGATGCTATGAGAACTTTAGCACAGATTCCAGATATAAGAAGAACATTAAAGCATATAACAGAAACTGATATATTAGTTTTTAGTGTAGGAAGAGCTGATGTGATGGCAGAGAGAAGACATCTTGATGAAAATCTTAAAAAAGAGATTCTTGATAGCAATGCAGTCGGTGAAGCTTTTGGTTATTACTTCGATAAAGATGGAAATGTGGTACACAGACTTAGCACAGTAGGTATAGATCTTGATACCTACTCAAAAGTTAAAGAGAATATTTTGATATTCGCCGGAGTCGAAAAAGTAGAGGCTTTTATGGCAATATCTGAAATAAACAAGAACTTAGTTCTTATAACAGATGAGCTTAGTGCTCAGAAAATACTTGAATATAAATAAGTATATAATTACGGTAAAGCCGCAAAAATAAAATTTTTAAATTACTTTAGGAGGTAGCGACATGGTAAAAGTAGCTATAAATGGTTTTGGTAGAATAGGTAGATTAGCATTAAGAAAGATGATGGAACAGCCAGAAAAATTCGATGTAGTGGCAATAAATGACTTAACAGATGCAAAAATGCTTGCACATTTATTCAAATACGATACAGCACAGGGAAGATTCAACGGTGAAATAGAAGTTAAAGAAGGTGCTTTCGTAGTTAACGGAAAAGAAATACAGGTAACAGCTGAAAGAAATCCAGAAAACTTACCTTGGAAAGAATTAAACGTTGATATAGTTCTTGAATGTACAGGATTCTTCACTTCAAAAGATAAAGCAGAAGCTCATATAAAAGCAGGTGCTAAAAAAGTTGTTATATCAGCTCCAGCAACAGGAGATTTAAAAACAATAGTTTACAACGTAAACAGTGATATATTAGATGGTACAGAAACAGTTATATCTGGTGCTTCTTGTACAACAAACTGCTTAGCTCCAATGGCAAAAGCATTAAACGACAAATTCACATTAGAAAAAGGTCTTATGACAACTATACATGCTTACACTAATGACCAGAATACATTAGATGGCCCTCATCCAAAAGGTGATTTAAGAAGAGCTAGAGCTGCAGCTGGAAACATAGTTCCTAACACAACTGGTGCTGCAAAAGCTATAGGTTTAGTTATACCAGAATTAAACGGTAAATTAGACGGAGCTGCACAGAGAGTTCCAGTAGTAACTGGTTCATTAACTGAATTAGTTTGTACTTTAGGTAAAAAAGTTACAGTTGAAGAAGTAAACGCAGCAATGAAAGAAGCAGCTAACGAATCATTCGGATACAATGAAGACATGATAGTATCTTCTGATATAGTTGGTATGAGCTACGGATCATTATTCGATGCTACTCAGACAAGAGTTATGGAAGTAGACGGACAGCAGTTAGTTAAAGTTGTTTCTTGGTACGATAACGAAATGTCTTATACTTCTCAGTTAATAAGAACATTAGGATACTTTGCAGGATTAAGCAAATAATTTAAAATTGTTAACCTATATACACTTTATAATATAAAACTTGAATACATTTAAACCTTAATATGATGTATGTACCCCCATACATACAGAGTTATTAATGTACTTCAGACGAAAAAAGTCCTAGTTTGTAGTTTTGTTACTGCGGACTCGGGCTTTTTTTGTAAATACGGAAAATAGAAATAATGTACATAAAATATAAATAATATGGTATATTTATAATAGGGAAGTGTGATTAAGTCATACTTTTAAAAAATACTTCAAATAAAAGGAGAAATTACTTATGTCAATGCTTAACAAAAAAACAATCGAAGATATACAGGTTGCAGGTAAAAGAGTATTAGTAAGATGCGACTTCAATGTGCCTCTAAAAGACGGTGTAATAACTGATGAAAACAGATTAAACGGTGCACTACCAACAATAAAATACCTTATAGACCACAATGCTAGAGTAATACTTTGCTCACACTTAGGTAAACCAAAGGGAGAAGCAAAACCAGAATTATCTTTAGCACCAGTAGCAAAAAGATTATCTGAAATGTTAGGACAGGAAGTAAAATTCGCTGCAGATGACTGTGTAGTTGGCGAAAATGCTAAAAAAGCAGCTGCAGAAATGAAAGACGGAGAAGTAATACTACTTCAGAACACTAGATATAGAAAAGAAGAAACTAAAAACGAAGAAAACTTCTCAAAAGAATTAGCATCACTTGCAGAAATATTCGTAAACGATGCTTTCGGTACTGCTCATAGAGCTCACTGCTCAACAGTAGGTGCTGGTGAATTCTTAGAAGAAAGAGCTTGCGGATACTTAATACAGAAAGAATTAAAATTCTTAGGAGAAGCTGTTGAAACTCCAGAAAGACCTTTCGTTGCAATATTAGGTGGAGCAAAAGTTTCTGATAAATTAGGTGTTATAAACAACTTATTAGACAAAGTAGACACACTTATAATAGGTGGAGGAATGGGATATACATTCCTTAAAGCTATGGGACATGAAATAGGAAACTCACTTTGTGAAGAAGATAAAATAGATTACGTAAAAGAAATGATGGCTAAAGCTGAAGCTAAAGGTGTTAAATTATTATTACCAATAGACGTAACTTACGCTGCTAAGTTTGGAGAAAATGAAACTCCAATGATATCTGAAGGAAGAGATATACCAGCTGACTGTGAAGGTCTTGATATAGGACCAAAAACTGCTGAATTATTCGCTAATGAAGTTAAAGCAGCTAAAACAGTTGTATGGAACGGACCAATGGGTGTATTTGAATTCAAAAACTTCGCAAAAGGTACTGAAGCAGTAGCAAAAGCTATGGCAGAAACAGAAGCCGTTACTATAATAGGTGGTGGAGACTCTGCAGCAGCTGTTAACCAGATGGGATTCGGAGATAAAATGACTCACATATCTACAGGTGGTGGAGCATCTCTTGAATTCTTAGAAGGAAAAGAATTACCAGGTATAGCTTCTTTAGACGCAAAATAAGAAGAATATACTATAAAATAGATAAAATTTTGGAGGAATAAAAACATGAGAAAACCTATAATAGCAGGAAACTGGAAAATGAATAAAACTATAAAAGAAGCTTTAGAATTCGCTGAAGCAGTTAAAGGAAAAACTTGCCCAGATAAAGCTGAAGCAGTTATATGTGCACCTTTCACATTATTAAAAGACCTTAAAGAAGCAGTAGTAGGTACTGATATAAAAATAGGTGCTCAGAACATGCACTTTGAAGATAACGGAGCTTTCACTGGAGAAGTTGCACCAGCAATGCTTAAAGAAATAGGTATGGACTATGTTATAATAGGACATTCTGAAAGAAGACAGTACTTCAACGAAACTGATGAAACAGTAAACAAAAAAGTATTAAAAGCTTTAGAAGTTGGTATAGATCCAATAGTTTGCTGTGGTGAAACATTAGAAGAAAGAGAAGCTGACAAAACTAAAGATGTAGTTAAAGTTCAGGTTGAAGCTGCTCTTAAAGATGTAGCTAAAGAAGATTTAGCAAAAGTTGTAATAGCTTACGAACCAATATGGGCTATAGGAACTGGAAAAACTGCAACTTCAGAACAGGCAAACGACGTAATAGCTTATATAAGAGAAGTTGTTAAAGGATTATACGGAGAATTAGCTGAAGAAGTTAGAATACAGTACGGTGGATCTGTTAAACCAGCAAATGTAGCTGAAATAATGGCACAGAGTGATATAGATGGTGCATTAGTTGGTGGAGCAAGCTTAAAAGCTGAAGATTTCCTTGCATTACTTAACTTCTAATTAATACTATTAGATTAATTACGATAAGTGATAGATTTAAGAGTATAGTTTTAAGGAGATATAAATATGAAAAAACCAGTAGCATTAGTAATAATGGATGGATATGGATATTCTAAAGAACACGACGGAAATGCTATATACACAGCAAAAACTCCAAACTTAGATAGATTATCTACTGATTATCCATGCACTTTAATGAGAGCAAGTGGGCTAGATGTAGGTCTTCCTGATGGACAGATGGGTAACTCAGAAGTTGGTCATACAAACATAGGTGCAGGAAGAATAGTATACCAGCCACTTACAAGAATAACAAAATCAATACAGGACGGAGATTTCTTCACTAATGAAGTTCTTTGTCAGGCAATGGAAAACGCAAAAGAAAATGCACTACACATAATGGGATTATTATCTGATGGTGGAGTACATTCTCACATAGAACATTTAAAAGGTCTTTTAGACATGGCAGCTAAAAAAGGAGTAGAAAAAGTATATGTTCATGCATTTACAGATGGTAGAGATACTGATCCAAGAAGTGCAATAGGATATGCTAAAGAAACTCTTGAAGCTATGAAAGAAGCTGGTGTCGGTGAATTTGCAACAGTATCAGGAAGATACTATGCAATGGACAGAGATAACAGATGGGAAAGAGTAGAACTTGCATACAATGCAATGGTTAAAGGTGAAGGAAACAAATCAGAATGTATATTAGATGCTATAGAAAAATCTTACGCAGATGATATAAACGACGAATTTATAGTACCTACAGTAATCGAAAAAGATGGTAAACCTGTAGCTACAATAAAAGAAAATGATTCTGTAATATTCTTCAACTTCAGACCAGATAGAGCAAGACAGATAACAAAAGCAATAGCTGTTAAAGATTTTGATGGATTCTCTAGAGAATTCTTCAATACATATTTCGTATGCTTAACTGAATACGATGCAGCTATAAACGATGATGTTAATGTTGCGTACAAACCTGAAACTCTTGTAAATACACTAGGTGAATACCTAGCTAAAAACGGAAAACTTCAGTTAAGAGCAGCAGAAACAGAAAAATATGCTCACGTTACATTCTTCTTCAACGGTGGTGTAGAAGAACCTAACGAAGGAGAAGACAGATTATTAATCCCTTCTCCAAAAGTAGCAACTTACGATTTACAGCCAGAAATGTCTGCAAACGAACTACTTGCAAATGTAGAAGAAAAATTAAACGAAGATAAATACGACTTCATAGTTGTAAACTTCGCAAACCCAGACATGGTTGGACACACAGGAAGCATGGACGCAGCAGTAAAAGCTGTTGAAACTGTTGACAAATGTGTTGGAGAATTAGCTGATAAGATAATAGCAAAAGGTGGAAGCTTAATAATAACTGCTGACCACGGAAATGCTGAACTTATGACAGATCCTGAAACAGGAAAAACTGTAACAGCTCATTCAACAAATCCAGTTCCATTTATAGTAGCTGGAGAAGAATTTAAAGGAGCAAAACTTCTTGACGACGGAAGATTATCAGACATAGCTCCAACAGTACTTGACATGATGGGAATGGAACAGCCAAAAGAAATGACTGGTCACACTCTAATAGTTAGATAGTATTTTTTAGTACTGATTAATTAAAAATAATAGATATTGATATCTTTTCTGAGTATGGATTACATAAAAAATATAATAAAATAATAAAACTTTAAAATTTATCCATCAAATAAATTTTGTCTGTACACAGAGTAAGGTTAATATATACGGATAGAGTCATTGCAATTTGCAGTGGCTCTTTTTCTTTTGTTAAAAATGTAAAATTTATTATCCAAGTTTATAATTTGTTGAAAAATAGGAAAATAAGTTCGGATTAAGTTAGTGACAATATAATTACAGATTATTCTCTACTATTGTGTTAAAAACAAAACGATGATAACATAAAAACACCTAAAAGACGTCTTAAAAATAAATTTTAAGGAGTGAAAAAAATGATAAACTTCTCTAAAAAAATGTATAGTAAATTATCTAATATAATTGTACTTATAGGTGTATTGTTAGTTTCGTTTATTTTATTTGGAAGTGCATTCAATCATCTTGGAATTGGCGATTCAATCCTCACAATATGGGGAGTATACTTAATAATTTTAGTCGGCTATCTAGGAACATCTGGAGTAATAAGAAAAAGCGTATACCCAAAAGAAACAAACAATAAAATATGTCTGACTTTATGGATACTAGGATTAATTACAGTAATAATGTATATATTTGGAATAAAGGTATCAAATATATACATAATAATAAACATTGCTGTGAATGTATACTTAGATCATAAAAATAAGAAAATGAACGAATAAAAAACTTGAGAACATTACATTGTTCGACAATATATAACGGTTTTCATTATACAAAAGGAAAAGCAATTTTATAAAATAGAATGAATTAATTTACAAAATAAAAATAGCAAGATAAATAACTACTACTCTAGCGACACTTGCGAGTTACTCCAGTTATAAATATATAAAAATAAGATGGCGAAATTTTTATCGGCAATCTTTTTAAATTGAAAATTATAAAAAGAGTTGAGTATATTATATTGATGCGACAATCTGGAGTTGATTTCGACCTTAGATTCGAACGGAGTTCGAACAAGAGAAGAAATCGACGAAGCCTGGAGCAAAATATAATATATCAACTCTTCTTTTATGGATAAAATAAAAAGATGCCGATAAAAAATCGCCATCTTTTTTATATATTCTTATAACATTGATTTTCCTGAAGCCATTCTTCCCGCAATTCTTCCATAGAATAGTGCTCCACCAATTGATGTTCCACAAGTTGGATATTCTGTTCCATACATACCAGTTCCTGCAACCTCTCCAGCTGCGAATAATCCTGGTATTGGATCACCATTATTATCTAAAACTCTTGAAGATAAATCAGTTTCAAGACCACCAAAAGTAACAGTTACACAAGGATGTAATCTAAGTGCAGCAAATTTTGGTCCTTCTATTGGATGAAGGAATTTAGCAGGTTTACCAAAATCTTCGTCTTCACCTTTTTCAACTAATTCGCAATATCTATCATATGTTGCTCTTAAAGTTTTTGGATCTATATGGATTTTTTCAGCTAATTCTTCTATACTATCTGCAACTTTATCTCTGCTAACACCATCTAAAGCCTGTTTAAATCCATACTGAACACCACCATAAGGCTCATTTCCACTAGTTATATACCAACCGCAGTTGCTGTTAGAATTTGCAATAGCGTCTGAAACGTGGTACTGATAGCTCCATTCATTTACAACACGCTCTCCTCTTTCATTAACAATTAATCCAGATTCGTCATTTATACCTATTCCACAAGTTAAACTAGTATATACAACCTGAACACCTGGATGAACTAGGTTTTTAGCTCCTATATTTTCTGCAGCAACTAGACCTTCACCAGTATTGCTCTTTGGAGCAGTAGAGAAGTAGTGTGCAACTGGATATCTTGAACACATTTCTTTGTTTCTAGCATATCCTCCAGTAGTGATTATAACAGCGTCTTTTGCGTAAACAGTTAATTTTGAGCCATCTAATTTATCGCACACAGCACCGACAACTCTTCCAGTTTCGTCAGTTAATAATTCTTTTAAAGCAGTATTGTAAATTATTTCTCCATTTAACTTATCTACATAGTGGTGAGTCATTGGAGTAGTTATTTCTCCACCTTGACCATTTGTCTGTCCACCACCGCCCATACTGTTGTGAACACGCCAAGGCTGAAGTGAAACGTGTATTGCTTCAACGTCCTGAACCTCGTACCCCATACCACATAGCCAATCTAAAGTATCATTTAAATTATCTACTAAGTATCTATTTTTAGAAGGGTTCATGAAATCTCCACGACGATTACCAACTTCCATTAGATAGTCGTAACAATCTTCTACAGTATCGTGAATTCCCTGTTTTTTCTGCCATTTTGTACCACATCCAAGAAGTTTTCCTCCTGAACGAGCAGTAGAACCACCTGTGATCCCTTGTTTTTCTATAAGTACAACATTTTTGCCTGCCTCTTTAGCTTCAATTGCAGCAGCTAAACCACCTGCTCCAGCTCCAAAAACAGCTATATCTACATTTAATATCTCATCTTTTGCTTCCTCAGTTAAAGGATATGGAACATTTTTTAAAGCTTCGATATCCTCGTCAGTAGCACCGGCTTCTTTTAAAGCACTTGCTACAGCGTCTAATATAGCTTGACTTGTAAGGTCTGCACCATTAACAAGAGGTATATTAAGTGATTGGAATTCTATAATCTGTGGTGGAATTACTTCTATTGGAGATGTTGGAAGATCCCAAGCAAGACCACGAACTTCTTTGTGTTTAACTATCTGAATATCAGATATTTTGTCTTCAGTTACAGTTACATTAACTACTAATTTTCCTCGATAACCACGAGCAGCACCTTCATAAGTGCCTGGAATATAATTTGCCATCGAAAAATCCTCCCTTTACAATACAAAAAAATAATACAATTCTTGTTAAAAATAAAACTATTTCTACATAATTGAGTATATAAGAAGGATTTTAAAAAGTCTATGTTGCAATATTTTGAAAAAATGCTATTTAATAAAAAAGATAGAAAATGTCATATAATGTATGAATATTTTAACAATTTTTGTCGCAGTAAATTATAACCAAATGTAAAATTTGTGACGTATATGTTGTTGAACTTTTTTAACAGAAGTAGATAATTTTTGAATTAAAAATTATTATTCAAGTTTATAATTTGTTGAAAAATAGCGAAATATATGTTACACTAAAATGTAAGAATATATTCGATAAACAGGAGGGAACAGTATGGTTAATGTTTTAATGGCGTTACAGGTTGCACTTGGTATAGCTTTAATAATAGTTATAATGCCACAGGAAAATAAAACTGCTATGCCTTCTCAGTATGGAGCAGAAGGAAATCAGACATACTTCAAACCAAAGGGAAAACAGGCATTTTTAAACAAAGTAACTAAAGTAGTGTCAGTTTTATTCTTTTTAAATGCACTAGCATTAATTATAGTTACAAAATAGTCTGCAACCGGCCATTGTCAGACTAGAGGATTTTAAAATTAAATTTAATTTTGAAGTAGAAGATACCGTTGATGTTGTTAGAAATCGACGGTATTTTTATATAGAAAGTAAAATTTATATTGTTAGTTTAATAAAAAAACTAATCTTGATAATTATAGTTATTCAATAATTATAAAAGATTATAAAAGGAAGAGTATAAAATAAATAACATATATAGTTTATCACATAAAAAATATAACTTTAAATATTATATATTTTTTTTATTATATTTATATAAATTACTACAAAAGTAATTGTGAAATTTTGTGTTAAGTTTTAATTTTTTGTACATCCTATAGATGAAAGGTATTTTTGAAAATAATAGAGATTAATTTTTATTATTCTAACATTTATTAAGTTGCTAATAGTATTTATAATATTAATGAGTAACAGTCAGTTTTTTGTCTATTGTTATTAACTATTTTTATAATAATAATCTTGAGTTATGTATTTGTTTTGAAATTATTAACGATTTGTTTGGCACTGTAGATATATCGATTATTATATTTTGTTATAACATATATAATGCAAATTATGAATTTATTAATAGAATCAATTAAAAAAATTTAGGAAAATAAACTAGGATTAGGTGAATATTTGCATTTGCAATGGAATATACAGGTTTGTAAGATTGGCCTGGACTTTTAAAGGCAAATATGTTAGAATTTACAAGTAAAAATATCAGAAAGGAGTTGAAAAAATGCCATATGCTGTAGATTTATTTTGTGGTGCGGGGGGATGTTCTGAAGGGCTTATTCAAGCAGGATTTCATATTTTATTTAGTTCAGATATTAGTGAAATGGTAGAAGTTACATATAAAAATAGACATGAGCAACTCGGTTTAATTCAGGGCAAAAATACTTGGTTTGAACGTTCTGATATAAGAGATTTAACTGGAGAAACTATTTTTAAATGTATTGAAAGTCTTGATATTTTTAAGAATCAAAAAATACCAGAGATTGATTTACTAATAGGTGGACCTAGTTGTCAAGGTTTTTCAAGAGCTGGCAGAAGAGATAAATCTGATCCTAGAAATATGTTGTTTGGTGAATATGTCCGAGTTGTTGATGAAATAAAGCCAAAATATATTGTTTTAGAAAATGTAGAGGGTTTTGCAGATATGCAATTCATGGGATATGTTGGTATTACAGGAATAGCTTATCCAGATGGAAGTGTTACTCCAGATATTCTGAGAAGAGAGTTGAATGAAATAGGGTATGATACGTTAGAACCCAGAATTCTTAATGCTGCAGATTATGGTGTTCCACAAAGACGAAATAGAATTATTTTTATAGGATATAAAAAAGGTCTAAAACAACCACAGTATCCAGAACCTACAGTAGCTCCAGAGAACTATGTTTCTCTTCAAGAAGCTATTGGTGATTTAATAACTGATGAGAAACAAAGAGATTTAGTGAACAAAGAATTATCCCAGTATCAAATAGATAGCATTAATGGAAGAACACCAGGAATTGATGGTAAAACTATTCCATCAAAAAAAAAGTTGAATATAGAGTTGTCAAAGCAAACGGATATTGTAAGGGAAAGATTCAGTTTGTTTGAACCAGGTGAAACTGGAACAGTTTTAAAAAAAAGGATTATGGAAAAAGGTATTGATATATCCGACAAACCAGCGTTAATAAATCTTTGTTGTGAAAAATTAGGTATGAATAAGAATAGTGTTATAGAATTGTTTAAAAAAAGAGGTTGCTCTAAGGAACAGGTAGAAATTCTACTTACTAAAAAGAATATTAGACAGAGATTTTCTCCAACACAACCATCAGCTACAGTTGTAACGATTGCAGATGATTATATTAGTCCATGGGAACCAAGAACCTTTAGTGTTAGAGAAATGGCAAGATGTCAATCTTTTGATGATTCATTTGAATTTTTAGGAAAGCGTACAACTGGAGGATTATTACGAAGAAAAGAGATACCCCAATACACTCAAGTGGGCAATGCGGTACCACCATTGTTAGCTAAGGCAATAGCCTTAGAAATAAAAAAAGTATTATAAAAAAAATGAGGATAGCTAATGTCTATCCTCATTTTTTTATAATACTTTTTTTATTTCTAAAATATTGAAGTGATTAAAGCCGGTAATAATGATAGTTAAATGCCGATTTTAATAAGGTGAAATAGTGTATATTAATTATTAGGAGGTAAGTAATATGCCAGAATCAGATTACAGAAAATTGTTATTAATAATTGGTAATAATATCAGTATCGAACGAAAGCGACAGGGATTGAGTAAAATAAAGCTAGTTGAAAAAGCAGAATATTACCGTGTTGGATTGAGTCGTTTAGAAAAAGGTGAACAGGATATACAGCTAAAAACTCTTTTAAGAATATCAAAAGCTTTAAATGTAAATCCAGCGAATTTATGTACAAGGTCCTTTGAAAGGGAAAGGTCAGGCTATTTTGAGGATGATTATTTGCTAATTTTTGCGGATAATATACGAAATCGTCTAAAAAAACTGAATAGATTGGAATTAAGTATTAGTAGCAAAGGCTACGGAATAGATCAAACAACTATAAGCAGAATTTTAAAAGGTAAAATAAAAAATCCGAGAATCTCAACAATGAATGAGCTAGCCTATGCTGTAAGTAGTGATCTCTCGGTGTTACTAAAAAGAAATAATTAAGGAGGAAATAAAATGATATTTATACCCTATACAGATGAAAAAGAAGAAATAATGAATATACAGAAAATCCAGAATAGTGAATATGCTATTGTGCGTATGACAAATACCATGATGAGAAAAAATAATACAGACTGCAATGGCTTTTTTCGAACAATGTTGAAAAAAATGAATATTGTAGATTATGAAAAGTTAGATCACGGAAAAGAAAATGGTGTGATGACACAAGCATTATTTATATTACCTGAATATTCAAAATTAATTGATATGAATTTTTATATTGTCAATGGTAAACGAGGTGATAGAAGATGGTCTTTTTATGGTTTGTCGAAGTGTTGTCGTGAGGGTGAGATATGTGAGGGGGATTTAATATATTTTTCTACATATGAAAAAGTAGATGGTAAAAAGTGTTTATTTATAATCAATTTGACACGCAATACACCTAGTATTGATTATATTTCTAGTCAGATAGGTATTGATACAGTAAATCAGGCTTTTGATATGATAAAAGATGACTTAAAAAGAATTGTTCAAAAGAACACTTTTGTTCCTAATGTAAAAGGAAAGGGAAAGGAATCTCCCAAAGATGTTGGTGAGACATTAGAACATGAAATGAAAGTTGAAACTAATAACCGTAAAGACGGAGATATAGAAGGGGTTCTTGAACTTAAAGGAAAAGGTAGTAAATCAACTAAAGATACGTTACTTACATTGAGACCATCATTTGAAGGAACTTATATTGAAGAAGTGGAACCCAATGATAAACATAGAGTTAAGGTATTTCCTTTGATTTATGGATACGATTCAGAAAAACATCCTAAATGCAAAGATTTATATATTACTATAGGTTGTCAAGATGCGCCTCAGAATAAGCACGGATTTTATTTAGTTGTAGATGAAGTAAAAAATATTGTAAAGCTTATGGGACCTGGACGAAAGACTAAAAAAGATGAAATGACAGCATTCTGGACATTTGATGCATTAGAAGAGGCACTCAATAAAAAACATAGAGCAACTCTATGGATTACTGCAGATAAAAAAGTTATCAACGATACTGTGATGTATAATTACAAGCGTATTGAATTTTCTAGATCACCAAAATTTTCTACATTTATTTCACTGATTAAGAGTGGAGAAGTAACTTATGATTGGAGAGGTCATACATCAACTAGTGAGAAATATGTAGGTGTAAACAAGGGAAATGCTTGGAGAATAAAACCGAGATCTCGTAAAGAATTATTTGGATCTTTGGAAGTAGTTGAATTTGAATAATAATTAATATAAAAGATTTTAGCTATGAAAAAGTTTGGAGATTTTGTTTAGTCGCTGTACAGAAGTATACAATCTTTTGTATCAAGGGTTTATGAATTGCTGAATGCTATATTATGCTTAAATAATAAATCAGATTATTTAATATTAAAAAATTATATAGTTATATATGTTACAGAGTACATATAACTAACTAATATAATAGTATAAAATAGGTAAAAAAAATAATTTATATTTATTCATAATCAACAGATTATTAAAAAATAATCAAGTGAATTTTAAAAAAGATATTAGTAATATCAATGAAATATGATGTGAAATTAGAAAAATAGTTTTTATGATTCTAAGAATAACAACATAATATTTAATTTTAGCGAATTTAAAATAGTATAAAATAGAAAGCACTCAATTTAGTTTGGGTGCTTTTTATTTTAAAAATATTTATGATAAAATATATTAAAATCTTAAAAATTGTTATATAATATTGAGAAATAACAAAATAAACAAGAAATAAAAAAATTCCCTAAAAATTTAATAAAACAAACAAAATAACACAGATTTAGCCTAAAAAAAGTAAATAAGGTGTATAATATAGTAAACATCAATAAAGATATATATGTAGTAAATAATATAAATTTAGAGAAAAAAAGAAGGAGGTATAACTATGATACCTGGATTAAAAGAACAATTAGTAGGTTTAATAAACGAACCTGGATATGTTCCACTAAAAATGGAAGAACTAGCAAAAATATTTGACATACACACATCAGAAAGACCAATGTTCTACAACTTCATAGAAGAATTAGAGCAGGATGGATATGTAGTTAGAACTAAAAAGAACAAAATAATGTCTGCAGAACAGGCAGGACTTTTTGTAGGAAAGTTTGTCGCACACGAAAAAGGATTTGGATTTGTTGAGTCAGATGAAGAATTTGTTCAGGACTTATTCATTCCAGCTGACTATGTAGAAACTGCAATGCATGGTGATAGAGTAGTTGCTGAGGTTGTAAAGGAAGCGACAGATGAAAGAAGAGCAGAAGGAAAAATACTTAGAATAGTTAAGAGAGAAATAACTGAGGTTGTAGGTACTTTCCAGAAATGCGATGCGAGATTTGCATTTGTCGTTCCAGATAGCAAAAGACTTACAAAAGACGTATACGTTCCAAAATCAGGATTTAACGGCGCAACTACTGGGGACAAAGTTGTCTGCAAGATAACTTTATACCCAAGAGCTGGCAAAAAACCTGAAGGTGTAATAACTGAGGTTATAGGGAAAAAGGGAGATAGATACGTTGAAATAGACTCTATTGTAAGGGCAAATAATCTACCTGATGATTTCCCTAAAAAAGTTCAGAGAGAGGCAGAACAGATAACTGCTCCAACAGAGGCTGATTTTGAAGGAAGACTTGATTTAAGAGATTGGAATATATTCACAATAGACGGTGACGATGCTAAGGATTTAGACGATGCTGTTTCTGTTGAAAAATTAAAAAATGGAAACTACAAACTTGGGGTACATATAGCAGATGTAAGCCATTATGTAACTGAGGGCAGCAAAATAGACAAAGAAGCACTAAAAAGAGCGACTTCAGTTTATCTAGTAGATAAGGTAATTCCAATGCTTCCAAAAGAATTATCTAATGGTGTCTGCAGTTTAAATCGGGGCGAGGATAAACTTGCACTTTCTGTAATAATGGAAATAGACAAACATGGTACAGTTGTGGACCACGATATTAGAGAAACTGTTATAGACTCAAAAGCGAGAATGACTTACACAGAAGTGTCTGATATTCTTGAAAAAAATGATGAAAAATTATGCAAAACATTTGCTCATTTAGTAGACGATTTTAGAACAGCTGAGGAATTAGCTAGAATCCTTATGGATAAAAGAGATAGAAGAGGAGCTATAGATTTCAACTTCCCAGAATCTAAGATAGTACTTGACTCAGAGGGAATTCCTGTTGATATAGAGCCTTACGAAAGAAGAATAGCAAACAGAATGATAGAAGAGTTTATGCTTGTTACAAATGAAATTGTTGCAGAACATTTCTACTGGTTAACAATGCCATTTGTCTACAGAATTCACGAAAACCCATCTGATGAAAAAATGGCTACTTTAGGAAAATTCATATCTAGCTTTGGATACAAAGTAAATAATGGAAAAGATGAAGAAGTCCATCCAAAAGCATTACAGACTGTTCTTAAAAAGATAGCTGGAAAACCAGAAGAAAGTGCAATAAGTGCGATAATGCTTAGATCTTTAAGACAGGCGAGATATTCTCCAAACTGTGAAGGTCACTTTGGACTAGCAGCTAAATTCTACTGCCACTTCACTTCTCCAATAAGAAGATATCCTGACCTTCAGATACACAGAGTTATAAAAGAAGTGATAAATGGAAGAATGGACAAAAAAGCAAAGGCTCACTTTGAAGCAGTTGTGTCTTATGCATCAGACCATTCATCTGAACAGGAAAGAGCAGCAGATGTTGCAGAAAGAGAAGTTGACGATTACTATAAAGCAGTATACATGGAAAAAAGAATTGGTCAGGAATATGACGGTACTGTTTCTGGAGTTACAAACTTCGGTATATTTGTAGAGCTACCTAGCAGCGTTGAAGGTCTTGTAAGACTTGCCGATATGGGAGATGATTACTACAATTACGACGAAGAAAACTTCTGTGTTCTTGGAGAAAGAACTAAGAAAATGTACAAAATCGGTGACTCTGTAAGAATAAAAGTAGTAAACGTAGATATAGATAGAAAAGAAATAGACTTCAAGATACTTAAAAAATATTAAGTTATTAATTATAAAATAGTAATTAAATAAAAATACAATAAAAACAAATTTGTCTACTATACTTTTATAGTAGACAAATTGCTATATAGAGAATTATTTATAGTATAAACAACTAGATTTAAAATAATACAATGCGTTAATTTGTTCTGGAGGTGTTTGATATGATTTCAGAAAATGGCAACCTACTAAAAAAATTAATAAAAGATGGAAGACCTGTATCAGAATCTTCTAAGGAAAATTCAAAATCTATAGAATCCGAGTATCTAAAAAATAGATTGAAAATATCTAAATTCGACGTGAGTGAATTTGGAATAGATGAAGAATTTGACGAGAGAATAACCAAAGAAGCGTGCAGGCTTTCAGATGAACGAATTGAATATGAGATAAATAAAAGAGTTGATTTGAGGGATTTAAAAACTTTTACAATAGATGGAAAAAATTCTAAGGATTTGGACGATGCAATAAGTATAAATAAGAATTTTAATGGGAATTATATTTTAGGCGTTCATATTGCAGATGTAAGCCATTATGTGAGAGAGTACAGCTGCATAGACAAAATGGCTAGAAGAAGAGCTACGTCTGTCTACCTTAATGATAGGGTAATTCCAATGCTTCCACCAGAGATTTCAAATGGAATATGTAGTTTAAATCAAGGTGAGGAGAAGCTGACTTTGTCAGTATTTATTGAAATTGATAAGCATGGGATAACTGTAAACCATTGGATCTGTGAAAGTGTGATAGCATCTCATCTAAGAACAAATTACGATGATGTATCAGATATTATAGAAAATAAAGATAAAAAGTTAATAGAGCAGTATAAAGATTTTATACAGGATTTTGAAGAGGCTGATAAATTAGCACAAATTTTGAGAGATAGAAGGATAAAAAGAGGTGCTTTGAGTTTTGATACTCCTGAGAAAAGAGTAATATTGGACGAAAATAGAATTCCAATTGACCTTATCACAGAAGAGAGAAGGGCTGCAAATATAATAATCGAGGAATTTATGATTGTTGCCAATGAAACTGTAGCAAAGCATTTTGTAAATGAGGAAATTCCTTTTATTTATCGAATCCTAGAAAATCCTCATAGAAATAAAAATAAAGTACCTTCTACATTCGTAACTACTTATGATTTAGGACTTAGAGAGATTGAATTAGATGAGATAACACCTTTAGACATTCAGAGAATGATAAACAGTGTTCCTAATGAAGGTGTTGAGGAACTTTTGAAGTGTATAGTTAGAAAGGCAAATAGACAGGCTAGATATTCTAGCTCTTGCACAGAGCATTACACTCTTGCTACAGACTGTTACTGTCACTTTACTTCACCTATCAGAAGATATCCAGATCTTCAAATACACAGGATAATTAAGGATTATTTGAATGGAAGAATGACAGAAGCTAGAAGACAGCACTATGGAAGCTTTATTGAAGAAGTGGCTGAAATAAGCACATTGAAATCGAGAACTGCTGACAGAGCTGAAAGAGAAGCAGAAAACTATTATAGAAAAATATATAGAGCAATTCAAGAATCATATCTAATGAGATAAATCAAAAATTACCTATTCTATTGATACTATGCTACATACTATCAATATTCTTGGCAAAGTTTTGATTTTTATATAGAATTAAAAAGAAAGTAAAATTATAACAACTTAAATAAAAAGCTTCTTAAAATTTTATTAACTTATCCGATTTGTTCAAATTAAATTTTATAGGGATAATAACTAACTTAGTGGATTGAAGTGTGTAGACAAAGCTCTCTCGACAATCTGGAGACGTGAGGAATTTTTTCAATAGAACTATTTAATTGTACACACGTCGAAGCTGGAGAGGAGCTTGTCTATGACTTCAATCCCTGAGAGTTATTAACATATAAATTTTTATTTATAATATTGTTGAAAAAAGTAATATACTTCCTACACCTACTACTAATGATATAGGTATAGATTTGAATTTTGCTGCCACTGGTATTAGTATCATAAATGCAAGTACTTTTGGGTTTGATAAGCTCATAAATAGTGCATCGTCCTTGAAAAATACGTCTTTTGCAATTAATGCACTAAGCATTGCAACAGGCACGAATTTTAAAGCTTCTTTTAACCAGTTTGGCATTTCTTTGCCTGCGAAAAGAAGAAGTGGTAGTACTCTTGGTGCATAAGTTACTGCACCCATTCCAAGACATACTAATAATATCGACATATTACTCATCTGCAACAACTCCTTCCTCATCTTTAGAAGTATTTAAAATCTTTTCAATTATAAGTCCTGATGCACATGCGATTATAGGAGAAACAACCATTATTAAACTGCTGTGAGTCATACTATAAAGAAGTATAAATGATAAAATTGAAATAATTGCAACTAAAACGTACACAAAGTTTTTGATTGCTCCCATTACCATAGTTGTAAATAGTGCAGTAATTATAAATCCTGAGATGTAAGTATCTATGCTTATGAAGTTTCCTAAAAATGATCCAGCACAGAAACTGAATAGCCAAATTGCTAAACATAGGTAATTTACTAGCATTGCTCTAGTATCATCCCATTTTCCTGAAATATATTTTTCATAATTTACGGCAAAAGTTTCATCCGTTAAACCAAGTCCAAAAGGAAGTATATATTTTGGGCTTTTATTTTTTATAACCATATTTAGATTTGAACTCATTAAAAAATGTCTTAAATTTATAATTAATGTAGTAACGATTATAGAAGAAATAGGTGCTCCAGTAGCTATCATAGATGCTGCAATATACTGAGCACTTCCACTAAAGACTAAAAGTGACATTAAGAAAATAAAGAATAAATTTACCCCAGATGCATTTAATAAAATACCACCAACTAAACCAATTGGAACGTAGGCGATAAAAATTGGTATAGACGCACGAAAAGCGTCTCTGAACGCATTCTTGTCCACAGACTTGAACATAAAAAAATCATCCTCTCTTTAACAATTTTCTAACAATCTAACCAACTATATTATATAGTAAAAAATGATATAAAGAAAGGGATTAAATCAAAAATTATAT